>NZ_LPWE01000012.1:0-300000 GCF_001723355.1 Methyloceanibacter stevinii | reverse complement strand
CAAGCTCGTCGGTCTCGGATTTCTGAGTCGCCATGTGGGAATACTCCTTCGAAAGCTTCTGACTTACGATGTGGTCGCGTGGAGGTCACGCGCGGCGCGGGGGGCCGTGTACGGTTCAACGGGTATAACATGCCCAGACATTTCTTGCGTGACTGTTGCGCAATCGGCGCACTCCCTTGATTGCCCGCGCCTTTCGCTTCGTTTAGAGTCCGAACGCTTAACGGGGGTGCCGCAAAGGGGCGCGAAAAGGGATGACAACCATGGCCGGCTTTAGATTGGGGTTCGCGTTTGCGTTTGGCGCAGGCCTCGTGCTCGCCCTTGCGGTTGCCTGAACGGCCCGGCGCGCGCGGCGAGCAGGCCGAGATCGTGACGAGCCGCGGGCTGATCGGCTTCGGCCATATGAAGCGGGTCACGGAAGCCCATTGCCTCGACCGGAACTATTGGTGGTTCTACCGCCCGTACACGACGGCCGGCGAGGATTTCCCCCGCTGCGAGCCCTATTTCCACTATTCCGATGGTGGTGGTTCGGGGAACGCCTGGGTCGATCGCGCGATGAAGTAGAGCCCGCCACGCGTGGCTCTCAAGACTTTCGCCGTATTTCGAGAAGAACTTCTTTCACTGTGCAATGTTGTTCCGTTTTGGAGCAGCTGTTAAGCCTGTCTCAATGCTTTTTCTTGCGTTAAATTCATCGCATTAACTTTAGCGATACTTGGCTCCGCTAGTCTCGGTTTTGTCAGTCGCGCCGCCTCTGGGAGGCCAGGGCGGCTGCTCTGTAAGTCCCCGAGTGGAGTTCCAAGATGAAGATCCTGATGACTGTTGTTGCCGCCGTGATCGTGGCGGCTGGCTTCAGCCTGATGTCCGCGCCTGAGGCAGAGGCCGGGTGTGGCGCCGCCTATGGGTGTAGCGCCCAAGTGCTCGTGCCGACGCCTCAGCCCATTCCGCTGCGCCGGCGTTGGCGCCGGCCGCGCGTTGCTGCCGCGGCCCCCTGTGTTTCGCCTTGTGTCGCGCGGCCCGCCGTGGTCGCCCCGGCAGCGCCTTGCGTCGCGCCGTGTGGCGTGCCGGCACCGCGCGCCTACTATTATCGGAACCCGAACTACTACGCCTATTACAAGCAGCCCGCCTATGCGGGCGGTTGCAACCTCGGCCCCGGCAATTGCTATTGGCGGCGGAACTGCTGGTACGACTCGTTCGGCCGCAGGTTCTGCGACTAGCCTATCTGAGCTTCCAGTGCGTACTGGTTGATTCCCGGACGTGAGGGGGAGGGTGCGGGAGCGCCGTCCCCCGCCCGTTCGTTTTCGTTCAGGCGGTTTTGACCCGCGCCCAGTGAAGGGCGATGGCCGCCGCGTTCGATACGTTGAGGCTTGCCAGCGCGCTGGCCGTCGAAATGCGGCAGAGCACATCGCAGCGCTCCCGCGTCAGCTGCCGCAAGCCCCGGCCTTCTGCCCCGAGTACAAGCGCGAGCGGGTTGCTTAGGGGCACGTCCTCGAGTGCCTGCTCGGCCTCTTCGGCCAGCCCCAACCGGGTCACGCCACGCTCGCCGAGCTCGGCCAAGCCTTCCGCCAGATTCCGAACCTGCACGATGGGGACAAGGTCCAGCGCGCCGCTTGCGGACTTCGCCAACACGCCGCCGAGGGGAGGGCTGTGCCGTTGGGTCATGACAAGGCCCTTTGCACCGAAGGCAGCCGCCGACCGCAGCGCGGCCCCCATTGTGGGGATCGGTGACCTGATCCAGCACCAGAATCGTTCCGGACAGGTGGTCGTCCAGCGGCGAATCGAGCGGCCCGCCTCCAGCAGCACGCCTTGGTGGACCGTATCGGCGCCGAGCTGCCGGTCGAGTGCCTTTGGCAGTACGCGTTCCGGGTCCAGGCCGCGTTTGGCGATCAGGGGCGCAAGCTTGTGGGCGGCGTTCTCCGTCGCCTGGATGGCGTAGACGGGGCGCCGATCATTGGCGAGGGCGGCCTCCACCGCATGGATACCGAAGAGTTGCACCCGGTCGGAATCGGTATCTTTGCCGGTTTTCGGGAGCGGTGTCCGCCGCCGCGGCCTACGAATTTGGAATGCCTTGCTTTTTGCTGTGTCATAGAGAAAGTGCTTTTCATTGCGAAAATTGGCGGCCGGGTAGAGGCCTAGCATAAATCCTAAGGATTCCAGGCGCTCGACCCTGATTTACAGTTGACAGGGACCGCCTGGCTACCCATAAACAGCGGCTATTGCGGACCCTGCCGGCCGACGGCGGGGTGTTTTTGCTTGGTTAAAATCACCAGTCATTCCATCTGACGCTCTTGACTTATGGAGGGGTGCCCGAGTGGCTAAAGGGGACGGGCTGTAAACCCGTTGGCTATGCCTACGTTGGTTCGAATCCAACCCCCTCCACCACCTCTCAGTGGAGCCAGAGGAAGACGGTCGCGGGTGTAGCTCAATGGTAGAGCAGCAGCCTTCCAAGCTGACGATGAGGGTTCGATTCCCTTCACCCGCTCCAGAGCTTGGGCCTCTAGCCTGCTGGTTTGATTATTGAATTTGGTTTGAGGACGACGAGGACGATAGGAGTGTAGCTCAACTGGCTAGAGCACCGGTCTCCAAAACCGGGGGTTGGGGGTTCGAGTCCCTCCACTCCTGCCACGACGCGGAGGCACGGGTTGGCGGTGACGGCCAGGGGCGCACGGTCCGGAGTTTAAGGAAAGCCGGGACAAGCGGTTCCCGAGAGTAAGAACGAGATGGCGAGAACGAATCCGTTTGAGTTTCTGCAGCAAGTGCGCACCGAGGTGTCGAAAGTCACCTGGCCGACGCGGCGTGAGACGATCATCACGACGATCATGGTCGTCGTCATGTCGATCATCGCCGCGCTCTTCTTCCTCGGTGTGGACTGGGTGCTCGGCACGGTCGTCCAGCTGATTCTCGGCATCAGATTTTTCTAGGAGGTCGAAGCTTTAGTCCTATGGCTATGCGCTGGTATATCGTCCACGCCTACTCGAACTTCGAGCGGAAGGTCGCCGAATCCATCAAGGAGCGGGCCGAGTCCGCCGGACTCGGCGAGCAGTTCGAGGAAGTGCTTGTCCCCATGGAAGAAGTCGTGGAGATGCGGCGCGGCCGGAAGGTGGCGTCGGAGCGCAAGTTCTTTCCGGGCTATGTGCTGGTGAAGATGGAGCTCAGCGACGAGACCTACCATCTGATCAAGGACACGCCGAAGGTGACCGGCTTTCTGGGCACGGACAACAAGCCCATTCCGATCACCGAGGAGGAGGCAGGCCGCATCCTCCAGCAGGTTCAGGAAGGTGTCGAGCGGCCGAAGCCGTCCGTGACCTTCGAGATCGGGGAGCAGGTGCGCGTGGCCGACGGCCCGTTCGCATCCTTCAACGGTCTGGTGGAAGAAGTCGACGAAGAGCGGGCGCGGCTCAAAGTGGCAGTTTCGATTTTCGGCCGGGCGACGCCCGTCGAGCTCGAATACGCGCAGGTGGAAAAACTCTAACGAGCGCGCTGATTTTCAAGCGCGCGAGACATGAAACGCAGGACGTACTGGGATGGCGAAGAAGATTGACGGTTACATCAAGCTGCAGGTGCCGGCAGGGCAGGCG
Source organism: Methyloceanibacter stevinii (assembly GCF_001723355.1). Classification (NCBI taxonomy): domain Bacteria; kingdom Pseudomonadati; phylum Pseudomonadota; class Alphaproteobacteria; order Hyphomicrobiales; family Hyphomicrobiaceae; genus Methyloceanibacter; species Methyloceanibacter stevinii. The sequence goes on along the minus strand of NZ_LPWE01000012.1, from coordinate 296,428 downwards.
AATCCTTCGCCGCCGATCGGTCCGGCGCTCGGTCAGCGTGGCGTGAACATTCAGGAGTTCTGCAAAGCCTTCAATGCGGCGACGCAGAAGGTGGAGCCGGGCTCTCCGATCCCGACCGTGATTACGGTCTACGCGGATCGGTCGTTCTCGTTCGAGACGAAGACGCCGCCGGCCTCGTACCTCCTGAAGAAGGCGGCGAAGGCCAAGAGCGGCTCCAAGGAGCCGGGACGCACGGTCGCCGGCAAGGTCACGCAGGATCAGCTGCGCGAAATCGCCGAGGCGAAGATGCAGGATTTGAATGCCAATTCCGTCGAACAAGCGATGAAGATCATCGCCGGCTCCGCCCGTTCGATGGGTCTTGAGGTCCAGGAGTAGAGACGATGAGCAAGCCCGGGAAGAGGTTTCGTGCAGCGACCGAGACGGTCGACAACGACAAGTTCTACGGTGTCGAAGAGGCCGTGAAGGTGCTTAAGGGCGCTGCGAAGGCCAAGTTCGACGAGACGATCGAAATCGCGATGAATCTCGGTGTCGATCCGCGCCATGCGGACCAGATGGTGCGCGGCGTTTGCCAGTTGCCGCACGGTTCGGGGCGCACGCTTCGCGTCGGCGTATTCGCTAAGGGCGACAAGGCCGAGGAAGCCAAGAAGGCGGGCGCCGAGGTTGTTGGCGCCGAGGATCTGGTGGAGCAGGTTCAGAAGGGCACGATCGACTTCGATCGCTGCATTGCGACGCCCGACATGATGCCGCTGGTTGGCCGTCTCGGTAAGGTGCTCGGGCCCCGCGGCCTGATGCCGAACCCGAAGGTCGGCACCGTGACCACCGATGTTGCCGAAGCCGTCAAGGCTGCCAAGGGCGGCGCCGTGGAGTTCCGCGTCGAGAAGGCCGGCGTCATTCACGCCGCGTCGGCAAGGCGAGCTTCACCGAAGGAGGCGCTGATCGACAATATTCGCGCTTTCGCCGAGGCGGTGATCAAGGCCAAGCCCTCGGGCGCAAAAGGCACGTTTTTGAAGAAGATTGCCGTGACCTCGACGATGGGTCCCGGCATCAAGATCGAGCCCGCCAGCGTCGGCGGCGCTTAGTCGAAAGAGTTTCGGGGCTTTTGGTCCCGAAGGGCCGTCCGGTTCGCCGTGCGGCCCAAACCTGTCCGAGATTGCAGGTGTGGGAAACCGCTTAAGCCTTTAGGGCCTGCATGAGACGGGAGACAAACGGTTCGAGGGATGCGGACTTTGCCCGCAAGGGCGCCGCCGCATCCGGAAGATCGGTTGAACCTCGTATGTGGCTCACGTGCGTTTTTGCGCGGACGAGCGGGACAGGCAACAGAGTGCCGCGAAAGCTCGCGGGATGGCGTCGATGCCTCCCCCGAAAGTTTCGCGGCTCAGTGTGGCCTAAGCCCGCACCGGCTCAACGCCTTCGCGGGTTTGAAAGAACGGAGTGAGCATGGAAAGAGCTGAAAAGCGCGAAGTTGTATCGGCGCTTAGCGATGTCTTCGCCAATACCGGCGTGGTCGTCGTGGCTCACTACGCGGGTCTTTCGGTGTCCGATATGACCAAGCTGCGCAGCGACATGAGAGAAGCTGGCGGCTCGGTCAAGGTGGCGAAGAACAGGCTCGTGAAGCTCGCGCTGGATGGAACCGACGCCCAGGGAATTTCGGATCTCATGACGGGGCCGACGTGCCTCGCTTATTCCGACGATCCCGTCACGGCGCCGAAGGTGGCCGTCAAATTCGCCAAAGGGAACGACAAGTTCGTGATCCTCGGCGGTGCGATGGGCCCCACGGTTCTCGATGCCAAGGGGGTGGGTTCGCTTGCCGAACTGCCTTCGCTCGACGAACTGCGTGGAAAGCTGGTTGGTCTGCTTCAGGCGCCGGCGGGCAAGATTGCCCGGACGGTCAGCGCACCGGCCTCTCAGCTTGCGCGGGTCTTCAGTGCATATGGCTCGAAGGACGCAGCGTAGGCCTTTGACGACATACATCGAAACACAAGAGTTGAACGTACGAGGATAAGACAATGGCAGATCTTCAGAAAATTGCAGACGATCTTTCGGGCCTGACGGTGCTCGAGGCGGCCGAACTGGCCAAGATCCTTGAGGAGAAGTGGGGCGTGTCCGCTGCCGCTCCGGTTGCCGTGGCGGCTGTCGCCGGCGGCGCGGGTGGCGATGCGGCCGCTGCCGAGGAGAAGGACGAGTTCGACGTCATTCTGACCGGGGCTGGCGACAAGAAAATCAACGTCATCAAGGAAGTGCGTGCGATCACCAGCCTCGGCCTGAAAGAGGCCAAGGACCTGGTCGAGGGTGCGCCGAAGCCGGTCAAGGAAGGCGTTGCCAAGGACGAGGCCGAGAAGATCAAGAAGCAGCTTGAGGACGCCGGCGCGTCCGTCGAGTCAAGTAGGCTTGAGTTAAAGACTTGGGTTGAAGGAGGCCCGGACCGTCCCCATATGAAGGGGTCGGCCCGGGCCCCTAACCCATCCATATTCGAAGACGTGACGGTTCCCCTGAGTTTCCGCCAAGGCGGGAGTTTAGGAGAGCGGTCGCGGCGAGCTTTGAGAGGACCACATGGCGCAAACGAACGGTCACAAGCGATATCGGAAATTTTTTGGCCACATCACCGAAGTGGCCGAGATGCCAAACCTCATCGAGGTTCAGAAACAGTCCTACGATCAATTCCTCATGGTGGACGAGCCGGAAGCGGCCGCGAGGACGAGGGGCTGCAGTCCGTATTTCGTTCTGTGTTTCCGAATCAAGGACTTCGGCGAACGTGCTCAGCTAGAGTTCGTGCGTTATGCGTTCGAAGCGCCCAAATACGACGTGGATGAGTGCCAGCAGCGCGACATGACTTTCGCCGCGCCGCTGAAGGTCACCTTGCGTCTCATCGTGTTCGATGTGAACGAGGAGACCGGCGCGCGCTCCGTCAAGGACATCAAAGAGCAGGACGTCTATATGGGCGACATGCCGCTGATGACCTCGAACGGCACGTTCGTCATCAACGGCACCGAGCGTGTGATCGTCTCGCAGATGCACCGTTCGCCGGGTGTGTTCTTCGACCACGACCGCGGCAAGACGCACTCCTCGGGCAAGCTGCTGTTCGCGGCGCGTATCATTCCCTATCGCGGGTCCTGGCTCGACTTCGAGTTCGACGCCAAGGACATCGTCTATGTCCGTATCGACCGCCGCCGGAAGCTGCCGGTGACGACGCTGCTTTACGCGCTCGGGCTCGACGACGAGGAAATCCTCTCGACCTTCTACGACCGGATCACGCTGAAGGCGGCCAAGGACGGCTGGAAGATGCCGTTCAATGCCGATCGTATGCGCGGCATCAAGCCGACGACGGACCTTATCGACGCCAAAACCGGCAAGGTGGCGATCGAGGCGGGCCGGAAGATCACGGCACGCCTGGCCCGGAAGCTCTCCGAAGAAGGCCTGAAAGAGCTGCTCGTCAAGGACGAGGATCTTTATGGCCGCTATCTGGCCGAAGACATCCTCAACCTGGAGTCGGGCGAGATCTACGGCGAGGCCGGTGAGGAGATCGACGAGAAGCTGCTGGAGACCCTCAAGGAGCTGAAGCTCAAGGAAATCCAGGTTCTCGACATCGACCATGTCAACGTGGGCGCGTTCATCCGCAACACGCTGGCGGTCGACAAGAATTCAAACACGGACGAGGCACTGCTCGACATCTATCGGGTGATGCGTCCGGGCGAGCCGCCGACGCCGGAAGCCGCGCAGACCCTCTTCAACGGCATCTTCTTCGACGCCGAGCGCTACGACCTGTCGTCCGTCGGCCGCGTGAAGATGAACATGCGCCTCGACCTCGATGCGCCGGACACCAAACGCACGCTGCGCAAGGAGGACATCCTCGCGGTCATCAAGACCCTGGTCGGCTTGCGGGACGGCAAGGGCGAAATCGACGACATCGATCATCTCGGCAACCGGCGCGTGCGCTCGGTGGGTGAGCTGATGGAGAACCAGTATCGTGTCGGCCTGCTGCGCATGGAGCGCGCCATCAAGGAGCGCATGAGCTCTGTCGACATCGATACCGTGATGCCGCAGGACCTCATCAACGCGAAGCCGGCTGCTGCCGCCGTGCGCGAATTCTTCGGGTCCTCGCAGCTGTCGCAGTTCATGGACCAAACCAACCCGCTGTCGGAGATCACCCACAAGCGGCGCCTGTCGGCGCTTGGCCCGGGTGGTCTGACGCGCGAGCGCGCGGGCTTCGAGGTGCGCGACGTGCACCCGACTCATTACGGCCGCATCTGCCCGATTGAGACGCCCGAAGGTCCGAATATCGGTCTCATCAATTCGCTTGCTACCTTCGCGCGGGTGAACAAGTACGGCTTCATCGAGAGCCCGTACCGGCGCGTGGTGAAGAGCAAGGTGACCGATGAGGTGGTCTATCTCTCCGCCATGGAAGAGGCGCGCTACATCATCGCCCAGGCTAACGCGGCGCTGAAGGACGACGGCAGCTTCGTCGAAGATCTCGTCGTTTGCCGTCACGCGGGCGACGTGGAGCTGTATCCGCAGGAGCGGGTCGATCTCATCGACGTGTCGCCCAAGCAGCTCGTGTCCGTCGCCGCGGCGCTCATTCCGTTCCTCGAGAACGACGACGCCAACCGCGCGCTGATGGGTTCGAACATGCAGCGTCAGGCCGTGCCGTTGCTCATGGCGGAAGCTCCGCTTGTGGGAACGGGCATGGAGTCCGTGGTGGCGCGGGATTCTGGCGCCGCGATCAGCGCGCGCCGGACCGGTGTGGTCGATCAGGTGGACGCCACCCGTATCGTCATCCGCGCAACGGAAGAGACCGACCCGTCGAAGTCGGGCGTCGACATCTATAATCTGCGCAAGTTCCAGCGCTCGAACCAGAACACCTGCATCAACCAGCGGCCGCTGGTGCGTGTGGGCGATGCCATCCAGGCCGGTGAGATCATCGCCGACGGCCCGTCGACCGACCTTGGCGAGCTGGCGCTCGGCAAGAACGTGCTCGTCGCCTTCATGCCGTGGATGGGCTACAACTTCGAGGACTCCATCCTCATCTCCGAGCGCGTTGTGCGCGATGACGTCTTCACCTCGATCCATATCGAGGAGTTCGAGGTCATGGCACGCGACACCAAGCTCGGACCGGAGGAAATCACGCGCGATATTCCGAACGTCTCCGAAGAGGCTCTGAAGAACCTCGACGAGGCGGGTATCGTCTATATCGGCGCCGAGGTTCAGCCGGGCGACATCCTCGTGGGCAAGATCACGCCGAAGGGCGAGAGCCCCATGACGCCGGAAGAAAAGCTTCTGCGCGCCATCTTCGGTGAGAAGGCGTCCGACGTTCGGGATACGTCGCTGAAGCTGCCGCCGGGCGTCGCCGGCACGGTCGTCGAGGTCCGGGTGTTCAACCGCCACGGCATCGAGAAAGACGAGCGCGCCATGGCGATCGAGCGCGAGGAGATCGAGCGTCTCGCCAAGGACCGCGACGACGAAATGGCGATCCTGGACCGTAACGTCTTCGCCCGTCTGCGTGACGTGCTGCTGCACAAGGTCGCTGCGAAGGGTCCGAAGTCGGTCAAGAAGGACGCCAAGATCAGCGAGGCCATGCTCGACGAGATGCCCCGCAGCCAGTGGTGGGAGATTGCGCTCAAGAACGAGAAGGCCATGAGCGAGGTCGAAGCCATCGGCCGGCAGTACGACGACGCCAAGAAGCGGCTCGAGCAGCGCTTCGTGGACAAGGTCGACAAGCTGCAGCGCGGTGACGAGCTGCCGCCTGGCGTTATGAAGATGGTCAAGGTTTTCGTGGCCGTGAAGCGGAAGATCCAGCCGGGCGACAAGATGGCTGGCCGTCACGGCAACAAGGGCGTGATCTCTCAGATCGTGCCGGTCGAGGACATGCCTTATCTCGAGGACGGCCAGGCGGTCGACATCGTGCTGAACCCGCTCGGCGTGCCGAGCCGCATGAATGTCGGTCAGATTCTGGAAACTCATCTCGGCTGGGCGTGCCGCGGTCTTGGCAAGAAGATCGGTGAGGCGCTCGAGGAGTATCACGAGAGCAACAAGACGAAGCCGGTTAAGGATCTGCTCAAGACGATCTACGGCTCGGACAAAGCTGTCGCGGCCTTGGCCGACGATAGGCTGATCGAAGTGGGTCAGGATCTCACCCGCGGCGTTCCGGTCGCGACACCCGTGTTCGACGGGGCGCACGAGGCGGATGTTTCGGACCTGCTCGAAGTGGCCGGTTACGACCCGTCCGGTCAGGTCACGTTGTATGACGGCCGTTCCGGCGAGCCGTTCGAGCGTAAGGTGACGGTGGGCTACATCTATATGCTGAAGCTGCATCACCTGGTGGACGACAAGATCCACGCCCGTTCGATCGGCCCATACAGCCTGGTCACCCAGCAGCCGCTGGGCGGTAAGGCGCAGTTCGGCGGTCAGCGCTTCGGTGAAATGGAGGTGTGGGCGCTCGAGGCTTACGGCGCCGCGTACACGCTCCAGGAAATGTTGACCGTGAAGTCGGACGACGTGGCGGGCCGTACCAAGGTCTACGAGGCGATCGTCCGCGGCGACGACACGTTCGAGGCCGGTATCCCCGAGTCGTTCAACGTGCTCGTCAAGGAAATGCGTGCATTGGGACTGAATGTCGAATTGGTGCAGCCGAAGCCGGATGAAGTGCAGCCGCATGCGATGCAGCTGCCGAAGCCGGCGGCGGAGTAAGCGTTAAGCCCGGACGCTTCGTTACACACCAGTTGAAGACAACCGAAGGGCGGCGGCCCCGCCCATTTGGAGACAAGCAGAATGAACCAAGATCTCGCGAACCTGTTCAACCCGCAGACTCCGCAGCAGAATTTCGATCAGATTCAGATCGGTATTGCGAGCCCGGAAAAGATCCTGTCGTGGTCGTTCGGGGAGATCAAAAAGCCTGAGACCATCAACTACCGGACGTTCAAGCCTGAGCGCGACGGCCTGTTCTGCGCGCGCATCTTCGGCCCGGTGAAGGACTACGAGTGCTTGTGCGGCAAGTACAAGCGCATGAAGTACAAGGGCGTCATCTGCGAGAAGTGCGGCGTCGAGGTTACGCTGGCCAAGGTGCGCCGCGAGCGCATGGGCCACATCGAGCTCGCCGCGCCGGTCGCCCATATCTGGTTCCTGAAGTCGCTTCCGTCCCGGATCGGCCTTCTCCTGGATATGACGCTGAAGGATCTCGAGCGCGTCCTCTATTTCGAGAACTACATCGTGCTGGAGCCGGGGCTCACCTCGCTCAAGCCGCTGCAGCTTCTGTCCGAAGAAGAGTACATGCAGGCGCAGGACGATTTCGGCGAGGACTCGTTCACGGCGGGCATCGGTGCCGAGGCGATCCGCGAACTCCTCAAGGGTCTCGACCTCGAGAAGATCGCGGCGGACCTGCGCGTGGAAATCGCCGAGGCGACCACCGAGCTGAAGCCGAAGAAGCTGGCCAAGCGCCTGAAGGTGGTCGAGGCCTTCATCCAGTCGGGCAACCGTCCCGAATGGATGATCCTGACTGTCGTGCCGGTCATTCCGCCGGAACTGCGCCCGCTGGTGCCGCTCGATGGCGGCCGCTTCGCGACGTCGGACCTCAACGATCTGTACCGCCGCGTCATCAACCGTAACAACCGCCTGAAGCGACTCATGGAGCTGCGCGCGCCGGACATCATCATCCGGAACGAAAAGCGCATGCTGCAGGAGGCCGTCGACGCGCTGTTCGACAATGGCCGCCGCGGCCGCGTCATCACCGGCGCCAACAAGCGTCCGCTGAAGTCGCTCGCCGATATGCTGAAGGGCAAGCAGGGCCGGTTCCGTCAGAACCTGCTCGGCAAGCGCGTCGACTATTCGGGCCGTTCGGTCATCGTGGTCGGTCCCGACCTGATGCTGCATCAGTGCGGTCTGCCGAAGAAGATGGCGCTCGAGCTGTTCAAGCCGTTCATCTACTCGCGGCTGGACGCCAAGGGCCATGCCTCGACCGTCAAGCAAGCCAAGAAGCTCGTCGAGAAGGAGAAGCCCGAGGTTTGGGATATCCTCGACGAGGTTATTCGCGAGCATCCGGTCATGCTGAACCGTGCGCCGACGCTGCACCGTTTGGGCATTCAGGCTTTCGAGCCCAAGCTCATCGAAGGCAAGGCCATTCAGCTGCATCCGCTCGTCTGCGCGGCGTTCAACGCCGACTTCGACGGCGACCAAATGGCCGTGCACGTGCCGTTGTCGCTCGAGGCGCAGCTTGAAGCGCGTGTGCTGATGATGTCGACCAACAATATCCTGCACCCGGCCAACGGTTCGCCGATCATCGTGCCGTCCCAGGATATCGTGCTCGGCCTCTACTACCTGTCGCTGGTCATGGACAACGAGCCGGGCGAGGGGATGATCTTCGGCGACGTCGCCGAGATTCATCACGCGCTCGAGTCCGGCGCCGTGACGCTGCACGCCAAGGTCAAGGGCCGCTACATCACCAAGGACGAGGACGGCAACTGGGTCGCGTATATCTATGACACGACGCCGGGCCGCATGCTCCTTGGCGAGCTGTTGCCGCGCCGTGCGGAGGTCAGCTTCGACCAGGTCAACCAGCTCCTGACGAAGAAAGCGATCTCCAAGATGATCGACGTGGTCTACCGCCACTGCGGTCAGAAGGAGACGGTCATCTTCTGCGACAAGATCATGGGCCTCGGGTTCCGCTATGCGTGCCGCGCCGGCATCTCGTTCGGCAAGGACGACATGGTGATCCCGGAGACCAAGGACGACATCATCCACAAGACGACCGAGCTCGTGCGCGAGTACGAGCAGCAGTACAATGACGGTCTGATCACCCGTGGCGAGAAGTACAACAAGGTGGTCGACACTTGGACCGAATGTACCGAGCTCGTCGCGAAGGAAATGATGAAGCGCATTTCTTCGGTGCAGATTGACGAGGAGACCGGCCGCGAGAAGCCGATCAACTCGATCTACATGATGTCGCATTCCGGTGCCCGTGGGTCGCCGGCGCAGATGAAGCAGCTTGCCGGTATGCGCGGTCTGATGACCAAGCCGTCGGGCGAGATCATCGAGACGCCGATCATTTCGAACTTCAAGGAAGGCCTGTCGGTGATGGAGTACTTCAACTCCACTCACGGTGCCCGTAAGGGTCTGGCCGATACCGCCTTGAAGACGGCAAACTCCGGTTACCTGACGCGTCGTCTCGTGGACGTGGCGCAGGACAGCATCGTCACCGAAGAGGATTGCGGTACCGAGGGCGGCATTACGGTTCGCGCTGTTCTTGATGCGGGCGAGGTCACCGTGTCGCTCGGCCAGCGCGTGCTGGGCCGTACGGCAGCCGATCCCGTCAAGGATCCGGCGACCGGCGATGTCATCGTCGCGCAAGGTCAGCTGATCGAGGAAGAGCACGTCGAGGCCATCGAAAATGCGCGGGTCCAGGAGATTCGCGTGCGCTCGGCCCTGACCTGCGAAACCCGGAACGGTATCTGCGCAAGCTGCTATGGGCGCGATTTGGCCCGCGGCACGCCCGTCAACATGGGCGAGGCCGTGGGTGTTATCGCGGCACAGTCGATCGGTGAGCCCGGAACGCAGCTCACCATGCGGACCTTCCACTTGGGCGGCGTGGCGAGTTCCAAGGTCGCGGACCAGTCTTCGTTGGAATCGGCCTTTGAGGGCACGGTGAAGATCAAGCAGCGCAACGTCGTTGAAGACTCCCAAGGGCGCCACATGGTCATGAGCCGGAACACGACCATCGTGATCGTGGACGACGAGGGCAACGAGCTCGCGACCCATCGTCTGCCTTACGGTACGCATCTGCGTGTCGACGACGGCGACAAGGTCAAGCGCGGCGATCGTCTCGCCGAGTGGGATCCCTATACGCGTCCGGTTCTCACCGAGATCGAAGGCACGGTTGAATTCGAGGACCTGGTCGAGGGCGTCTCCGTGTCGGAGCAGCGCGATGAGTCGACAGGTATCACCAACAGCGTGATCATCGACTGGCGTGCGTCGCCCCGTGGCGCCGATCTTCGTCCGGCAATGGCTATCAAAGACAAGAAGGGCGAAATCGGGAAGCTTTCGCGTGGTGGTGAAGCCCGCTATCTGCTTCCGGTGGACGCGGTCTTGTCCGTGGAGCCCGGCAGCGAGGTGAAGGCCGGTGACGTGCTGGCCCGTATCCCGATGGAGAGCGCCAAGACCCGCGATATCACGGGTGGTCTGCCACGCGTCGCGAGCCTGTTCGAGGCACGGCGTCCGAAGGATCATGCCATCATTGCCGAAGTCTCGGGCATCGTGCAGCTCGGCCGCGACTACAAGAACAAGCGGCGGATCAGCATCCTTCCCGACGAGGAAGGCGCCGAGGCGGTGGAGTTCTTGATCCCGAAGGGCCGGCATCTGACGGTGCAGGAGGGCGATCGGATCGAGAAGGGCGAGTACCTGCTCGACGGACACCCCGCGCCGCATGACATCCTGGCCATTAAGGGTGTCGAGGAGTTGGCCAACTATCTCGTGAACGAGATTCAGGAGGTCTACCGGCTCCAGGGCGTGACGATCAACGACAAGCATATCGAGGTGATCGTCAGCCAGATGCTCAAGAAGATCGAGGTCGACGATCCGGGCGATACCGAGTTCCTGAAGGGCGAGCAGGTGGACCGCATCGACTTCGAAGACGCCAACCTGGCGGCGGAAGAGGCGGGCGGCAAGAAGGCCGAAGGCCAGCACGTTCTGCTCGGCATCACGAAGGCGAGCCTTCAGACCCGGTCGTTCATTTCGGCGGCCTCCTTCCAGGAGACCACGCGCGTGCTTACCGATGCGGCGGTCAACGGAAAGAAGGATACCCTCGAGGGACTCAAGGAGAATGTCATCGTGGGCCGGCTCATCCCGGCCGGTACGGGCGGCATGCTCTCCCGGCTCAATCGGATTGCCACGCATCGCGATGAACTGATTCTGGAAGAGCGCCAGCGCTCGGGCCAGGACGCTCTAGAACCGGTCGGCGAGGTCGTTCCGGAGGATGCAGTGGCCGAGGAAGCGGTGCCGGAAGACACCACTGAGGGCCCGTCGGCCTAAGGCATTGCAGAGATATAGGGGGCCAAGCGGCAAAACCGTGAAAAACGGAGCTTGGCCCCCGATTTCAGGCGCTTGAGCCCTTGACGTTTCGAGAAGCGGCCTGATACAACGCGGCCACATTTAGCGGCAGGCGGTAGCCCACCGAGAGGATGCCCTTTGGGGCGCGGGTTAGACGCTGCCGGACTAACCGGGATCATATCGGGGTCATGATCTTGGGGGTTTCCCCTCAAGATCCTCTGTTTTGAGCGCTGAAGGACGCGAGGGACGACTCGCAGCTTCAGCTCTTGTGTTTTGGGCCATCCGCCCAGGTTTTCGGGCGGTGTCGCCCATGTGGTTTTGGGCGTTCGCGCCCATAGGTGAATGAGGCGGTTTCGCCGTCGCAAACGATTGGACGCTAGGGCTGCTATGCCAACGATTCAGCAATTGATCCGGAAGCCGCGTAAGGCCCCGGTAAAGCGCAACAAAGTACCGGCCATGCAGGCCTGCCCGCAGAAGCGGGGGGTTTGCACCCGCGTGTACACCACCACGCCGAAGAAGCCGAACTCGGCCCTCCGGAAGGTCGCGCGCGTGCGCCTGACCAACCAGCAGGAAGTGACGAGCTACATCCCGGGTGAGGGTCACAATCTTCAGGAGCACTCCGTGGTCATGATCCGCGGCGGCCGCGTGAAGGATCTTCCCGGTGTGCGCTACCACATCATTCGCGGCGTGCTCGACACGCAAGGCGTCAGCGCCCGCCGTCAGCGGCGCTCGAAATACGGAGCCAAGCGGCCCAAGTAGTGGGGCGCTTTTTTGGTCTTTAAGGAACGGATTGAAGCGATATGTCCAGGCGGCACAAAGCTGATAAGCGGGAGATCATTCCCGATCCCAAGTTTGGGGATCAGGTGCTCACCAAGTTCATGAATTCCATCATGCTGGACGGCAAGAAGTCTGCCGCCGAGCGGATCGTCTATGGCGCGCTCGACCAGATGGAAGACAAGGTGAAGCAGAACCCGATCGAATTGTTTCATCAGGCGCTGCAGAACGTCATGCCGGCCATTGAGGTGCGCTCCCGCCGTGTGGGCGGTGCGACCTACCAGGTGCCGGTCGAAGTCCGTATCGACCGCCGCCAAGCGCTGGCCATTCGCTGGATTATCTCCGCGGCCCGTGGGCGCAACGAGAACACGATGGTCGAGCGGCTGTCGGGTGAGCTTCTCGATGCCGTCAACAACCGCGGCTCGGCCGTGAAGAAGCGCGAGGACACGCACCGGATGGCCGAGGCCAACCGCGCCTTCTCGCACTATCGCTGGTAACCGGCTCAAGGAACTCGAACGATGTCCCGTCAGACGCCCCTCAAGGACTACCGCAACATCGGTATCATGGCGCATATCGATGCCGGCAAGACCACCACGACCGAGCGCGTGCTCTACTACACCGGTAAGAGCCACAAGATCGGCGAGGTCCATGATGGCGCGGCCACCATGGACTGGATGGAGCAGGAGCAGGAGCGCGGTATCACCATTACGTCGGCCGCGACGACGGCGTTCTGGAACGACAAGCGCATCAACATCATCGACACGCCCGGCCACGTGGACTTCACGATCGAGGTCGAGCGGTCCTTGCGTGTTCTCGACGGCGCCGTCGCGCTGCTTGACGCCAACCAGGGCGTGGAGCCGCAGACCGAGACGGTGTGGCGTCAGGCCGACAAGTACCACGTGCCGCGCATGATCTTCGTCAACAAGATGGACAAGATCGGCGCCGATTTCTTTATGTCGCTCGAGACGATCAAGGAGCGCCTTGGCGCCAACCCGATCGTGCTGCAGCTGCCGATCGGTGCTGAGTCGGACTTTGCGGGCATCGTTGACCTCGTACGCCTGAAGGCGGTGATCTGGGACGACGAGTCGCTGGGCGCCACGTTCCACGACGAGGACATTCCGGCCGACCTTCAGGACAAGGCCCAGGAGTATCGCGAGGCGCTCATTGAGCAGGCGGTCGAAGTCGACGAGGAGGCCATGGAGGCCTATCTCGAAGGCAAGGAGATCTCCGAGGAGAAGCTGAAAGAGCTGATCCGGAAGGGCGCCTGCAATCTCGACTTCGTGCCTATCCTGTGCGGTTCCGCCTTTAAGAACAAGGGTGTGCAGCCGCTTCTTGACGCGGTGGTCGATTATCTTCCGTCCCCGCTCGACGTGCCGGCCATCAAGGCCATCGACGTGAAGACGGAGGAAGAGGTCGATCGCCCGGCTTCTGACGATGCGCCGCTGTCGATGCTTGCCTTCAAGATCATGAACGACCCGTTCGTCGGTTCGCTGACCTTCTGCCGCATCTATTCGGGCAAAGTCGAGACCGGCATGAGCCTGCTCAACACGGTGAAGGACAAGAAAGAGCGTATCGGCCGTATGCTGCTGATGCACTCCAATCACCGCGAAGACATCAAGGAAGCCTATGCCGGCGACATCGTTGCCATTGCGGGCCTCAAGGATGTCACCACGGGCGACACGCTATGTGATCCGACCAAGCCGGTGATCCTGGAGCGGATGGAGTTCCCGGATCCCGTCATCGAGGTTGCTGTCGAGCCCAAGACCAAGAGCGATCAGGAGAAACTCGGCGTGGCGCTCAACCGGCTGGCCCAGGAGGATCCGTCCTTCCGCGTTACGGTCGACCACGAATCCGGACAGACGATCATTAAGGGCATGGGCGAGCTTCACCTCGACATCATTGTCGATCGCATGAAGCGCGAGTTTAAGGTCGAGGCCAATGTGGGCGCACCCCAGGTGGCCTACCGCGAGACGATCACGAAGCCGGCCAATGTCGACTACACCCACAAGAAGCAGACTGGCGGTTCGGGTCAGTTCGCTCGCGTGAAGATGGAGATCGAGCCGACCGAGGCGGGCGAGGGCTTCGTTTTCGAGAACAAGGTTGTCGGTGGTAACGTGCCGAAGGAGTTCATTCCCGGTGTCGAGAAGGGCGTGCGGAGCGTCATCGATGCGGGTGTGCTCGCCGGCTTCCCGATCCTTGACGTAAAGTGCACGCTGGTTGACGGCGCGTCGCATGACGTCGACTCGTCTGTCATGGCGTTTGAGATCGCGTCCCGCGCGGCCTTCCGCGAAGCAGCTCAAAAGGCTGCGCCGAAACTGCTTGAGCCGATGATGAAGGTTGAAGTGGTGACGCCGGAGGAATATGTGGGCGGTATCATTGGCGATCTTACCAGCCGCCGCGGTCAGGTCCGAGGCCAAGAGCCCCGGGGCAACGCGACGGTGATCAATGCCATGGTCCCGCTAGCCAACATGTTTGGTTATGTGAACACGCTACGTTCCATGAGTCAGGGACGGGCGCAGTTCACGATGCAGTTCGACAGCTATGCGCAGGTTCCGCAGGCGGTGGCTGAAGAAGTGCAAGCAAAGTTCGCCTAAGCGATTGGGCGTTGAGTTTTAGCTTTCTGGTGAGAGGAATGGAGAGCCACAATGGCTAAAGAGAAATTCGACCGGTCAAAGCCGCATTGTAACATCGGTACGATTGGTCACGTCGATCACGGTAAAACGACCCTGACCGCTGCGATCACCAAGACATTGGCTGAGACCGGCGGCGCCACGTTCACCGCCTACGATGAAATCGATAAGGCGCCTGAAGAAAAGGCTCGCGGCATCACGATCTCCACGGCACACGTGGAGTACGAGACCGAGAACCGGCACTACGCGCACGTGGACTGCCCGGGTCACGCCGACTACGTGAAGAACATGATCACGGGTGCGGCGCAGATGGACGGCGCCATCCTTGTGGTGTCGGCCGCCGACGGCCCGATGCCGCAGACCCGCGAGCATATTTTGCTGGCTCGTCAGGTCGGTGTGCCGGCGCTGGTGGTGTTCCTGAACAAGGTCGACCAGGTCGATGACGAGGAGCTTCTGGACCTCGTCGAGCTCGAAGTTCGCGAGCTTCTGTCCAAGTACGAGTTCCCGGGCGACGATATCCCGATCATCAAGGGCTCGGCTCTTGCCGCGATCGAGGACTCCAATCCCGAGATCGGTCAGAAAGCCATTCTCGAGCTCATGAAGGCTGTCGACGAGTACATCCCGCAGCCGGATCGTCCTGTCGACGGCGCGTTCCTGATGCCGATCGAAGACGTGTTCTCGATCTCGGGCCGCGGCACCGTGGTCACCGGGCGTGTCGAGCGCGGTGTGGTCAAGGTTGGCGAGGAAGTCGAGATCGTCGGTATTAAGCCGACGACGAAGACGACCGTTACCGGCGTTGAGATGTTCCGTAAGCTGCTCGATCAGGGCCAGGCGGGCGACAATGTGGGCTGCCTGCTTCGTGGTATCGACCGTGAAGGTGTCGAGCGTGGTCAGGTTCTGGCCAAGCCCGGCTCCGTGACGCCGCACACGAAGTTCAAGGCCGAGGCATACACCTCACGAAAGAAGAGGGGCGGCCGCCACACGCCGTTCTTCGGCAACTACCGTCCGCAGTTCTACTTCCGCACCACCGACGTGACGGGTGTGGTCGAGCTGCCGGAAGGCACCGAGATGGTGATGCCGGGCGACAATGTTGCCATGACCGTTGAGCTGATCGTGCCGATCGCAATGGAAGAGAAGCTTCGCTTCGCTATCCGTGAAGGTGGCCGCACCGTCGGCGCCGGCGTCGTGTCGTCGATCATCGAGTAAGGGTATTTGGGAAGTGCGCCGCTCCGTTTTGGGGCGGCGCGTTTCTCTAACTTAAGGCCGTCGAGATGCAGAGCCAGAACATAAGAATTAGGCTGAAAGCCTTCGACCATCGCATTCTCGATGCGTCGACCAAGGAAATCGTCAACACGGCGAAACGTACCGGTGCGGATGTCCGCGGGCCAATCCCGCTGCCGACCCGTATCGAGAAGTTCACCGTGAACCGCTCGCCGCATATCGACAAGAAGAGCCGTGAGCAGTTCGAGATGCGGACGCACAAGCGGCTGCTCGACATTGTCGATCCGACGCCGCAGACGGTCGACGCTTTGATGAAACTCGATCTCGCCGCCGGCGTGGATGTTGAGATCAAGCTGTAACCGGTTGCGGGACGAGGCAAGGAATTAGTTCGATGCGATCAGGTGTTATCGCGCAAAAGGTCGGTATGACCAGGATCTTCACCGATGCCGGGGAACACATCCCGGTGACGGTGCTGCGCCTGGAAAACTGCCAGGTCGTCGGTCAGCGGACCGCGGAAAAGAACGGCTACACCGCCGTTCAGCTTGGTGCCGGCCGTGCCAAAGTTAAGCGTTTGACGCGGGCTCAACGCGGCGGTTTCGCCGTGGCGAATGTCGAGCCGAAGCGTAAAGTCGCTGAGTTTCGGGTGAGCCCGGAGAATTTGATCGATGTGGGCGCGGAGATCACCGCCGACCACTTCGTCGAAGGGCAGTTCGTCGATGCCTCGGGAACGTCTATCGGTAAGGGTTTTGCCGGTGGCATGAAGCGGCACGGGTTCGGCGGTCTCCGGGCCAGCCACGGCGTGTCGATCAACCACAGAAGCCATGGCTCCACCGGCCAGTGCCAGGATCCCGGCAAGGTGTTCAAGGGCAAGAAGATGGCTGGTCACATGGGTGACGTGAGCGTCACGACGCAGAATCTGCGCGTGGTGAAGACGGATGCCGAGCGCGGTCTCATCATGATCCGCGGCGCCGTTCCCGGTGCCAAGGGCGGATGGGTTCTCCTGCGCGATGCGGTCAAGCGGGCGCTGCCCGAGGGTGCACCGGTCCCCGGTGCGTTCCGAAAGGGCGCCGAGGAACTAGCGCCGGTCAAAGAGCCTGCTGCTGAGGCAGAAGCGGCACAGCCGGCAGAGGGCGGAGAGAACGCGTAATGAAAGCGGATGTAACAACGCTCGACGCCAAGAAGGCGGGAACCGTGGAACTGTCCGAAGAAGTCTTCGGGCTCGAGCCGCGCGCCGACTTGCTGCACCGGATGGTGCGCTACCAGCTGGCCAAGCGCCGCGCCGGTACGGTCGCGACGAAGGACCGTTCGGAGATCACGGCGACGACCGCGAAAATGTACCGGCAGAAGGGCACGGGCCGTGCGCGTCACGGCAGCGCCAAGCCCGGTATCTTCCGTGGCGGCGGTAAGGCTTTCGGTCCGAAGCCGCGCAATTTCGGTTTCGATTTGCCGAAGAAGGTTCGCGCGCTGGCCCTGAAGCATGCGCTGTCGTCCAAGGCGAAGGCCGAAGAGCTGATCGTCCTGGATTCCTGCGACATGAAGGATGCCAAGACGAAGGCGCTGAAGACGCAATTCGAGAAGCTGGGCTTTGGGTCCGTGCTGATTGTGGACGGTGCCGAGGTACAGACGAACTTCGCGCTCGCGGCGCGCAACATCCCGCATGTGGATGTGCTGCCGATCCAGGGCATCAACGTGTACGACATTTTGCGGCACGAGAAGCTCGTGCTGACCAAGGCTGCGCTTGAGGCGCTGGAGGCTCGGTTCAAATGAGTGCGCTGCAAGCATATGACGTGATTTTGGCACCGGTGATCACCGAGAAATCGAGTGAGGCGTCCGAATCCAATCAGGTGGTGTTCAAGGTTCGCCTCAACGCGACGAAGCCGCAGATCAAGAACGCGGTGGAGAAGCTGTTCGGCGTCAAGGTGGTGGCCGTGAACACACTGACTCGCAAGGGTAAGACCAAGTTCTTCCGGGGCATCAAGGGTACCCAGAAGGATACGAAGAAGGCCGTCGTCAAGCTCGCCGAAGGCGACAAGATCGACGTGACGACAGGGATCTAGCGCGATGGCGTTGAAGACATTCAAACCGACCACGCCGAGCCAGCGTCAGCTGGTGCTCGTGGACCGCAGCCATCTGTGGAAGGGCAAGCCGGTCAAGCCGCTCACGGAGGGCTTGAACAAGTCGGGTGGCCGTAACAACACGGGACGCGTCTCGATCTGGCATCGTGGTGGCGGTCATAAGCGTTCGTACCGCATGGTCGATTTCAAGCGGACCAAACACGGCGTCGCGGCGACCGTCGAGCGGCTGGAATACGATCCGAACCGCACGGCGTTCATCGCACTGATCAAGTACGACGACGGCGAGCTGGCCTACATTCTGGCGCCGCAGCGTCTGGCGCCGGGCGACAAGGTGATCGCCGACGAAAAGGTCGACGTGAAGCCTGGCAATGCGATGCCGCTGGCGAACATGCCGATTGGCACCATCGTCCACAATGTGGAGATGAAGCAGGGCAAGGGCGGCCAGATCGCACGCGCGGCGGGTGCCTATGTGCAGCTCGTCGGCCGTGACTCCGGCTACGCGATCTTGCGTCTGAATTCTGGCGAGACGCGCATGGTTCCGGCCACCTGCATGGCGACGGTCGGTGCGGTCTCCAACCCGGACAACGCGAATGTGTCGTTGTCCAAGGCTGGCCGCAGCCGCTGGAAAGGCCGCAAGCCCGTGGTTCGCGGTGTGGCGATGAACCCGATCGATCATCCGCATGGCGGTGGTGAAGGACGGACGTCCGGTGGCCGGCACCCGGTCACCCCTTGGGGTAAGTCCACCAAGGGCAAGCGTACGCGCACCAACAAGGCGAGCGACAAGTACATTCTGCGCAGCCGCCATCTGAAGAAGAAGAAGGGATAAGACGTGGCACGTTCGATTTGGAAAGGCCCGTTCGTCGACGGCTTTCTCTTGAAGAAGGCTGAGAAGGCGCGTGAGAGCGGCTCCAACGCCGTGATCAAGATGTGGTCGCGCCGGTCCACCATTCTTCCTCAGTTCGTGGGGCTGACGTTTGGTGTTCATAACGGGCAGAAGCATGTGCCCGTTCTGGTGACGGAAGACATGGTGGGTCACAAGTTCGGTGAGTTTTCGCCGACGCGGACCTATCACGGCCACGCCGCCGACAGGAAAGTGAAGAGAGGCAAGTAGTCATGGGCAAGCCGCAGAGAGAGCGCACGCTCAAGGACAACGAGGCGAAGGCCGTCACCCGGCTTATCCGCGTGAGCCCGCAGAAGCTGAACCTCGTGGCTCAGCTCATTCGGGGCAAGAAGGTCGATCGCGCTCTGGCCGATCTCGCCTTCTCGCGCAAGCGTATCGCCAAGGACGTCAAGAAGACCTTGGAGTCGGCGATCGCGAACGCAGAGAACAATCACGATCTGGATGTCGATGCCTTGGTCGTGTCGGAAGCCTATGTGGGCAAGAACATTGTGATGAAGCGCATTCAGGCGCGTGCACGCGGCCGGGCGGCTCGGATTTTGAAGCCGTTTTCGCAGATGACCGTGGTCGTGCGTCAAGTTGAGGAGCCTGCTTGATGGGACAGAAAGTCAACCCGATCGGGCTTAGGCTCGGTGTCAACCGCACTTGGGATTCGCGCTGGTTCGCTTCTCGCGGCGAGTACGCAGACCTGCTGCACGAAGATCTCAAGATGCGCGAGCACATTCTCAAGACGCGCAAGCAGGCCGGCATTTCGAAGGTCGTCGTGGAGCGCCCGCACAAGAAGTGCCGCGTCACGGTCTATACCGCTCGTCCGGGCATCCTGATCGGTAAGAAGGGCGCGGACATCGAGACGCTCCGCAAAGAGCTGGCGACGATGACGGACTCCGAAGTGCACCTGAACATCGTCGAGGTGCGGAAGCCGGAGGTCGACGCGACGCTGGTGGCTGAGGGTATTGCCCAGCAGCTCGAACGCCGCGTGGCGTTCCGCCGGGCCATGAAGCGGGCGGTGCAGTCGGCGGTCCGCATGGGCGCGCTCGGCATCCGCATCAATTGCTCGGGCCGGCTTGGCGGCGCGGAAATCGCGCGCATGGAATGGTACCGCGAGGGCCGTGTGCCGCTGCACACGCTGCGCGCCAATATCGACTACGGGACGGCGCTCGGGCGTACGGCCTATGGAATCATCGGCATCAAGGTTTGGATTTTCAAGGGCGAGATCATGGAGCACGACCCCATGGCCCAGGAGACCAAGGCCCTTGAGGCACAAGAGGGCGGACGTCCGGTGGTCGGCGCGACTCCGCACGGGCGTAAGGCTAAGGGCAGGACTTAAGAATTATGCTGCAACCGAAACGCACAAAGTTCCGCAAGATGCACAAGGGTCGCATCAAAGGTGCGGCGAAGGGCGGATCTGCGTTGACCTTCGGGACCTTCGGGTTGAAGGCGCAAGAGCCGGCGCGGGTCACCGCGCGGCAGATCGAAGCTGCCCGCCGTGCCATGACGCGTCAGATGAAGCGTGCTGGCCGTGTTTGGATCCGCATCTTTCCGGACGTCCCGGTTTCGAAGAAGCCGACCGAAGTCCGCATGGGTAAGGGTAAGGGTACGCCGGAGTTCTGGGCGGCCAAGGTCAAGCCGGGTCGCATCATGTTCGAGATCGACGGCGTCGGTGAGCCTGTGGCACGCGAGGCGCTGCGGCTGGCGGCGGCGAAGCTGCCGATCAAGACGCGTGTCGTGGCACGTATCGAGGGCTAAGCGATGAAGGCGAGCCAAGTGAACGATATGACGGTGGATCAGCTCAATGACGAGTTGGTCAAGTTGAAGAAAGAGCAGTTCAACCTGCGCTTCCAGGCGGCTTCCGGGCAGCTTGAGAATACGGCGCGGGTTCGGCAGGTGCGGCGCGATATCGCGCGCGTACAGACGATCGCGCGCCAGAAGAGCGCCGCTGCGAAGGCTTAAAGGTAGATACGATGCCGAAACGCGTTTTGATTGGGACCGTGGTGAGCGACAAGAACGACAAGACCGTTGTGGTCAAGGTCGAGCGCCGCTTCACGCATCCCCTGTTCCACAAAGTGGTTCGCCGCTCCAAGAACTACCACGCGCACGACGAGAACAATGAGTTCAAGGTCGGCGAGAAGGTGTGGATCGAGGAATGCGCGCCGCTATCGAAGCAGAAATGTTGGGTGGTTTTGCCGCGTGAGCAGGCAGCCAGCTAAGGCGAATAACGAAGGGCCTCGATGAGGGCCTGAATAAGGCGAATGCCATGATTCAGATGCAGACCAATCTCGATGTCGCCGACAATTCTGGTGCAAAGCGCGTGCAATGCATCAAGGTGCTCGGCGGTTCGAAGCGGAAATACGCGTCGATCGGAGACACCATCGTGGTCAGCGTCAAGGAAGCGATTCCGCGCGGCCGTGTGAAGAAGGGCCAGGTCATGAAGGCCGTGATCGTGCGTACCGCCACGGGCGTGCGCCGTCAGGACGGTTCGCTGATCCGGTTCGACCGCAATGCGGCGGTTTTGGTCAATGCGCAAGGTGAGCCGGTGGGTACGCGTATCTTCGGCCCCGTCACGCGCGAGTTGCGGGCTAAGAAGCACATGAAGATCGTGTCGCTCGCGCCGGAGGTTCTGTGATCATGGCAGGCTTGAAGATCAAAAAGGGCGACCACGTTGTGGTGCTCACGGGCAAGGACAAGGGCAAGAAGGGCGAAGTCCTGAAAGTTCTGCCGTCCGAGAACCGGGCCGTGGTGCAGGGCGTGGCGCAAATGCGCAAGCACCAGCGTCAGAGCGCATCCCAGGAGGGGGGCATCATCACCAAGGAAGCCCCGATCCATATTTCGAATCTCGCGCTTGAGGATCCCAAGGATGGGCAACCCACGCGCGTCGGCTACAAATTCTTGAAGGACGGACGCAAGGTGCGTTTCGCAAAGCGTTCGGGCGAGGTCATCGATGGCTGAGCAGGCATATACACCGCGGCTTAAGCAGCAGTACCACGACGTTATCAAGGCCGAGCTCGGGAAAGAGTTCGCTTACAAGAACGTCATGCAGATTCCCCGCCTCGAGAAGGTGGTGTTGAACATCGGCGTTGGCGAGGCCGTGAACGACTCGAAGAAGGTCAAGTCCGCGGCCAACGACCTCGGGCTAATCGCGGGCCAGCGGCCTGTGATCACGAAGGCGCGCAAGTCTATCGCCGGCTTCAAGCTGCGTGAGGGCATGCCCGTCGGCGTGAAAGTGACACTGCGTAAGAACCGGATGTTCGAGTTCCTCGACCGGCTCGTGAATGTCGCGCTGCCGCGCGTTCGCGATTTCCGTGGACTCAATCCGAAGAGTTTCGATGGGCGCGGCAACTATTCGATGGGCCTGAAAGAGCACATCGTTTTCCCCGAGATCGACTACGACAAGGTGGAAGACGTGCTTGGCATGGACATCATCGTGTGCACGACGGCGGACAACGACGACGAGGCACGCGCGCTTTTGAAGGGTTTGAACTTTCCGTTCCGTAGCTAAGCACGGGCTGGCTGCGACAGGAGGCTGAATGGCTAAGACGAGCATGATCGAGCGGGACAAGAAGCGCCGCCGCCTTGCTAAGAAATACGAGGCGCGTCGGGCGCGGCTGAAGGCTATCGCCAAGGACGAGTCTTTCCCGGCTGAGGAGCGCTTCGCGGCGCGGCTGAAGCTGGCGGAGATTCCGCGCAATGCCTCGCCGACACGTATTCACAACCGTTGCGATCTCACGGCGGCCGCGCGGTACTACCGCAAGCTTCGCATGTCGCGCATTGCATTGCGCGATCTTGCAAGCAACGGGCTGATCCCCGGCATGGTTAAGTCGAGCTGGTAAGGACTTCGATGAGCATCAACGATCCTCTTGGCGATATGCTGACCCGCATCCGCAATGCGCAGATGCGGCGCAAGACGAAGGTCTCAACGCCAACCTCCAAGCTGCGCGAGCGCGTGCTCGAGGTGCTGGCTGACGAGGGCTATATCCGTGGCTACGCGCGCGTCGACTACGACGGCGGGAAGTCTGAGTTCGAGATCGAACTCAAGTACTTCGACGGCGAGCCGGTGATCAAGGACATCAAACGGGTGTCGACACCAGGCCGGCGTGTGTATTCCTCGGTGAAGAATCTCCCGACCGTTGCAAACGGTCTGGGTGTGTCAATTCTTTCGACGCCGAAGGGCGTCATGTCGGATTCGCAGGCGCGGAACGAGAATGTCGGCGGCGAGATTCTCTGCAGCGTATTTTAGCGGACCCATTTGAAGCGAAGGTTTGATCAATGTCGCGCATCGGCAAAAGACCAGTCCCAATCCCCGGCGGCGTCACGGCCTCCGTGGACGGTCAGGAAATCAAGGTCAAAGGACCCAAGGGCGAACTCAGCCACGTGCTGGTCGACCATGTCATCGCTAAGATGGGCGATGACGGGATCGAGATCGGCATGCGCGAGGACGACAAGGACTCGCGTGCGATGTGGGGCATGTCGCGCACGATTGTGGCCAACCTGGTCACGGGTGTGACGGAAGGCTTCTCGAAGACGCTCGAGATCAACGGCGTCGGCTACCGCGCGGCGATGAAGGGGCAGTCCCTTCAACTGCAGCTCGGCTTCAGCCATGACGTTGATTTCGAGATCCCGAAGGGGATCGAAATCAGTTGTCCGAAGCCGACCGAGATTGTGGTGAGCGGCATCGACAAGCAGCTGGTCGGCCAAGTGGCAGCGGAGATCCGCCGTTACCGTCCGCCGGAGCCCTACAAGGGCAAGGGCGTGAAGTATGCCGGCGAGTACATTTTCCGTAAAGAAGGCAAGAAGAAGTAGCGGGATTGATGATGGGTACGTTGAACAACAGCACTGTGCGGCGTGCGCGCCGGGTGCGGCATTCGCTGAAGCGGGCGGCCAATGGACGTGCGCGTCTGTCGGTGTTCCGTTCCTCGAAGCATATCTACGCGCAGGTGATCGACGATCGCGAGGGCAAGACGCTCGCATTCGCGTCGAGCCTCGATAAGGACATCAAGGGCTCGCTGCCCAAGGGGAGCGATACGGCGGCGGCGGAAGCTGTCGGCAAACTCGTTGCCGAGCGTGCAGTGAAGGCCGGTGTCAAGGACGTGGTCTTTGACCGCGGCTCCTACATCTATCACGGGCGTATCAAGGCGCTCGCAGACGCGGCCCGCGAGGCGGGTCTGAACTTTTAGGGTATTCGGAAAGGATCGACCGTGGCACGAGGCCCGCAAGGTAGAGACCGCGATCGCGACGATCGCGACAGCGAATTCGTCGACAAGCTGGTTCACATCAACCGCGTCGCCAAGGTGGTGAAGGGCGGACGTCGTTTCGGTTTTGCCGCGCTGGTCGTTGTCGGCGATCAGAAGGGCCGGGTCGGTTTCGGCCACGGCAAGGCGCGCGAAGTGCCGGAGGCAATCCGCAAGGCGACGGAATCTGCGAAGCGCAACCTGGTCAAGGTGCCCTTGCGCGAGGGCCGGACGCTGCACCACGACGTGCGCGGCCAGCATGGCGCGGGCAAGGTGATTCTGCGCGCGGCGCCTCCCGGTACCGGCATCATCGCCGGTGGCCCGATGCGTGCCGTGTTCGAGACGCTTGGCATCCAGGATGTGGTTGCGAAGTCGCTCGGAAGTTCGAACCCGTACAACATGGTGCGCGCCACGTTCGATGCGCTGCGCCATGAGGACAGCCCCCGTGGCGTGGCCGCGCGGCGCGGGAAGAAGGTGAGCGAAATCGTATCGCGCCGCCGCGATCAGGCGGGTGATGCTGCCGAGGCGCAAGCCTAAGGGCCCACAGACAAGGTTGAACGAAGATGGCCGAGAATAAGAAGACAATCGTCGTGGAGCAGATCGGAAGCCCGATCCGGCGGCCCGGCGTGCAGCGCGCGACCCTTATCGGGCTCGGCCTGAACAAGATGCACAAGCGGCGGACGCTGGTCGACAGCCCCGAAGTGCGCGGCATGGTGGCCAAGGTGAGCCATCTGGTGCGTATCGTCGAGGACGAGGCCGGAGCTTAAGGGTAGATAAGATGCGACTGAACGATCTTCGCGACCTTCCCGGCGCGACAACGTCGAAGAAGCGTGTAGGACGCGGTATCGGCTCCGGCCTGGGCAAGACCTCCGGTCATGGCCAGAAGGGCCAGAAATCGCGCTCGGGCGTGGCCATCAAGGGCTTTGAGGGCGGCCAGATGCCGATCCACATGCGCCTGCCGAAGCGTGGCTTCAACAACAACTTCGCCAAGGACTTCAACGAGGTGAATGTCGGCCGTATCCAGACGGCGATCGACGACAAGAAGCTCGATGCCTCCAAGCCGGTCACGGTTCAGGCGCTGGTCGAAGCCGGTGTCGTCCGCCGCGCACGCGATGGTGTGCGTCTGCTCGGCCGCGGCGAGCTCAAGTCGAAGGTGTCCTTTGAGATCACCGGCGCATCGAGCGGCGCGGTTAAGGCCGTCGAGGCTGCCGGCGGAACCGTGACGATCACGGCGATGCCGCAGCGTCAGGCCAAGTCCGCAGGCCAGGACGCGCCGAAGAAGACCGCCAAGAAGGCGGCTACGAAGAAAGCCGCTCCCAAGAAGGCGGCAGCCAAGAAATCCGCAGCGAAGAACGACACGTCCGAGTAGGGCGGGCCGGGACGAGGCAGGGCGGCCGGTTCGTAGGACCGCCCAGCCGGCCCGGAGAAGGGAAGAGCGCTAATGGCATCTGCCGCAGAACAGCTCGCGTCGAACTTGAACTTCGCCGCCTTTGCGAAGGCCGACGAACTCAAGAAGCGCATCATGTTCACGCTGGTCGCGCTCGTGATCTACCGGCTCGGAACCTACATTCCGATCCCCGGCATCAATCCTCAGGCGCTTGCAGACGTCTTCAAGCAGCAGCAGTCCGGCATTTTGGGCATGTTCAACATGTTCTCCGGCGGCGCTGTCGGGCGTATGGCGATCTTCGCGCTCAATATCATGCCGTACATTTCGGCATCGATTATCATTCAGCTTCTGACGACCGTTTCGCCGACTCTTGAGCAGCTCAAGAAAGAAGGCGAGCAGGGCCGCCGCCAGATCAACCAGTACACGCGCTACGGTACGGTGCTCCTGGCCGCTCTTCAGGGTTACGGCATTGCCGTCGGCCTCGAAGGCGCCGGCAATATCGTCACCGACCCGGGCTGGTTCTTCCGTATCACGACCGTCATCACCCTGGTTGGCGGTACGGTCTTCCTGATGTGGCTCGGCGAGCAGATCACCGCCCGCGGTGTCGGCAACGGTATCTCGCTGATTATCTATGCGGGTATTGTCGCGGGGCTGCCGGCAGCTCTGATCGGAACGCTGGAACTCGGGAAGCAAGGCGCCTTGTCCACGGGGCTGATCCTCGCTCTGTTCGTGGTCGCGACCGCAGTCATCGCCTTCATCGTCTTCATGGAGCGCGCCCAACGGCGATTGTTGGTGCAGTATCCAAAGCGGCAAGTCGGCAACAAGATGTTTCAGGGCGATGCCTCGCATCTTCCCCTGAAGCTGAACACCGCCGGCGTGATCCCGCCGATCTTTGCCTCCTCGCTGCTGCTGCTGCCGATCACGGTTGCGAATTTCTCGGCCGGGCAGGGCCCCGAGTGGTTGACCTCGGTGACTGCCATGCTGGGCCGCGGGCAGCCGCTCTACATCCTGATTTACGTCTCGCTGATCATCTTCTTCGCCTTCTTCTACACGGCGGTTGTGTTCAACCCCAAGGAGACGGCGGACAATCTGAAGAAGTACGGCGGTTTCCTGCCGGGGATCCGGCCTGGCGAGCGCACGGCCGAATATATCGACTACGTGCTGACCCGGATCACGGTCGTCGGTGCAATTTATCTGGCCGCCGTCTGCGTCCTTCCTGAAATTCTCATCGCCGAATGGGGCGTCCCGTTCTACTTCGGCGGCACCTCGCTTCTCATCGTTGTGAGTGTGACGATGGATACCGTGGCTCAAATCCAGAGCCACCTTCTGGCCCACCAATATGAGGGGCTGATCAAGAAGGCCAAGCTGAGGGGACGGCGTCGATGAACTTGGTGATGCTGGGCGCGCCGGGTGCAGGCAAGGGAACGCAGGCGAAGCGGCTCGAGGACATGCGCGGCCTGGTACAGCTTTCAACGGGCGACATGCTGCGTGCCGCGGTTGCGGCCGGGACCAAACTCGGTCAGCAGGCCGGCGACATCATGGAGCGGGGCGAATTGGTGCCCGACGAGCTCGTCATCGGTCTGATTTCCGAGCGGATGGATCAAGAGGAAGGCGGCACCGGGTTCATCCTCGACGGCTTTCCGCGCACCATCGGCCAGGCCGAGGCCCTGGACGCGCTTCTAAAGTCCCGCGGGGACGAGGTCGACCGGGTCGTGGTGATCGACGTGGACGACGACGCGCTCGTCGGCCGGATCACGGGCCGGTACACCTGCGCCAGCTGCGGCGAGGGGTACCACACGCTTTTCAAGAAGCCCAAGGAAGAGGGCGTCTGCGACCGCTGCGGCGGAACGGAGTTCAAGCGCCGCAAGGACGATACGGAAGAAGTCGTTCGGGAGCGGCTGAAGGCATATCACGCCCAGACAGAGCCGCTGGTCGGCTATTACACGGCACAAGGTAAGGTCAGAACCGTCGATGGTATGGCCGATATTGCGGCGGTTCAGAAGGAGATAGATCAGGCGCTGGACGGAGAATAGGCTCAAAACTAGGTTTTTCCGGGCTTACGGCCAGTTGACCTTGTCAAGCGGAATCGCTACATAGACGCGTTCCATGGCTTGATGGACTGACCGGACCCG
The DNA here is from genome assembly GCF_001723355.1 of Methyloceanibacter stevinii. Classification (NCBI taxonomy): domain Bacteria; kingdom Pseudomonadati; phylum Pseudomonadota; class Alphaproteobacteria; order Hyphomicrobiales; family Hyphomicrobiaceae; genus Methyloceanibacter; species Methyloceanibacter stevinii. Next base: position 269,058 of record NZ_LPWE01000012.1, on the reverse strand, counting down.
GGGGCGATGCCTGTCCGCGGTCGGTCTTGTTGTGTTTCAATAGGCTAATTTGGTTTAACTTCAGCACGTTAGCGCGTGCTGTGTGAGGAGGCGACGACGTGGCCCGAATTGCAGGCGTGAACATTCCGACCAACAAGCGGGTCGAGATCGCGCTGACCTATATCCATGGGATTGGCGATGCTTATGCCAAGCAGATCTGTGAGAAGGTTTCCATTCCGTCCGAGCGGCGGGTGAACGAACTCACGGAATCCGAGGTAATTCAGATTCGTGAGACCATCGACCGCGACTACGTGGTCGAGGGCGATCTTCGGCGCGAAGTGTCGATGAATATCAAGCGCCTCATGGACTTGGGCTGCTACCGCGGCTTGCGGCATCGGCGCGGTCTGCCGGTTCGCGGTCAGCGTACGCATACCAACGCGCGCACGCGCAAAGGGCCGGCGAAGCCGATCGCAGGTAAGAAGAAGTAGAGACGTTACGAACGCGCGGCCAAGCTCCTTTGCGATGCTTTCGCCGTGGCTCAGTGGAATTCGCGGGAATAGAGCATGGCCAAGGAAAAAGCACGAGTACGGCGCCGGGAACGGAAGAACATCACGTCCGGCGTGGCTCACGTGCATGCAAGCTTTAATAATACCATGATCACCATCACCGACGCCCAAGGGAACGCGATTTCCTGGTCTTCGGCTGGCGCCATGGGCTTCAAGGGATCGCGCAAGTCGACCCCTTATGCGGCACAGGTCGCTGCGGAGGACGCCGGTAAGAAGGCAACCGAGCACGGCATGAAGAATCTCGAGATCGAGGTTCGCGGTCCGGGGTCGGGCCGCGAGTCCGCTCTGCGCGCTCTTCAGGCGTCGGGCTTCAACATCATCTCCATTCGCGATGTGACGCCGATTCCGCACAACGGTTGCCGGCCGCGCAAGCGCCGCCGCGTCTAAGACGAAAAGGCAAACGTACGCACGATGCTGGACGAAGACATTCGTATTCCGGAGCCCCAGGCTCCAATCAACGATCAAGAAAGGGCGACACCGGTGCTGCAAAAGAACTGGCAAGATCTCATCAAGCCCACCAAGCTCAACGTCACCCCCGGCCGCGATCCGGCCCGGTACGCGACTGTTGTCGCAGAGCCGCTCGAGCGCGGTTTCGGCCTGACGCTCGGCAACGCGCTGCGTCGCGTGCTCCTGTCTTCGCTTCAGGGTGCGGCCATCACGTCCGTCCATATCGACGGCGTGCTGCACGAGTTCTCGTCCATTCCGGGCGTGCGTGAGGACGTGACCAACATCGTCCTCAACATCAAGGAAATCGCCGTCAACCAGCATTCCGAAGGCGTGAAGCGCATGGTGCTTCAGAAGGAAGGCCCGGGCATTGCGACGGCTGGCGACATTCAGGGTGGGTCCGATGTCGAGATCCTCAATCCGGATCACGTCATCTGCACGCTCGACGAAGGCGCCGCCATCCACATGGAGTTCACCTCCGCGTCCGGCAAGGGCTACGTGCCGGCCGAGCGGAACCGTCCGGACGATGCGCCGATCGGCTTCATTCCGGTGGATTCGCTGTTCAGCCCGGTGCGCAAGGTCTCCTACCGCGTCGAGAACACCCGCGAGGGCCAGATCCTCGACTACGACAAGCTCACCATGAACATCGAGACGGACGGTTCGGTCCGCCCCGAGGATACGGTCGCTCTCGCCGCCCGCATCATTCAGGATCAGCTATCGGTCTTTGTGAACTTCGAGGAGCCGAAGAAGGAGCAGACCTTCCAGCAGCAGCCGGAACTGGTCTTCAACGCCGCGCTTCTCAAGAAGGTCGACGAGCTGGAACTGTCGGTGCGTTCGGCCAACTGCCTGAAGAACGACAACATCGTTTACATCGGCGACCTCATCCAGAAGACGGAAGCAGAGATGCTGCGGACCCCGAATTTCGGCCGCAAGTCGCTGAACGAGATCAAGGAGGTCCTGGCCTCCATGGGCCTGCATCTCGGCATGGACGTGCCGGACTGGCCGCCTGAGAATATCGAAGAGCTAGCGAAGCGCTTCGAGGATCATTACTAGCCGGCGGGCCGCTCGCGTGGGCGGCCAGACGTGCTTCGAGAGAGGATAAGTCAATGCGACACCGCAAGGCAGGCCGGAAGCTGAACCGGACATCGACGCATCGCAGTGCGTTGTTTGCGAACATGGCATCCGCGCTCATCAAGCATGAGCAGATCGTGACGACCTTGCCCAAGGCCAAGGAGTTGCGCCGCGTGGCCGACCAGCTCATCACGCTTGCTAAGCGCGGCGATCTTCACGCCCGCCGTCAGGCCTTCGCGCGCATTCGCGACGAGGACATGGTGGCGAAGCTGTTCGAGACGCTCGGGCCCCGCTATGCGGAGCGTCCGGGCGGTTACACCCGCGTTCTCAAGGCCGGGTTCCGGTTCGGCGATTCCGCGCCGATGGCCGTGATCGAGCTGGTGGATCGCGACGAGGATGCCCGTGGCCAGGACTCCGGTCCCACGCAGGACCAGGACGAAGAAGGCGAGTCCGTCGCCGCCTAAGGAGCCCATCGAGGCTTCACGCACACGATCTTCGGCTTGAGCCGGAAAAGAGAAAGGCGCACCGCTTGGCGATGCGCCTTTTCTGTTTGTCCTGTCACGTTGCGTCAGGCGCGAGATGTCTCTCCCGGAGACTGCTACTGCTTGGCAGCAGCTTCGGCCTTCTTGCCGATGCCTGCCACGCCGTCGTTGAAGATGCCGGTGATGACCTCGACGGCCTTGGCTTCCTCGACGCCGTCCGCGGGATCGAACTCGGCGGTCCATTCGACCTCGGCTATATCGTCCCCATCGTCCTCAGTCACCGAGAGCGTAGCGGCGTAATTCTGCACGGGCAGGGGACTTTCGATGATCTCGTAGCTATAGCTCGTGTCGCCCTTCTCGGTGAGCTTCTCCTTGATCTTGCCGCCATCGCCGAGAGTCAAAATGCGATAAGTATCGCCGCCTTCTTCCATCTCGTCGCATTCCACAACGGCTGGGTGCCAATCCTTGATGGCGCAAAAATCGCCCACGACGGCCCAAACGTCCTCTGGCGTCCCCGACGCTTGGCCGCTTTTCTGGACCTCTGCGGCGTGCGCTGCGGCGCTCAGGGCAACCGTGGCCGCCAGAGCGGCGAGACCTGTTCTGACAATACCCATGCGTTTCTCTCCAATCGTTTGTTTATGCCGGTGAAGGCCTTCACCAGTCCGGCATCTTAGTTCAAAAAGGGGCGGCGGTAACTAAGCCGCACAGGCGCGGCGGGGGCATTAATCTCGCCCCATTCGAGGGGAGAATTTAGCTCCCTATCGCCGTAAGAACGCCTGTTTTGTTTGGAAGACGGTTGATCTGTCTTGCACTCTCCAAGGTGCGCGTTCCATCTTCTCCAGATTCATTATCAGAGCGAAAGATGACAGGTTTGGACTTTTTGCTGCGAAGAATTGGCAATATTGCCCTTGTCACGGTGATGCTTTGCTTGGTGCCGCTTGGCACGGCATCCGCGCAGGACGAGGTGGTGACCAAGGTCGTTCCCAAGAGCGCGGCTGCGGTCCAGCAGTCCTTTGCGCCCGTGGTGAAGCGGGCGGCGCCCGCGGTCGTGAACGTCTATGTCCGCCACAGGGTCAAGCAATCGGTTTCGCCGCTTTTCAACGACCCGTTCTTCCGTCGCTTCTTCGGCCAGCAGTTCGGCGCTCCGCGGGAGCGCATCCAGAATTCGCTGGGGTCCGGCGTTCTTGTCGGCAAAGACGGGGTCGTGGTGACGAATTATCACGTCATCCGCGGCGGAGAGGAGTCCGAGATTACCGTGGCTCTGAACGATGGCCGTGAGTTCCCGGCGAAGATCCTGCTCAAGGACGACCAGACGGATTTGGCCGTGCTGCGCTTGGACGGCGACGGGGCTACGTTCCCGGCGGTCGAGTTCGCTAATTCCGACGGTCTCGAGGTGGGCGATCTTGTGCTCGCCATCGGCGATCCCTTTGGCGTGGGCCAGACGGTGACGAGCGGCATCGTGTCGGCGCTGGCGCGCACCAAGGTAGGTATTTCCGACTACCAGTTCTTCATCCAGACGGATGCCGCCATCAACCCGGGCAATTCGGGCGGCGCGCTGGTCGACATGGACGGGCGGCTGGTCGGCATCAATACGGCCATCTTCTCGAAGAGCGGCGGCTCGCACGGGATCGGATTCGCGATTCCTTCCAACATGGTGCAGGTGGTCGTTCAATCCGCGCTCAAAGGCGGCAAAGTGCAACGGCCCTGGCTCGGCGCGTCGTTGCAGGCGCTTACCTCGGACCTTGCGGAATCGCTCGGGCTGGATCGCCCGGCCGGCGCCATGGTCACGCGCGTGCACGAGAAGGGGCCCGCCAAGACCGCCGGGCTGCAGGTCGGCGACGTGATCGTGAGCTTTGACGGGCGGGACATTCAGGATCCGGAAGCACTCCAATACCGCTTCGTCACCAAGGGCGTCGGCAACACCGTCGAGCTCGGTCTGTATCGTGAGGGCAAGCGGTTCCGCACGACCATCGCGACCGTGGCGCCCATCGAGGACCCGCCGCGTGACGAACGCGAGGTGACAGGCGCGAACCCGTTTGCGGGCAGCAGCGTGGCAAATCTGTCGCCGGCGGTGAGTTCCGAGCTGGGGCTCGACGATGTGGGCGACAAAGGCGTCGTCGTGACGAAAGTCGAGAGCCGGTCCAATGCCGGGCGCTTGGCTTGCGGCCCGGCGATATGATCGTCGGCGTGAACCAGCAGGAAATCGAGTCCGTGAAGCAGTTGAGCGTGCTCCTGCAGATCCGGACGGACCGCTGGCGGCTCGCCATCGAGCGTGGTGGTAAAGTGTTCGACCTCACGGTGAGAGGCTGAAGCATGGCCAGGGGCACGGCAAAGGGGGCGGCAAACCTGTTCGAGGCGGCGGGCCTGGCCGACACCGCGCCGCGCCCGCTTGCCGATCGCTTACGCCCACAGACCCTGGACGAGGTCATCGGTCAGGATCATCTCCTGGGCGAGGGGCTTCTCGGCCGCATGGTGGGGGCAGGCCGTCTGACCTCGGTGATCTTCTGGGGCCCGCCCGGCACCGGCAAGACCACCGTCGCACGCCTTCTGGCCGAGGTGACCGACCTTCATTTCGAGCAGCTTTCGGCGATCCAATCGGGCGTCGCGGATTTGCGCAAAGTCTTCGACGCGGCCAAGGCCAAGCGCGAGGCAGGGCGGGGCACACTGCTGTTCATCGACGAGATCCATCGCTTCAACCGATCGCAGCAGGATGCGTTCCTGCCCCACATGGAAGACGGGACGATCGTGCTGGTCGGGGCGACCACGGAGAACCCGTCCTTCGAGTTGAATTCGGCGCTTCTGTCCCGGGCCAGCGTGCTGACCTTCAAGCGGCTCGACGATGAGGCACTCGAGTCCTTGATCGAGCGGGCCGAGGCCCATGAGGGGCGGGAGCTGCCGCTCGACGACGACGCCAGGGCGACCTTGATCTCCATGGCCGATGGCGACGGGCGCGGGCTGATCAACCTGGTCGAGGATGTGTTCCTGGCGGTTCCGCCGGGGTCAAGACGGTTGTACCGGCAGGGGCTCGGCCGGCTGGTTCAGCGGCGCGCGCATCTACGACAAAGGTCAAGACGGCCACTACAACCTCATCAGCGCGCTGCATAAATCGGTGCGGGGCTCCGACCCCGATGCAGCTCTCTATTGGCTCGCGCGCATGTTCGCCGGCGGGGAGGACCCGCTCTATATCGCACGGCGTCTGGTGCGCATGGCGGTGGAGGATATCGGCATGGCGGACCCCGCGGCGCTGCTGCAGGCGAACGCGGCCAAGGACGCATACGATTTTCTGGGGTCGCCCGAGGGGGAACTCGCACTGGCTCAGGCGACCGTCTATCTCGCCACGGCGCCGAAATCGAACGCCGCCTACATGGCCTTCAAGGCCTCGGCGCGTGTGGCCCAGGAGAGCGGGTCGCTGTTGCCGCCCAAGCACATTCTCAACGCCCCGACCAAGCTCATGGAGCAGGAGGGCTATGGCCGGGACTATGCTTACGACCATAACGAGGCGGAAGGCTTTTCCGGGCAGGACTATTTTCCGGAGCAGATGGAGCGTCAGCACTTCTACGCGCCGACAGACCGGGGCTTCGAGGCCGAGGTCAGGGCGCGGCTGGAGCGTTGGGCGCAGATCCGCGCGAAGCGGGCCGGGGAGGCTTAGGTGAGCACACTCTTGAGCGTGGCCGCGGGCGGCGCTATCGGGGCTTCAGCACGCTATCTACTCGGCCTCGGCATGGTGCGGCTGGTGGGCTTCAGTTTTCCCTGGGGCACGCTCATGGCCAACGTGCTCGGGTGCTTCTTTATGGGTGTCCTGATCGAACTCATGGCTCTCCGCTGGACGGTGCATCAGGATCTCCGCGCGTTTCTCGCGCTGGGTGTGCTGGGCGGCTTCACGACCTTCTCGTCCTTCTCGGCGGATTTTGCCAATTTGGTCGTCCGTCACGACTATCTGAACGCAGGGCTCTACTTCGCTGCTTCCGTTTTCATTTCCGTCGCCGCGCTCTTCGCCGGGCTGGCGCTTGTGCGTGCGCTTTGACCATGGCTCCTGTCGAGACACGCAGCGTCACGGATGAGGAAGACGGGATGCGCCTGGACCGCTGGTTCAAGGCCCACTACGCGCAAGTGCCCCACGGGCGCTGGAGAAGCTGTTGCGCACCGGGCAGGTGCGGGTCGACGGCGGCCGGGTCAAGGCGAACACGCGCCTCGAGGCGGGCCAGAGCGTCCGCGTGCCGCCGCTGCCGGATGCCCCGCCGCCTCCGGGAGCTGCCAAGCCGCTTTCCAAGGCGGACCGGGCTTTCCTCAAGTCCATCACGCTCTACGAGGACGACGACCTCCTGATCCTGAACAAGCCGTCGGGTCTGGCGGTCCAGGGCGGCACGAAGACTGCCCAGCACATCGACCGGCTGCTGGAAGGGATGGGCGACAGTCCGCAGACCCGGCCGCGCCTGGTGCACCGGCTCGATCGCGATACGTCCGGGGTTTTGGTGATCGCCAAGAAGCGGTCCGTCGCCGCCAAGCTCGGCAAGGCCTTTCAGACGCGCTCGGTGCGGAAGATCTATTGGGCGCTGGTGCATGGCGTGCCGAAGCCGCCCCAAGGGAAGATCGACGCGGCGCTTGTGAAGGCCACGACACCGGACGGCGAGCGGGTGCGGAAAGCCCGTCCCGGCGAGCAGGACAAGGCTCAGTCCGCCGTGACGCACTATTCGGTGATCGACCGTGCCGCGCGGCAGGTGGCGCTCATGTCGCTGAAACCGGTTACGGGGCGTCAGCACCAGCTGCGTGCCCATATGGCGATCCTCGGCCACCCTATTCTGGGCGATACAAAATATCCGAGCGAGATCGAACTCCCCGAAGCATCGAGCGGCGCTTGCATCTGCATGCGCGGCGGATCAGCTTCCCGCATCCGAGCGGCGAGGGCGTCGTTGATGTCACGGCGCCGCTCTCGCCCCATATGGAGGCGGCGTTTGCTGCCTTCGGGTTCTCGCCCAAGGGAGGCGACATGGACGAGGATGACGATGTTTGTGGCGTCTCGTGCGGCTAGGCGCGGCGCGTAGTCGAACGATTGGATGAGACCGTGAGCGATCAGCAAGACAACAAGGGCAAGACCGTTGCCGCCGGTTTCGAAAAGCCGAGTCTTCCGAAGCGCTTCTACAAGGACGTGACGGTTGCGGACGAGGACGGGCAGCCCGCCATCCTCCTTGACGGGCGCCCCGTGCGCACGCCGGGCAAGGCCCCGCTCGCCGTGCCCAATGCCGCCTTGGCCGAGGCCGTTGCGGACGAATGGCGCGCGCAAGGGGAGCGGATCGATCCGCATACGATGCCGCTGACCAAGCTCGTCAACTCGGCCATCGACGGCGTGGTCGGGCAGGAGGCGGCGGTGGTCGACGATATTGTGGCTCACGCCGGCTCGGACCTCCTGTGCTATCGGGCGAGCGGGCCCGAGGGGCTTCTCGCCCTTCAGGCGGAGGCATGGGACCCGGTGCTCTCTTGGGCGGCCGGAGCTTGGGGGGCGCCCTTGAGCCTCGCGGAGGGTGTCATGCACGTGCCCCAGCCGGAGGCCTCGCTCGCGGCGCTACGCGCCGAGATCGAGCCGCTGGACGCCCTCAAACTTGCCGCGCTGCATGTGATGACCACGCTGACGGGCTCCGCGCTTCTGCCGCTTGCGGTGGCCCGGGGAGAGCTCTCGCCGGAGGCCGCCTGGGACGCCGCGCACGTGGATGAGGACTGGCAGATCAGCCAGTGGGGCGAGGATGCGGAGGCCAGACAGCGCCGCAAGAACCACAAAGCCGACTTCGAGGCGGCCGCCAACCTGCTGGCACTTTCCTGATTCCTTTGAATCGGTTGGAGGCCGGTCTTTCGAAAGAGAGTCAGGGCCTTCCCCGATCGGTTGAACTTTCGATAAGCAGGCCAAGCCTTCCCCATTTGCCTGGCTTTCCCGCCATGCTATGGACCTTGGCAAAAGTGTCATGCTGACTTGCGGCTGTGTTCCGGAGCCGCCGCTGGGGGAGTTTTCGCAATGAAAGAAGTCATCGAAGAGCTGGAAATCCGCCGTGCCAAGGCCCGTATGGGCGGCGGCGAGAAGCGCATCGACGCCCAGCACAAGCGCGGCAAGCTGACCGCGCGGGAGCGGCTTCAGCTCCTTCTCGACGACAACTCCTTCGAAGAGTTCGACATGTATGTGGAGCACCGTTGCGCCGATTTCGGCATGGCGGATACGAAGGTGCCGGGCGACGGCGTGGTGACCGGGTGGGGCACGATCAACGGCCGCGTGGTCTACGTGATCGCCAAGGACTTCACCGTGTTCGGCGGCTCGCTGTCCGAAGCCCACGCCAACAAGATGATCAAGGTTCAGGACATGGCCCTGCGCAACCGTGCGCCGGTCATCGGCCTGTTCGCGCGGGCGGCGCGCGCATTCAGGAAGGCGTGGCGGCACTCGGCGGCTACGGCGAGGTGTTCCTGCGCAACGTGCGCCTCCGGCGTCATCCCGCAGATCAGCGTCATCATGGGGCCGTGCGCGGGCGGCGATGTCTATTCGCCGGCCATGACCGACTTCATCTTCATGGTGCGCGACACGTCCTACATGTTCGTCACGGGCCCCGACGTGGTGAAGACCGTGACCAAGGAAGAGGTCACCGCCGAGCAGCTGGGCGGCGCGTCCGTCCACACCACCAAGTCCTCGATCGCCGACGGCGCCTATGACAACGACATCGAAGCGCTGCTGCAGATGCGCCGCCTGATGGACTTCCTGCCCACGTCGAACCTGTCCGGCGTGCCGGAACTGCCGACCCGCGATCCGTGGGACCGCGAGGATACCTCGCTCAACACGCTCATCCCGGACAATCCGAACAAGCCCTATGACATCAAGGAGCTGATCCACAAAGTCGTGGACGAGGGCGATTTCTTCGAGGTCCAGGAGACCTTCGCCCGGAACATCGTCATCGGCTTCGCCCGCATGGAAGGGCGCACGGTGGGCATCGTCGCCAACCAGCCCATGGTGCTGGCTGGCGTGCTCGATAGCGACGCCTCGCGCAAGGCGGCGCGCTTTGTCCGGTTTTGTGATTGCTTCTCGATCCCGATCATCACGTTCGTCGACGTGCCGGGCTTCCTGCCGGGCACGGACCAGGAATATGGCGGCCTCATCAAGCACGGCGCGAAGCTGCTCTTCGCCTTCACCGAGGCCACCGTGCCGAAGATCACCGTCATCACGCGCAAGGCCTATGGCGGCGCCTACGACGTGATGAGCTCCAAGCACATCCGGGGCGATCTGAACTATGCTTGGCCGTCGGCCGAGATCGCGGTGATGGGCGCCAAGGGCGCGGCGGAGATCCTCTACCGCTCAGAGCTCGGCGATCCGGAGAAGATCCAGAAGCGCATCGACCAGTATCAGGCGCGCTTCGCCAATCCGTTCGTCGCCGCCGAGCGGGGCTATATCGACGAGGTGATCATGCCCCAGGGTACGCGCATGCGTATCTGCCGAGGCCTGCAGATGCTGCGCAACAAGCACATCGAAAACCCTGGAAGAAGCACGACAACATCCCGCTGTAGGGGAGCGTCGCGCTCCCTAAATCTCGCTCGGGTCGAAGCGGCAGCGTAATGGATAGGTGGTGCCGGGCAGGGTGCTTGGCATTCGGGCATGTGCCAGCCGATGGTGCGTCCGTCCGCATCGACGATCGCGGTTGGGCAGCCGATCTTGACGATCAGCCAGTTCCGGTGCGAGGCCTCCCATTCCGGCGCATAGTTCATGGCGACTTCCGCACACGTGCCATGTTCGGCGAGGTTCGGCTGTATCGGCCGCAGCCAGAGCTTCGTCATGGCCGCCGCGTCGGCCACGGTTTCCACGGTCCGCATGCATTCCATGGGCAGGAGCCAGTCAGGCTCGGTGACATGTGGCTTGCTCTGCGGTGCGGAGGCGCCGGCCTTCCGAGACTGCGCCTCCACGCGGCACGCGATAATCGCGAGCTTCGAGGGCGGTTCGGGTTCGCGGCGTTCGCTTGCTGCCGTCTCGCGGAACCAGTTGGCGCGCTCCGAGGGCGCCGTTTCGATTGGTCCCATGGACAGCACGGCCTCGATTTCGGCTGCGGCCGCCAGCGTGCCGCAGCCAACGGCGGCGGCGGTGAGGGTCGCGGCGATCAGAGCCCGGACGATGTTGCCCATCAGTGATCCGTACATGGCCAGTCCTTCCTTCCGCCTCCACCGCGGGGCTGGTTACTCCGGCTGCAGATTGCCGACCGCCTCGACGATGATCTCAAATCCATGCGCAAGCGCCGGTGCGAGCCTGCGGCCGTTCTCTGTGAGCCGCAGTTCCGCTCCCTGGCGGTGAATCAGCCTGCAGCCCAGAACGCGTTCAAGCACGCGTAGACGATGACTGACGGCCGAGGGCGTGACGTTCAGTTCCCCGGCGGCCTTCTTCAGCGACATGTGCCGCACCACGACGTCGAAGGTCCGCAGGCCGTTTAGCGGGATCGCGCCGATCGATCTTTTCGGGATCCACTCGTTCATTGTGCTTCCACAAATCCTTGCATCATTTCACTGCACCGATTGAAAGCCAGAGGCCGCCTCCACGCCACACAATATTTCGTGATGTGCAAAATATTTTGCATCAGGATAAAAACGTGGAACTGAGATTTGATCGCTGGTGAAAATGGAGACGAGGCGATGGAAACGGCCGCTGAAACGATCGGTCTCGAGAGATACGAGATCGGTCCGAAGATCCGACGGCTGCGCAAGTCGAAGGAACTGAGCCTGGTTCGCCTTGGCGATCACACGGGCATGTCGGCAGGGCTGTTGTCGAAGATCGAGACCGGCCAATTGGTTCCGACGCTGCCGACGCTCATGCGGATCGCTACCGTTTTCGGGGTGGGGCTGGACCATTTCTTCGAAGACGAGGCAAAGCGCCCCAAGGCCACCGTGGTCCGGCGCGCCGACCGGCTGCGGCTTCCGAACCGAACGGACGGGGCGGCTCCGACCTATTGGTTCGAATCGCTCGACTTCTCCGTGACCGACCGGCGAATGGATGCCTATCTCGCCACGTTCGAGCCGGGGGCTGAGCCCACCTCGCTGCACCGGCACACCGGCAGCGAGTTCATCTATGTGGTTCGGGGCACGCTTCAGCTGTCATTCGAGAATGAGACGGTCGATCTTCATGAGGGCGACTCGACCTATTTCAATCCTGGTTTCCCGCACAGCTACAGCCAAAAGGGCAAACAGCCGTGCCGTGCCGTCGTGGTCGTGTCCGGCACGTCCTAGTAGAAAGGTTCTCTCAGCCCATCGACGCGACGAACGCGATCCAGGCATAGGTGATGGCGACGGAGGCGACGGTGATGGGCAGCACACCCAGGGTGAACCGCCAGAAAGTGAACGGCGTCTTGCCGAAACGCTCCGCCTGCTGAACGACAATCACGTTGCTCGCCGCGCTGATGATGAAGAGGTTCCCGGCGAGGGTGGAAATGCCGGCCAGCATCATCAGTTCTGGGATTTCCCAGTCGTGCACGAGATGGAGATATATCTCCACCACCGGCACGTTCGAGAAGATCTGGCTGGCCCAGAAACTGACGAGCGCGATCACGGGCAATTCGCCGAGGTCCGCTTGCCGCGCCCCGAGCATGGCCTGCAGCGACCCGGATTGCAGCAGGGAGCCAGTCACGATGAACATGGCCACGAAGAAGGCGAGGGTGGCCCAGTCGAGTTCCTTGACGACCGCTGCGCGATTGGGGCTGAAGAGAAAGACGGGCGCGCAGGCGATCAGGCTCGCGATCCCGAACGGGATCCTCTGGGTGTGCCCCAAGCCTTGCATCACGCTGTCGCCCACGATCAGCACGGCCAGGAGCCCAACACCGAGGTAAGCCGGCCAGGCGTTGCCGTTGGCCGACGGCTCCTGCAGTTCGTGGAGATCGATGTTGGTACCGTCGTTGCCGCGTGAGATCAGGAAACGCGACCATAGATAGACGACGACCAGCGACAGCGCCGCCGGCACGGTCAGCCACAACAGGAATGTGGCCACCGGATTTGCGAGACCGCCGCGGGTTGCGATCAGAATGTTCTGTGGGTTGCCGACGGGACTGAACATGCTGCCGACCGTGACGGTGGCGCACAGGGCGATGAGGAGGGGTCCCGCGGGCAGGCGCAACGCCCGAGCGAGCATCAGAATGATCGGCGTACCGATGATGGCCGATGCGTCGTTGGTCAGCACCGCCGAGCAGATCGTCGTGGCCACGATCACCACGGCGAGCGCCGCGTTTTGCGATGTCATGGCGGCGATGCGCCGGCCGATCAGGTGTGAGACGCCGGCGTCATAGAGGGCGGACCCGATTGCGAAGACGCCGAACAGGTATGCGATGACGTTCCAATCGATCGCTGCCCAGGCGTTGGCCGGAGAAATCTCTCCCAGCAGAAGCAGTAGACCTGCGCCCGCGACCATGATGTGCCAGATGCGCACCGGCGGCGGCAGCCATTGCCGGATCGCAATGAGCAGGAAAATCAGGCACGAGACGATCAGGCTGGTCGTGATCATGGACTTAAGTCTTCGTGGTCCTGACTTCGCGTTCTTGAAGAAGGCGGCCCCCGGCTTCGAGCGAGAGTGGTGCGAGATTTAGCATCGATCGTCGCCGGGCGTTACTCGGAGCCAGCCGTAATGGGGGGCTTTGGCAATTCCGGGCGCGAGTGTTGCCTCCCTGCCATTGTTGCGACGCAGAAGTTCGGCTACGAAGTGGCCTTCCGCTTGGAAGTCAGCTTCAGGGGATTCGAAGATGCGGCTTGTGGCTCGCCATTTCGGCGTGTGGGGGATGCTTTTGGCCGGTGCGATCGTGGCGGCGGCTCCGGCCAGCGCGGCGATCAGTCTGTCGGTAGCGCTCAAGAACTATTACGCCGAGTACGAGATCGTCGAGCAATGCGCGCGGCACGCGCAATTGACGAAAGACGATGTCGACACGGCCGGCACCGCGCTGGTGGCGATCGAGAAGTACTATCTCGGCCGGGACCATGACCTCAACACAGCGCACCTGAAGCGGCAGGCGGTTGCCGACAAGAACGACAGCTTCAAGATTCTCGAGCGCAGCGGCGAGTCAGGCTTGCGCCCTTACTGTCAGATGTCGCTGAACGAGCTTGTACGGAAGGCCAAAGAGGTCGGCGAGCCTGCGAGCGCCGAGTAGCGCACGCCTATTGCGGTTCCGTGCCGCCATCAAGAGCGCCACCAAGGGCGGTCTGCTTCAGATACATGATCGAGGTGCGGCGCCGTCCGCCTTGCGAGTACGCGAAGGATACGATGGCGGCGCCAAGCTCATTTGCGGCATCGTTGGATAGGCCCGCGGCTTCCAGGTGAAACCGCGCGCCGGGCGGTACGGACGCGCCGGGCACGGCTGTTCCATCCGGACCCTCGACACGTAGGCTCAGCGTGACATTGTCGAGGCCGGTGGGCGTTGCTCCGGAATCGGGCTTCAACGTCGCCTGAATATCCTCAAGCGGTTGGTTCGAGACATTCGTCCCCGTGAGCAGGACATTGCTCATGCCTGCGGGAACGGCTGCGCCCGCGAGCCAAGTGACCGGCGTGCTGGGATTGTCGGGAAGTGATCCGGTGATGGGCGCGGCTTCTTCCGAAGGCGCGGTGACAATCCGGTAGGAAGGCGCGCCGGCGGCAGGACGCTGCGCGGCCTCGTCGCGCGGATGCATCATCGAACGGACCGTCGGCATCGGTGCCTGCGGGGCTTGGGCTTGAGGCTCCGTCGTCACCGGGGCCTCGTTGCCTACGCGGAGGTCGACTTCGGGTGCGCTCGGATCTTGGGCCTCGAACCAGCCCGCAGGATCGAGCCAGTCCGCCGCCGCGAAGAGCCAATCTGTCGGGGTCAGCCAACTGAGATCAAGCCAGTCGCCGGTATCCTGATCTCTTGTGTCGGGTGCAGGCGGTGTCGGTGCCGTGGATTGAACGGCTGTCTCCTCGGTGGCAGCGCGCCGGCGTCCCTCCGCGAACGCCGCCGCGGTGCTTTCCGCGGCGAAAGCAAGATCTTGCACGCCGGCCTGGAACAGCGTCGGCGATTGTGCGGCAAGTGCGTTGAAATAGGGCCCGGCGCTTCCGGCGTTTGCGATGAAGGCGACGCCGGCAACGAGCAGGACAGACAGGTCGACGATGCGAGCGCGACCCATGTACCGGGGCCGCCATAAGACGCCGCAAAGAGAAGCAGAAGGACAATGACGGCAAGGAGAAGATACACCTTGGGTCCCGGTCAGTAGAGGGCGCGTGATTTGGACTCAACGATGGTTGCCAACCGTGGCATGAGTTCGGCGCTTTTGTCCGCAAAAAACCGCTTGTGTTGGATCGTCGCTGCCCGAGGGACTGCCCACGACGTCCCAGCGGACATCATTCATCGGCGGTTCATGCGGCCTATGCGACTCTGGCGACGATGCTCAGAGGGGCACCGAGCAAAAAGGAGTATTACCTATGTCTGGGAGACTTCTCCCCACACTCGTGTTTGGCGCAACGCTTGCCGCGTTCGCCTCGTCCGCCTTGGCCTATTCGGGCACCGTCCAGGGCGCCTGCCGCAATGACTACAAGCGTTTCTGTTCCGCACATGCGATCGACGATCCAGGTTTGCGTCGTTGCATGGACAAGGCCGGGCAGAGCCTGTCGCGGCATTGCGTGGCGGCTTTGATCAATTCCGGCGAGGTCACTAAGACCCGTGCGACCCAACGCTGGGGTCACTCGTTCGACTGATCGTGGACTGACGGACTAGAAACAGCGGGAACAACAAAAATGCCCGCCCCGAGTCGGGGCGGGCATTGTCATGTCCGATCGAGCGGCGCGACTAGCAGCGGCTACTTCTCGTCGTCGTCATCGTCGTCGGCAGCCTTACCGCGTCTCATCGGCGCGATGTTGAGGCTGTCGGGACCCTCGACGGTGATCGTGCCGACCATCCCACGTTCCATCAGGCCGCGCGGGCCGAATTTGTAGGTGCCGGGGCGGACCGCGACGAAGAACACTTCCACCTCACCGCCGTCTTCGAATTCGAGCTCGTCGAAGGTGACGGCCTTGATCTCGACTTCCGGCTCGCCGACTTCGATCTTCCGGACCCAGATGTTCCGCACGAATTCCGGCATGACCAGCGCGTACTCGGTCAGGTCGGAGGCCTTGATCTTCCAGCGATAGCCTTGACCGGACTTCAGCGTGTATTCGGTCGGGGACATCTTGCTGGAGTCGCCATCGACGCCGAGCTGGAGCGGTTCCAGCCGCTTGAGGCCATGAACCGCCGGGTCCAGAATCATCTTGGCCTGTCCCTGCATCTCGGCGGCATGGGACGCCGTGCTCAGGCCCATCAGACCGGCGCATAGGGCGAGGGCGGCAAGGATAAATACTCGTAGCATGTGCGTTTCTTCCCTAGTTTGAATTCGTGGAACCCGGTCGCGGGCACCGGATGTTAGGCATCCATGTTATGCGTTCTTGGCCAGCGAGGATAAGTGACCATTGGCATAGTGCCTTACCAACTTTTGCTCAAGCGCTGCCAAGCTGGAACCAGCCGGGTCCAACGCCGTTATGACTGTGGTCTGGCTTTGGAAAAGGGCACTTTTCGCGCCATGTTAGGGGCCCCAATAGGTCGGATGCCATGAGCAAGACACAAACCATCGTCATGAGACGTTAAGGTTTCAGTGCTGCGTTTGAGAGATGCGTTCGCTTCGGGGGGGCCGGAGCGAACTGGGGTTTTTCCTGGGAGTTTTCCTGGGGCGCCGGGGGATTTACGGTGATCGATCTGTACAAAATCTTGGGTATCATGCGGACCGCGCCGCGCAAGGACATCCACAAAGCCTACCGAAAGAAAGCCAAGACAGCGCACCCAGACACGGGTGGCACGGTTGAAGCCTTCAACCAGCTCGTGGTGGCCTATTCGGTGCTATCGGACGAAGACCGCCGGGCCCATTACGACAAGACGGGCGAGGTCGAACTCACGCAGCCCGACAATCGGGACGGCGGGGCCATCGAAATCATCGCCGAGAAGCTCGGCCTCATCATTCATGCCGAACAGGACCTGGCCACGCTGGATATCGGCGACTTGATCGAAAAAGCGATCAAGGACGACATCGCCGCCCGCAAGGCGAGCGTTGCCCACCAGCAGCGCGCCGGCGAACGGCTCTCCCGGCTGCGCGCGCGGGCCAAGCGGAAAGAAGAAGGCGAGGGCGATCTGGTGGCGCGGGTCCTCGATTGGCACGAGGTGGCCATCCAGGGTCAGATCAAGAAGAACGAGGGCATCATCGGTCACCTGGAGCGAGCGTTGGTGATCCTCGAAGACTACTCATTTACCGATGAGACGGCCGCCGCCCCGTCCGAGGAGGTGGTCGAGGCGCTCAACGACATCCTGGTCTCGCTGGACGAACTGGCGGCGATCCTGAACACGAGCCCGTCCCGGGCCGAGGCCATGCCGAAAGAGGCCGAGCCGACCGCCTTCGGTTAGGGCGCATACCGCCGCGTCAAGCGGCGGCACAGCTGCATTTACTGTCGACAAATCCAAGTAAGGTCTGATTGCGCAGCGTAGGCGCGCCGTTACTCGGCGGCCTGCTGTGGCTTGTACCGCCAAGGCGTTCCGCGCGCCTGGCGGCGCGGCGGCGCCACCACTCCGTGACGTTGTCCCCCAACATGAGCAGGCAGGGCGTCAGCAGGAGCGTCAGGATCGTCGCAAAGGTCAAGCCGCCGGCGATGGCGCTCGAGAGCTGCGTCCACCACTGTGTGGACGGTGCGCCGATGGAGACGTCCTGGCCGATAATGTCGATGCTGATCGCGAAGACCATAGGCACGAGGCCCAAGACGGTCGTGATCGAGGTCAACAGAACCGGGCGAACACGTTGGGCCGCGGTGCGCAGGATGGCCTCCTGCGCCGGCATGCCGTGTGACCGCAAGTCGTTATACGTATCGATAAGCACGATGTTGTTGTTCACGACAATGCCGGCGAGCGCGATGATGCCGATGCCGCACATCACGATGCCGAACGGCTGATTGGTCGCGAGCAGTCCAATCATCACGCCGGCCGTCGAGAACACGATAGCACTCAGCACCAGCGTCGTCTGATAGAAGCTGTTGAACTGGGTCACCAGGATCGCGACCATCATGAAGATGGCGATGAAGAAGGCCGCCATGAGGAAGTTGGCCGCCTCTTGCTGGTCCTCGTCCTGTCCTTTGAATCGGATGCTCACGGAGGGATCGAGGTCCATCTCGGCGACCGCGGCCTTGAGCTTGCGCACTTGCTCGTCGACGAGGAGTCCGTCGGCAACGTCAGCCTTGATCTCAAGAATTCGCCGAGCCTCGGTGCGCTTGAGGAAGCCTGTCTTCTGTGCGGGCACGAAGCGAACGAAATTGCCGATCGGGACCTGACCCTTCTCCGTCGTCAGACGCAGGCGGTTCAGCTGTTCGAGGTTGCGCTTGTCGAAGGGCACGCGCAGTCGGATCTCCACTTCCTCGTCCGCATCGTCCGGCCGGTACTCGGCCACGTACAGCCCGTTCGTGACCATGCTCACGACTTGCCCGACAAGCGTGACGTCGGCGCCCTGACGGGCCGCCCGTTCGCGGTCGACTTTGACGCGCCACTCGATGCCGGGGAGGGGACGGCTGTCCTCGATATCCACGAAGCCGCCGATCTTATCGATCTGTTCGAGTACCTGCTCGACGACCCCGGTCATCTTCTTCGGGTCGCGCGAGGTGACCAGAAGTTCGAGGGGCTTGCCGGCCGAGGGGCCGGCCTCCTGTTTACGCACTTCGAGGATGACGCCCGGAATATCGGCCGTCCGGTTGCGGACCTCCTGGAGAACCTGGGACGCGGGCGGGCGCGTGCGCCAGTTCATCATTTCGAACTGGACGACGCCGATGACGTCTTCGGCCATTTCGTTTTGCGAGGGTCCCGCGCCCGAGCCGATGGTTCGGGCATACACGGCGTCGAAATAGGGCATCGTCAGCAGGCGAGCCTCGACCTTGCGCACGATGGCGTCCATTTCCGTGACCGACAGGTCGCCGCGCGCGCGGACCTGGACTTGGCCAATGTCTTGATCGACATCGGGGAAGAACTCGACGCCGCGTCCAAACACGCCGAACGCGGCATAGGTCCCGATGAGGAGCACCACCGCCACGCCGAGAACCTTGGCCGGATGCGCCAGCAGTCCCCGCAGCATTCGCAGGTAGCCCCCGGCCATCCCGCCGATCTTGTTGAGATCGCCGTCTTCGGCTGCGCGGATCGCTTCGAGCAGGTGGGTGTTGCTCTTGTCGGCCGAGCCGATGAGGCCGCCCAGAACGGGAATGAACACGAGCGCCATGGCCAGCGAGGCGGCGAGCGTGACGAGGACGGTGATCGGCAGGAATTTCATGAATTCGCCGACGATGCCTGGCCAGAAAAGCAACGGAAGGAACACGGCCAGTGTCGTGGCGGTGGAGGCGGTGATCGGCCAAGCCATGCGCTTTGCCGCTTCCGCGTAAGCCTGCTTGGGAGTCTGTCCCTCGAGCATCTTGCGGTCGGCCAGTTCCGTCGTGACGATGGCGCCGTCCACGAGCATGCCGACCACCAGGATCAGGCTGAACAACACGACGATGTTCAACGTGAGTCCGATCCAGGAGATGGCGAGGATGCCGGCAAGGAACGAGCCTGGAATTGCGAGGCCGACAAGGATGGCCGGCCGTATGCCGATCGCCGCGACGATCACGATCATCACGAGCGCGATCGCGGCCAGCACGTTGTTCTGAAGGTCTGCCAGGATGTCGCGAATCTGCTTCGACTTATCCTGCATGTAGCTGACTTCGACACCGGGCGGCCAGTTGGCCTGCTCCTCCGAGACAATGCGGCGGACGTCTTCGATGGTCTCGACGATATTGGCGCCGACGCGCTTCTTGACTTCCAGCGCCAGGGCCGGATTGCCGCCGACCCGCGCAAAGCCTTGCGGGTCCTTGAAGGTGCGCCGCACGGAGGCAACGTCGCTGAACTTGACGACTGTATCGCCAGAGACCTTCACCGGCAGGTCCAGAATATCCCGGACGTCTTCGAGGACGCCGGGGACCTTGAGGAGCGTGCGCCCGGCGACGGACTCTAGCGCGCCTGCGGCCACGAGCCTGTTGTTGCGTGCGACGGTGTTCGAAATGTCGGCGAAGGAGATGTTGTATGTCTCGAGCATCATCGGATCGACAACGACCTCGAGCAGCTCCTCCCGGTCGCCGCCGATATCGACGTCGAGGACGCCGCTCAATCCTTCGATCTTGTCCCGGAGATCGCGGGCGATGCGTACGAGCGTGCGCTCCGGCACATTCCCCGACAGCCCGACCGTGATCACGGGAAAGAGGGCGATGTTGACTTCGTTCACGCGGGGTTCGTCGGTCTCGATGGGTAACTCCGCCCGCGCGATGTCGACCTTCTCGCGCACGTCGGCGAGGGCCTTGTTCGAATCGAAGCCGGCATAGAATTCGAGCGTGACGGAGCCGTAGCCTTCGCCCGCCATCGAGCGCATCTCCTTGATGCCCTCGATGGCCTGGAGTTCCTTCTCCATCGGGCGCACGAGCAGCCGTTCGGAATCCTCAGGCGAGATTCCCTCATAGGTCATCGAGACGTAGATGATGGGGATTTGAATGTCCGGATCGGCTTCTTTGGGGATCGTCGTGTAGGCGACCGCGCCCATGACGACGATCATGACGAACGCGAGCACTACCGTGCGCGTTCGCTCGAAAGCGGCGTCTATGATCGCGTTCATTGTGCTGCCGTCGGCTTCGCGACGTTTCCAGTCGCCACCTGCGGGGATGCCTCCGGCGTGTCGGCGACGCCGCTGCTTCCCTCTTCTTCAGCGACCTGGACGTTCTCGCCGATCTGCACGTAGCCGTGGCCCAGCGTGATGATGCGAGCCGTCTTGGGAAGGCCGGTGACCCAGGCGCCGTTGGCATCGGACATGACGATCTGTGCCTCGTGGAACTCGACCTGGTCCTTGTCGTTGACCGTCTTGACACCGAGGGCTCCGGCCTCGTTCAGAGACAGGTCGGCAGGCGAAAGAAACTGCGCCAGCACGGATCCCGTGGGGATCGTTGCTTCGGCGCTGATGCCGGACGGTATTGAGCCATCCGCGTTGGGCAGTTCGATTTCCACCCGGAAGGTGCGGGTCCCTTCGTCGGCCCGCGCGGCGATATAGCGGATCTTGCCGTCACGCTCCTGACCGGTTGCGAAGTGCACGGACGCGATCTGACCCCTCTTGAGATCGGCGACCTTCTGCTGAGGAATCTGGACACTGACGACGAGAGGGTCGTTGTCCACGATGGTCGCCACTTCGCCGTTGGTATCGACATACGTGCCGAGCTCGACGGGGCGCGATAGAACCGCCCCCTCGAACGGCGCCTTGATCTCAATGCGCTCGAGCTCGATGAGCGCCTCTTGGAGTTCGTGCTTCGCCGTTTGCAGCGACGAGTAGACTTGGTCAGCTTGCCGCTGGGACTGATAGCCCTTCTTGCCGAGCGCTTCGGCCGCCCGGAAGGCGCTTTCCTGCTCGCGCACATGCGCTTCGCCCGGGCGATCCGCGCCTCGCGGTCATTCTCCTCGAGGCGAACGATGACGTCTCCCGTTTCCACGGTGCTGCCTTCTTCGGCGAGAATCTCGGACACCTGTCCCATGGTCTCGGCCCGGATTGTGACCGTCCGGTTCGGCTCCGTCTGCCCTTGGGCGACGACGACCTGCGATACGGGCTCCGCCTCTTGGGTGCGGACCGAGACCTTCATTGCGGGAAGTCCCTCGGACTTCTCGGCCGTCTCCGCGATCTCCTTGCCGGAGATGCGCAGATAATAGCCGCCGAACACCCAGGCGGTGAGGGCGCAGGCGAGAACCGCAGCGATGACATATGACTTTTTCAAGGGTGACCGTTCCACTCGTTGTGCGTGTTTTGCGTGCCGTCCGCCGCTTTCGGCTATGCGGGCGGCCTGTCGCCGTTCCTCGTTTGCTTCACTAGCCCGCTGTGGTCCGCGTCCCACGTATCGATAAGCTCCCCAAAGGTGTCGATCAGCACCTCGAAGAAGTCATTGAGCTCTTGAAGGCGCGCGTGCGCATCGGTCATTCCCTCCGGCAGTGCGTCCTGCGTGCTCTCCACCACGTCTCGCGCGCGGCGTTTCCGACGGACTATGCCGCGCAACATGCGTGCATAGGGCTGCGGGCTCAACCTAAAATAAACTTGCCGATCGCCAGGTTTGACGAAGCGATCGATAACTTCCAAGTCCTCCAGCAGCCGCGTGTTCGTGCTGACGCTTGCTCGGCTTACCTTGAGGCGCTCGGCCAATTGGCTCAGGCTGAAGGGCCCTTCTTGCATAATCATGAGGCCCATAATGTGGCCGGCGATGCGCGGCATCCCCTCCGCCTGGAGGATCAAGCCCATCTGTTCGACGAAGTCGCGACCGTCTTGTCAGCACTGTTTGTCATGGTTGATAGCTAAGCCGTTCAGTTCGTTCAGTCAAGACTGAACAAACTGAATCTATTGCCGACAGACCCTCAGTCGGGAGAGGCGCGTTATGCTGGATTTTGGCTTTGGAACCGCCGCTGGATGAACGAGCCCCAAGCTGCAAAATCGGCTTTCTGGCTGGTTTACTCGCCCCGCGCTTCCCTCTAGAAAGCCTGAACAAAAATTTGGACGGGGACCGATGATCAAAAAGCTACTCATCGCCAATCGTGGAGAAATTGCCTGCCGCGTCATCCGCACGGCGAAGCGGCTCGGGATTGAGACCGTTGCCGTCTATTCGGAGGCCGACCGCGATGCGCTGCATGTCTATATGGCTGATGAGGCCGTAGCGATCGGGCCCGCGGCCGCGGCGCAATCCTATCTTGTCATGGACAAGATCATCGAGGCGGCCAAGGAAACGGGCGCCGACGCGATCCACCCGGGTTACGGCTTCCTGTCGGAGAATGCCGCCTTCGCCAAAGCGCTCAAGAAGGCTGGGATCATCTTCGTCGGCCCGAACCCCAAGGCCATCGAGGCCATGGGCGACAAGATCGAGTCCAAGAAGCTCGCCGCCGCTGCCAAGGTCTCGACCGTCCCTGGCTATCTCGGCGTGATCGAGACGCCGGAGGAGGCCGTCAAGATCGCCGACGACATCGGCTATCCCGTTATGATCAAGGCGTCTGCGGGCGGCGGTGGCAAGGGCATGCGTATCGCCTACAGCAGTGACGAGGTGGCGGAAGGCTTCGCCTCGTCCCAGTCGGAGGCGAAGTCGAGCTTCGGCGATGATCGCGTCTTCATCGAGAAGTTCATCGAAGAGCCCCGCCACATCGAAATTCAGGTACTCGGCGACAAGCACGGCAATGTCATTCATCTCGGCGAGCGCGAATGCTCCATTCAGCGCCGCAATCAGAAGGTCCTCGAAGAGGCGCCCAGTCCCTTTCTCGACGAGAAGACGCGCGCGGCCATGGGCGCCGAGGCGGTCGCGCTCGCTAAGGCCGTGGACTACGACTCCGCGGGCACCGTCGAGTTCATCGTCGACAAGGACAAGAACTTCTACTTCCTGGAGATGAACACGCGGCTCCAGGTGGAGCATCCCGTGACGGAGTTCGTGACGGGGCTCGACCTCGTCGAGCAGATGCTGAAGGTCGCCAGCGGCGAGAAGCTTGGCCTCAAGCAGAAGGATGTGACCCTCACCGGGTCGGCGATCGAGTCCCGTATCTATGCGGAAGATCCCGTACGGAACTTCCTGCCGTCTACGGGGCGCCTGGTCCACTTCCGGCCGCCGTTTCTCGGCACCGAGAACGGTATCACCACGCGGCTGGACACGGGTGTGGAAGAGGGCGGCGAGATCTCGGTCTACTACGATCCCATGATCGCCAAACTCGTCACCTACGCGCCGACGCGCATCGAGGCGATCGATGCGATGGGGCAGGCGCTGGATGCCTTCGCGATCGACGGCTTCCGCCACAACATTCCCTTCCTCGCCGTGCTCATGCGGAACGAGCGTTGGCGTTCGGGCGACATCTCGACGAAATTCATCGCCGAGGAGTTTCCGGACGGGTTCGCGCCGCCGGTGCCTGAGGGACGGGTTCGCGATGTGCTGGCGGCCGTCTCGGCAAGCATCGATCACCTTTCCACAACCGCCGCCGGATCACCCAGCAGATGCACGGGGAGCCTGTCTGCTTTTCCGGTGACCGTCTGGTCGAGCTGGGCGACGGCGACCTGGTCCGCGTTCGGGTCGAGGGCCGCGATTTCCCGATGCGTGCGACGCTCGGCGGAGAGGGCACCGGGCGAGTCCGAGCGCACCATCGAACTGAATTCGAATTGGTGGTTCGGCGAGCCTGTCTTCGAAGGCACGGTCGACGGCGAACCGGTCGCCGTGCAGGTCCGGTCGATCCTGAATGGCGTGCACCTGACCTATCAGGGCGTGGAAGTGCCCGTCCGCGTCTTCACCGAGCGCGAGGCAAACTATCTCGCGGTGATGCCGGTGAAGGAAAAGCCGGACATGTCCAAATTCCTCTTGTGCCCGATGCCGGGCCTGGTCGTCTCGTTGGCCGTCGAGGAAGGGCAGGAAGTGTCCGCGGGCGAGACGCTCTGCGTGGTCGAGGCGATGAAGATGGAGAACGTGCTGAAGTCCGAGGTGGACGGCATCGTATCGAAGATTCACGCCGAGCCCGGCGACAGCCTCAACGTGGACGCTGTCATCCTCGAGTTCGAATAGAAGCGGAAGGCGTAGTGGCGCCGGACCGCAAGACAGTCACCGTGCGGATCGAAGGCCGCGTCCAGGGCGTCTATTACCGCGCCTGGACCGAGCAGATGGCGAATCGGCTCGATCTTGAGGGCTGGGTGCGCAACCGGCGCGACGGCAGCGTCGAGGCGGTATTTTCCGGCCACGCGCTGCAGGTGGATGAGATGCTTCGTCGCTGCGCGGAGGGCCCACCGGATGCCCGCGCAGCAAGGTCGTCGTCACCGACGAAGGCGGCGCGCCGCCCTCAGGCTTCCAGGTTCTCCCTACACACTAGGCTGCCGGCAGGCCGAACACCTTCTCGAAGCTCGTCCGCAAGGCCGTATCGACGCGGGCCATGTCGGTTTCGGCCCCGAGCGCCTCGAGGCTCGTCACGGGCGTGCCGTGCAGGCCGCAGGGCACAATGCCTGAGAAGTGTTCCAGGTTCGGGGAGACGTTCAGGCTGACCCCGTGAAACGACACCCAGCGGCGGATGCGGACGCCGATGGAGGCGATCTTCGCCTCTCCGACAAAGACGCCGACGCCACTGTCGCTCCGCTCACCGGCGACGCCGAGTGCCGAAAGGGTCGCGATCAGCCAGTCCTCCAGGCCCGTCACCAAACGGCGCACGTCGCGGCCACGCGCTTTGAGATCGAGCATGACATAGGCCACGCGTTGGCCCGGCCCGTGATAGGTGTAGCGCCCGCCGCGTCCGGCTTCGTAGATCGGGAAGCGGTCCGGGTCGACCAGCTCGGCCGGATCGGCGCTGGTGCCGGCCGTATAAAGGGGCGGGTGCTCGAGGAGCCAGACACATTCGGCCTCGCGCCCGTCTGCGATCGCCGCGACGCGCGCGTCCATGAAGGCGAGAGCCTCCTCGTAGGGGACGGGGGCGGGCGCCACGATCCACTCCAAGGGCGGGGTGGGGCGCGCCACGGGCTCGGACGTCCCGGCGGGGGTTTCGAGAGCAGAGGCATGGGCCCACAATCCTTAAATCAAAGTCCGGCGCGGCGCATCTTGCACCAACGGGGCAGGTTTGCTAAGGCAGCGCACCGAAACGAAATGCTTCGCTTTGGATGGCGCTTAGCCGTATCCGGGCAGCTTTCGAGGTATCTTGCGGTCGTGGCGGAATTGGTAGACGCGCAGCGTTGAGGTCGCTGTGGGGTAACTCCCGTGGAAGTTCGAGTCTTCTCGACCGCACCACTCTCACTCTCATTGATTTTTTGGTGTTTGGCAGCGCCTTGCGTCCGAAGCGGCGGGCGCTGCAGTCGCGCGCGCGCCCACGACGGCGCCACCCACCGAAGCTGTCAACGCAAACCGCGCTGATATAGTGTCCGGCGCCCAAGCACCGGAGTACACCGCATGCCATTTCCCACCGTCTCGAGCCGCACTTCCGCACTTCATGGTGTTCGCCGCGTGCTCTTCGCCGCATTGAGCGGCGTCTGCCTGGCTTGCATCCTGGCTGCCGGGCCAGCCGCGGCGGAAGAGGCGGAGAAACCGCTGCTGAAGGCGCCGATCTCGCCGGTGCCGCCGCTTCTCGACCAAGCCGACATCGACAAGGCCACGGCCGCGCTCGACGGCATCGTCGAGAGCGCCGTGAACAGAACAGGGGTCCCCGGCATCGCGGTCGGTGTCGTCTACAAGGACAAGGTGATCTACGCCAAAGGATTCGGTGTTCGGGAAGTGGGCAAGCCGGGCAAGATCGATCCCGACACGGTATTCCTGCTGGCTTCGGTGTCGAAGCCAATTGCGTCGACGGTCGTCGCCAAGCTGGTCGGAGATGGCGTCGTCAAATGGGACGATCCGGCAAAGGAGCACAACCCCGCTTTCGCCCTGAGCGACGCTTACGTCGCCGAGCACGCTACGATCGCCGATCTCCTGTCGCATCGGAGCGGTCTTCGTACGGGGGCAGGCGATCTCCTCGAGGATCTCGGATTCGACCGGACCTACATCTTGTCGCATCTCGACCAGCAGCCGCTCGATGCGTTCCGCGCGAGCTATCACTACTCCAATTTCGGGTATACGTCGGGCGGCATCGCCGCCGCGGCCGCGGCGGGTAAGAGCTGGGAAGAGCTTGCCGAGGAGGCGCTTTTCGTGCCGGCGGGCATGGAGACCGCCAGCTATCGCCACGCGGACTATCTTGCGCACGAGGACCGGGCGCATATCCACAAGCGCCTACCGGACGGGTCCTGGGACGCTCTGTACGATCGCAACGCGGACGCCGAGGCGCCTGCCGGCGGCGCTAGCGCCTCGCTCAACGACGTGCTGCGTTTCCTGCGTCTGCAACTTGCCAATGGCACGCTGGATGGCAAGGAGATCATCGATGCCGACGCGCTTGGCGCGCCCCGCGCGCCAGAGGTCATTCCCGGGTCTCCGCGCTCCGTCGCCAGCCGGACCGGCTTCTATGGCTTCGGCTGGAACGTCGGCTACGACGACCACGGCCGCGTCCGCGTCAGGCCATTCGGGCGCATTCGAACTCGGTACCGCAACCAACATCATCTTCTTGCCTGGCGAGGATGTCGGCGTGGTGACTCTGACCAACGGTCAGCCGATCGGCGTTGCCGAGGCGATCGGTGAATCGTTCCTCGACGTCGCGACGAACGGGCGCCAGACCGTCGACTGGGTCGGCTTTCTCGGGATGGTCTTCGAACAGATGGCGGCGGCCGAAGCGCCGGAGGTGGACTACACCAAAGTGCCGGCCAATCCGGCTCCCGCGCGTAAGCTCGCCACCTATGCCGGCCAGTACGCCAACGGGTACTACGGTCCGCTGGACGTCTCTGTGGCGGACCGAGGCCTCTCAATGACGATGGGGCCGGTGGCCGCGCCGACAACGTTTGCGCTGTCCCACTTCGACGGCGACACCTTTAGCTTCAAGACCGTGGGTGAGAATGCCAACGGCCTCGCGGGCGCCATCTTCACCGTCGGCAAGGACGGCAAGGCGTCCAAGGTCGTCCTCGACTACTACGACCGGACGGGACTTGGCACCTTCGTGCGGGACTGACACGAGGGCCGCACCGGAGCCGGCATTCAACCGCTTGGCGTTCGCGATCAGTTTTGCCGCGCCGGAACCGTCCGCCTACCATCGTGCCTTCATGGTCGCGAAGGCTTGGGTTGGTGCGCCGTACGAGATGTTGTTGTTGTTGTGCGAGGAGATCCAGTACTCCGTATTGAACATGTTCTCGATATTGACCTGCGCGGACCAGTGCTCGTTTAGGTCGTAGTAGACGGCGCTGTCGACGCGGGTGTAGCCGGGCACCTTGACCGCATTGTCCGCTTCGGCGAACCAACCGGCCTGATGGATGACGCCAAGGCCAAAGCCCCATTTCTCCGTGAGCTGATATTTGTTCCATAGGGAGAAGGTGTCGACCGGCACGGACTCGACGGAGTTTCCGACCAACGCCACGTCGTCACCCGCGTAGAGTATCTCCGATTCCGTATGCGCGTAGCCGCCGAAGACTTGCCACTTGTCCGTCACGTAGCCGCTGATCTCGATCTCCTGGCCGCGCGTACGCGTGAGACCGCGCGCAAACGTGTCGGGGCCGACAGTAACGGCCTGATTGTCGCGATCGAGCTGGTATATTGCACCCTGCAGCAGCAGGCGCGGCTGGATCGTCCACTTGAAGCCCGTCTCGTAGTTTTCAAACGTTTCGGGCTCGAGTTCGGAAGCCGTGACGCTGAGTGCGCCGAAGTTGTCGCCGTTGGCGGGCAGGAACGACCGCGCATAGCTCGCGTATAGATGGAAGTTCTCCCAAGGCTTGAGAACGCCACCCACGCGCGGCGACCACTCGTCGTCGACCCGCGACGTCCGGAAGTCGTTGAGCCCATCCTCGAAGCTCACATCGAAACGGTCGAAGCGAATGCCGCCGATCAACTCGAAATAGCGTGTGATCTCGAACTGGTCTTGGATGAAGGCACTCGTGGTGTCGAGATCGGTGAAGCGGCGCCGGTTCGGGATGTCGTAGCGCGTCCTCTTGAAGATCGTCGGGTTCGCTGCCGGCACGTTGACCGTGAAGATGTCTGAGCCCGGAGAACCGAAGACCGGCAGATTGCGGAATGCGTCATTGCTTTGGATGCCGAACTCAAAACCGCCCACCAATGTGTGCCGGAAGTGTTCTCCATGGGCGAACGAGTAGGAGAAGTCGGTCTGATTCACGAAGTTCTGTCGGGCTTCGGAGTTCTGATAGCCGTTGAGTTCGACGAGGCCCGGTCCCGGTCCGTTGACCGGCGAAGATGCGAAGATGTTCTGGTAGAGCTTGTCGTAGTCGGCGAAGAAGGTGTGGTTACGCATCTGCACGCCGCCCTTGGTCTCGTGCTCCAGCGTTGCCGTCGCCACGTGACCGTCGAAGTTCGTGAAGCTCGCATTCGGCTGACCGAAATAGGTCTCAATGGGGTACTCGAACGGCACGCCTGCGATCGAGGGGCCGCCACGATCGACATTCTGATCGTGCGTCTTGTATTCGTAACTGAAATGCAGGGTCGTGCGCTCGCCGAGCTTGAAGCCCAAGGTCGGGTTGATGCCGTAGCGCTCCAGCCAGGAGAAGTCGCGGAAGGTCTCGGAGTCTTCGTACATGGCGTTCAGGCGGATTGCGGCGTTGGGCGAGATCGCCTGACCGACATCCGCCGTTCCGCGCGCGCGGCCCCAGCTTCCCAGTTGAAGGGTGGCTTCGTAGATGGGGATGCCGTCCGCGCGCTTGGTCACGCGGTTGATGACGCCGCCGCCGCCGCCACGTCCGAAGATCATTGCGTTCGGACCCTTGAGCACTTCGATAGTCTGGACGTTGTACAGATCACGGAAGGTCTCGATGTCGTCACGCACCCCGTCGACGAAGAAGTCGGCCGTCGTCTCCTGGCCGCGGAACGTGAGCTGGTCCCGGTGTCCCTCGCCCTGTTGGACGGCAATGCCTGGAACGTAGAGCAGGGCCTGGCCGAGCGTGTTGGCGCCCTGGTCCTCGGCGAGTTCCTCCGGGATGATGGAGACGGTTCCGGGGATATTCATGATCAGCGTATTGGTCTTGGTCGCCGAGGACGTGCCGGCGGCGAAGTAGCCGTCGACGCCGGACGAGCCGCGATTGAGTGTGTCGCCGTCGACCGGAAGGTCGAAGATCGCCTCCTCGATCGCTTCCTGCGAGGCGAAGCCGCCATCTGCGGTCGATGAAGGTGGTACGGTGGTCGATGGCGCCGGCTGTGCGGTGCCGGCTCGCCTGCGCGGCTCGGGGCGGGAGTAGGGAGTGGGGTCCGGGTCGGGCTCCGCGGTCACTACCGGGGCAGCCGGCTCGGGATCTGATTGCTGCTCGATCACCACCGGCGGAACCGAAGTCTCGATGGGGGGCTCGTCCGTAGCGCCGTCCGGCGTGCCCTCCGGATCCGGGCCGGCAGCGCCCGCTTCGCCGTTGGTGCCAGCCGTGTTGGATATCTCCGCATTTCCTTCGGCTGCGCCGGCGGCACCTTCTTGGGCTCGCACCATCTCGCCTGGAAGGAGCATGAACGCCGCGGACGCGGAAAGCGCCAGGAGCCTTGATTTGGAAACGGAAAGATAGCCTGGGGCGCGCACAGGTGTAGCGGCGCCGCTGTCACGGAGTTCCATGATAATCCCCTCAGTCTGACATACCCCCAAGGGTGCGCTCCGTCTGACGCGGAACTCTTCCCCCAGCCGCGCTGGTCGCACGGCCGGCCCAGCATAGCCGTACTCGCAGGTACGCATGGAGTGCATTGTTCTAAAGGTTCGACATGCATGTCGTGCATGTCGAAGATCAATCGGTGACGGCTCACGTTCGGGTATAGGGCTGGCGCCTCATGCGTCCGGAAGACAGATGATGTTTGCGTCGTGCCCCGGGGCCGTTTCCCGCGCCTTCACCCGGCGCGGCGGATCAACGCAGGGGCGGTTCTGTAGAGCCCCCTGGATGCGTTAGGCTGTTCGCGGCGTTGGCGAAAAGACGCAAGCAGATGAGGACACTTGAAAGGAACACGCAAACGTAAGGAGCACGCCGAATGAACGATGACATTGCCATCGACACCTATGCGCGGCTGCGCTCCATTACCGGAAACGGGGAACTTTCGATCTTGCTCCTGCTCGCAGGCGCTGTCGCGATTGCCGTAGCGCTGCATGCCGTGGCGATGTTGGTGCTCTGCCGTCTGATCAAGCGCGACAGCATCGCGAGTTCGATCCTCAAGCGGATCGGTGGCCCGACGCGCCTTGCGATGGTGCTCTTGGCGCTTGTCCTGGCGCTGCCGGTCGCGGAGTTCAACGCCGAGTTCGCGGAGGTCACACGGCAGCTCTTGAAGGTCGGGGTTGTTGTGCTGCTCGGCTGGAGCGCGGCGATAGCCATCAATGCCACGGCCCGGCGTGTCGCCCGTCGCCACGACATCGGCGTCGAGGACAATCTCACGGCCCGTCGCATCCATACGCAGATCAATATCCTGCGGCGAACTTCGCTCGTCGGCGTGTTCCTGCTGACGCTCGGTACGAGCCTCATGATCTTTCCTGCTGTGCGTTCGTTCGGCGTCAGTCTGTTCGCGTCCGCGGGCGCCGCGGGCCTCGTGCTTGGCTTTGCCGCCCGGCCGATCCTCACCAATCTGATTGCCGGGATGCAGATCGCGCTTACCCAGCCGATCCGTATCGACGATGTACTCATCGTCGAAGGAGAGTGGGGGTGGGTCGAGGAAATCACCACGACTTATGTGGTGATCCGCATCTGGGATCAGCGCCGGCTGATCGTGCCGCTGTCCCATTTCATCGAGAAGCCTTTCGAGAACTGGACGCGGGAGAGCGCGGCCATCCTCGGCGTCGTGCTTTGGCATCTCGACTACCGCGCCCCGATTGCGGAGATGCGCACGAAGCTCGAAGAGCTGCTCTATGCGAACAAGTTATGGGACGGGAAGGTTGCGAACCTGCAGGTCGTCGACTCCGGCGTCTCGACCATCACGGTGCGGGCCTTGATGAGCGCGCGGAACTCGCCGACCGCCTGGGACCTCCGCTGCGAGATTCGCGAGCAGATGCTGGAGTGGTTGCGCGCCGAGCATCCGGATGCCCTTCCGCGCATCCGTGCCCTGCTGGACGAGCCGCGGCCGGGGGTCGGGCGCGGGGCCGCACTGGAGGACGTGCTGTCTTCCTAGAAAGTCTCCGGAGAGGGGTTTCTGCCCTAAAGGAGCCGCCGGCCCGCGCCATCGGGCGGTATCTGGACCGGGCTCAGGGGGCACGGGCAACTTGGCAATTCTCTATGCCAAATCTTCACGCCAGACTTGCCGCACATGGGCTGGCCATTGGGTAGATATTTTGTCGCGGAGAAGCCTATGATCAATCAAGGGATTGGTTAATCGAGTCCGAATAACGGGCCGTTGACTTTGTTGGGGGGCGCTGACGTGACTTTTCGCGTCATCATAAGCGCGTTTGCGTTGACCTTGTTCCTTCTGGGACCGGGCGGCGCAAGTGCGGACAGTACGGACGGGCCAGGGGCTTCCGACGCCGCCGTCTTTGCCGTGGCCGAGCTGGCCGCCCCCGAAGAGAGTTCCCTTGAAGACGCGCTCGGGGTGCTATCGAGCACCAGCCAGCCTCCGACAACGACAACGAGACCGAAGAACTTTGCGCCCTCGGCACCGTCGCGCGGTGCTCCGACCGGGAGATGCGTCCTGGACGGACGCTCGCGCATCGTTGGCATCCGCATAACGCCGGGGCTCCTCCCGTTCCGCCTCCACAGGACCGGGCCGGAATTCGATGGACCGTGGCCGGACTCACGGGCCTCCATGTACGGGCCAAAGCGCTGGGCAGGCGTATTGGGTCCGACGCCAAGATATCGCTAGAGCCGCTTCTCAGCGCTCATCCCACTGCCTCTCTTCTTCCAAGCGTTCCGTCGATCCGGAGTGCGGCGGCCCAAGACGCCATTCGGCGCCGGCCTCCACCAAAGCATCCTTTCCTTTCAAGCTCTGACATTCTTTCGCGGCCGCTCGCGCGCGCTTTTGCGTACGCTTCCGAGCGCCAATGTCATTTCGTGCGCATCGGCACGCCATTTTCAATGAAGTTAGAACGGTGGGGGACGTCATGACACTTCGTACGTTGCTGAAGGGGCTCGCGGTTGTCGCGGTCATGTGGGGATCGGGTACGGCATTCGCCCAGACGGACGGAGGAGACAGTGGTTCGTCCCCGGAAGCTGCCGCGTCGTCGAACGGCGACACGTCGTCGGGAACGCCAGAGTCGGCCCCGGCGAGCGCCGAGACCGCGGACGACGCCGAAGCGGTTGAGGGAACTGCCGCAGGGGTCGACGGCGAGGTTGGCGAAGAGGTGCCTGCGATCGAAGTGGTGCAGCCGAAGCCGAAGCCGGTCGAGGAGCCGGAGTCCGTACCGAAATCGACGCCTCGGCCTGTGGCGCGGCGAACACCGCCGCCTGCCGCGCCTGCCGCAGCGCCCCGCCGCGCGCCTCCCGCCCCCGTCGCGGAGCAAACCTTCACGGATCGGATCGCGCCGATCGGGGCCGAGACGGATGGCAGCGTGATGACGTCGAACACCGGCGTTCCCATGTCGCCGGTACCCGGCGCCGACCTGCCGCTCGCGAAAGTGCCCGGTGGTGTCACGATCCTGACGGGCAGCGACTTCGCCCGTGAGGGATATGTCGACACCTTCCAGGAGATCCTGCAGCAGCGCGTCCCCGGTGTTATCATCGGCGACCTCCAGGGCAACGAGTTCCAGACCAACATCCAATATCGGGGCTTTGAGGTCTCGCCCGTGAACGGCGTGCCCCAGGGCCTGGCGGTGTACCAGAACGGCGTTCGCATCAACGAATCCTTCGGCGACAACGTGAACTGGGACTTCCTGCCGGAAATCGCCATCGGGGATGTCGCCGTGGTTAGCGGCAATCCGGTCTACGGCCTGAACGCTCTGGGTGGCGCCATCGTCGTCAACATGAAGAACGGCTTCACCTATCAGGGCGGTGAGGCGATCTTCTCCGCGGGTTCGTTCGGCCGCATGGAGGGTGACGTCCAGGCCGGTTTGAAGAGCGGAAACTGGGGCGTCTATTTCGGCGGTGAGCGCATCACCGACAACGGCTATCGCGATTTCTCCGAGTCCGAGATCCGCCGCATGTATCTCGACCTCGGCTACCGCAACGACGTCTTCGACGTGCACGCAAGTCTGACGGGCGCGGACAACTTCGTCGGCGTTACCGCTTCCGTGCCGATACAGCTTCTCAATCTCGATCGCCAGCGCACGTTCACGTCGCCGCAAACGACCAAGAACGAGATGTTGATGCCGTCCTTGAACGCGACGGCGAAGATCAACGAGACGACAGCCCTGACCGGCGTCGCGTATTACCGCTACTTCAAGCAGAGCCACGATGACGGCAACATCTCGGAGGCTGCGGAATGCGAAGGTGACGAGGCCATCGAGCGGTTCCTGTGTATCGAGGACGAGCTGGCGCTCGACCAGACGGGCAATCCCATCGTGTTCGACGATCTGCGCATGCCCATCGGCTCGATCGACCGGACCGGTCAGACCGCAGACGGCTGGGGTGGCTCGCTCCAGTTGGTGAACACCGACGACCTGTTCGACCGTCAGAATCAGTTCCTGATTGGCGCAAGCTATGACAAGGGTGACGTTACCTACGGCGCATCGAGCGAGCTGGGCTTCTTCAAACCGCGCTTCGTCGTCGAGGGGAACGGGCTCGTTCTATCCGCCCCGACCGAAGTCGAGTTCAAGGAACTCGGCACGGAGAACGAATATGTCGGGCTCTATTTCTCCGACACGTTCAACGTCACGGAGAGACTGGCGGTCACCGCCGGTGGCCGCTGGAACTACGCCCAGATCGAGATCAAGGATCTGAGCGGCAATGCGCCCGAGCTGGACGGAACCAGCGAGTTTAGCCGCTTCAACCCGGCAATCGGCGCCACTTACCAGCTCAATGACGATCTGTCGCTCTACGGCGGTTACTCGGAAGCGAACCGTGCTCCGGTGGCGTCTGAGCTCGCTTGCTCGGATCCGAATAACCCGTGCCTGATCGAGAGCTTCCTTGTCGCCGATCCGCCTCTGGACCAGGTGGTGTCGCACACGTGGGAGTTCGGTATCCGTGGCGAGCACAAGAGAGGCCGTGAGGCTCTGCAATGGAGCGCGGGCCTGTTCAGGACCCTCAACACGGATGACATCATCACAGTGTACTCGCCGATCGCGGGACGCGGCGTGTTCGAGAACGGCGGCGATACGCTGCGCCAAGGCATCGAGGCGAGCATCGCCTATACCAACGAACGCCTGCTCACCTATGCGAACTATGCCTTCATCGACGCGACCTATGACAGCCCGCTGGAACTCGCAGCGCCGGACAATCCGCGTGCGGGTGAATGCGTCGAGCGCGGCGGTGGCGGCGACGACGAGGACGGCGAAGAAGGCGAGGAAGAAGAAATCCGCTGTATCAACGTCCGTCCTGGAGATCGTATTCCGGGCATCCCGCAGCACCGGTTCAAGGCCGGCGCCGACTACTGGATCACACCGAAGTGGAAATCGGCGCGATCTGCTCGCGGTCAGCAATCAGTACTTCTTCCAGGACGACTCGAACCTGAACGAGCCTCTGGGCGGGTACTGGACCGTGAATCTCCACACCAGCTACGACATCACACCGCGCATCCAGATCTTCGGCCTCGTGAACAATGTGTTCGACGAGGAGTACGGCGTGTTCGGCACGTTCTTCAATCTGGAGGCGGGCAACTCGGCAGCAGGGGCGGATCCCCAGCTGGGCGACGAGTTCTTCTCCAACGCGCGCACGATCACACCCGGGCCCCCGACGGTCGCCTATGGTGGCGTGAAGGTGAAGTTCTGGTAGAGGATTCCCTAGTACTCAGCAGATAGTTCGATGTCCGCTCGAGGGTTTCGAGCGGGCATCGGACGCTTTTTACGCTAGATGCTCGCTGCATCCGCCGCGATGATCCGATCGGCCAAGTTGACCATGGTCGCGGCCGAAATTTCAGGCCGCCTGTAGAGCGGGTTGTAGGGGGCGCCGGTACGGTCGAGATAGGCCGCCTGCATGCCGGCGCTCAGGGCGCCGTGGGTGTCCCAGTCATGAGCGGCGATCAGGCGTAGGTCGCCGATGGGGCGATCGAGACGCGCGGCGGCGAATTCGTAGACCCTGGCATCCGGCTTGAAGCTACCCGTCTCTTCGACAGAGAGGACGAGTTCGAAGTTCGCGCCGAGGCCGGAATTGGAAATCTGCTTGGTCACGAGATCGAGCGAGGAGTTCGAGAACGCGACCGTGCGGTAGCCGTGGTCGCGCAAGCCTTCCAAGGCGGGCCTAACGTCGTCATGCGGGGCAAGGCTGGCGAAGCTGCCGAGGATGTCGCCGCGGTCTTCGCTCAAGAGCGTACGGCCATGTAGCGAAGCAAGCCTGTCCAACGTCAGCCCGGCCAGTTCCGCGAAACCTGTCTTCATGCCCGTGAGCGCGCAGACGGTGGAGGCGTGCAACAGCATGGCAAACCATGTGGAGGCGACGGTAGCGTCTCCGAGCGCGCGTTCAAATTTCGGCCTGAGGGGCGCAAGGTCGAGAACCGTCTCGTTGATGTCGAACAGGATGGTGTCGCGTGCCACGTGCAGCCTCCAACGCGCCAAAGATCATCGTTTCCCCGTTGGTGTCTTTACACCATGCGGTAGGCACGGACGCACTTTCCGGGGAAGGGGCCAAGTACCCTAGCTGCGCCTCAGCCGCGCGGCGGGCGCCGGCGTCGTCGAACCAGGGCCGATAGTCGGTCGCCATGATGCGGCGCTGTGAAGCGGGTGCACGGCGCTTGCAGGTCTTTGCTTCCTCGCTGCCTTCGAGCGCGCCCCAGCGCATCTCTGCGCAGTCGTTGATGTTGTAGGCCATCTCGAGGTCGTTGATGCGGACAAGGAGATCGTCGAGCGAAAGGGTCCACGACGACCCGTCGCTGCGCTTGTAGGAGAACTTGCGCTTGCTGAGTTCCGTCAGAAGCGTTTCCTCGAGCTCTGCCTTCACCTCTTCGGGCGTCTTGCCCGGCGGCATGGCGTACCGCTCCGGGCGCCTGGCGACGCGCTCCGGATACTTCCGCACGACATCCATGGCAATCAAGAGCCGCAAGTCGCGGGACGGGGTCGCGAAGTTTTCCCAGGGGCCGGACGTTTCGAAGATCGAAGGGCCGTTCGGCATCGCCACGGTCCCGCGGTTGCCGGCGAGGAACTCGCGCCCATTCTCGACCGAATTGACGCGTGCATTCACCTGTTCCTCGAGAGCCGTGACAGCCGCGGTCATGGCCTTCACGGGGTCGAGTGGCGCGGGTGACATCACGTCGTCCATGCGGTCATAGAAAGTTTCGACGTCGATGGTCGACTGCTGCAGCGAGAAGTCGCCGTAGTCCGGGTTCTCCTTGATCTCGGCATTGGTCAATCGCCGCAACGAGCCGTTGCTTCTCCGCTCGATGGGGCGGATGCGTTTGAAGCCGGGGCCACCGAGCGCGGGGTCTTGCGCAAAAAGGAAATTGCCGCGCCAGAAACGTTTGCGTGCGACCGTCCCGTCCGGCTGTCCGTCGACGGCGAGGAAGACGCCGGCGCTGTCATCGGTCTGCGGCACGCGCTTCACCAGCATGAGGATATGCCCGTAAGGATCGGCGTAGATCGTGCCGGGACGTAAGGCGTCGCGGGTCAGTGGCACGGGATAGAAATCCGTATTGTCGTCGTCGGCGGCTGTCCGGCCGTTGCCCGAATGCACGCCGTCCGCGATCGACCTCACGAGGTAGTGCTGGAAGCCCGGCACGAGTCCCTTGGGCCGTTGCGGCACCGTGTAGCGCACCTGCGATGGGGACGCCGACCCGCCTCCGAAGAGACCGTTCGATCTTGCCTTGCGGCTCTCTTGGGTGACGACAACGGTCGACGGCTGTTCGTTGGCGATGTTCCACCATTTCGTGCACCGCGGCGGCCGTCCGCCGTCGCCACGCGTGCATTGCGCATAGCCGAAGGGGAGCCCCATCTTGAAGGCGAAATAGGCGCGTAGGAAATAGGGGAGGTCGGCACAGTCGGGCCGGATCCTCGCTCGCGTCTGGTCCTCGTTCAGGCCAAGATGGTTGAACAGCATGTTGCGCTGGTCGTCGTGCAGAACTTCGCCCATGGCCTTCCACGACAACTCTTCGTCGACCGGAGCGTCGAAGAGCTTCTGGAGCCAGGCCGAATAGAGGTTCTCCGTCGAGCGATCCCATGCGTCACGTATCGGCCAGACGTTCTTGCCGCCGCTTGCCCGCGCGCCGTTGGCTGCGACCGCGATGTCGTGCGTGACATCGCGGCAGTTCGCGGCTGCCTCTTGCCGTGTGAGCTTGGCCTGCCAAGCGCCGGCCTCGGGGGAGGCGACTTCGGCGGTCCAGAAATAGGGCGGCCCGACCTGCATGTCGGACGATTGAGCGACGGTCTTTCCAGAAGGACCGATGAGCGCGAGCTCGCCGGCGAGCGGCTTCTCGGCCGCGACGATGACGCGCAGAGGCGCACCTTTCCAGGGCGAGATCGGCGATGATAGGAACGCGAGCCCGAATTCGTCGCAGGCAGCAGCAGCTTCCTCGGCGCTTGCCTGCTGGCGCAGGAAAGCGACCAGGGTGAGAGCGATCAGAAACGACGTGACCGCAGGGCGTACACTGGACTGGCGTACAGGCAGCATGGAACCCCCGTTACGACTCCCCAGCCGATCCCTAAGGGTACCGCGAAATCGCGCGTGGAAAAACCTCAAATACACGTATTCCGCGCGACAAAAACCAGGGTCGTTCAGTCCACGGCGTTCCCGCCGTGATGCGGCCCTATTTGCGGGTGAATTGCCCATGTGAATTTTGGGGAAATCGGGGGCGAGGCGCCGGCAGCGTCCAGCGTCTGGGAGCCACTTGCGGCTTCCTTCCGAATCAAATCAAACGTTCCGCTGCCTCCCGACCCCTCCTGCCGTTCTTGCCGGTTCTGTCCGGACTAGCCTAGGCTCCGCTCCCGATGATCGACCAACCGCTTTCCTTCTTCGCAAATTTCGGACAATACGAGCGCATCCTTTCGGCGACGATGGTCACCTTTTCCATGCTCGGCATGGGGGCGACGCTGACGGTCCGCGACTTCGCGAACACACTTGCTGCTTGGCGCGGCCTTGCCGTGGGACTGATCGCGCAGCTCATCCTCGTCCCCATCTGGGCGGGGCTGACCATGTTCGCCATCAGCCTGTTCCCGGAGGCTTCGGCGGCTTGTCGATGGCGGGCGCCATCGGTATTGCCACGGGGATCGCGCTGATCGCGGCGATGCCCGGCGGTTCGCTCTCGAACCTGCTCACCTTCATCGGCAACGGCAACGTCGCGCTCTCGGTCTCGTTGACGGCCATCACGACGCTCATCTGCCTCTTTGCGACGCCGATCGTTCTGGCGGCGCTCGTGAACGTTCAAGTGCCCGGCGAGTTCAGCATCGACAAGCTGCAGATCATGCTGGACATCGGTCTGTTTCTGATCGTGCCGCTGCTCGTTGGCATGGTCATCCGGCGCATGACCCATTCCAAGCAACAGATCCTGTTCACGAAGGTCATGGTGCGGGCGAGCCTCGCAATGCTGACCTTGATTATCATCGGCTCGCTCGGTGCGGGTCGGCTGCAGTTCGGCCCCTACGGTTGGTTGGGGCCGGCCATTGTCGCCGTCTTCGGTGTCGGCGCGCTGCTTCTGACGCGGCTCTGCGCTTTCGCCTGCGGCATGGTTGAGCGCGACGCGCTGGCCATCGTTATCGAGGTCGTCGTCAAGAACGGCTTGCTGGCGTTGCTGGTCGTGACGTCGATGTTCCCGAACGAGATGCTGTCGGGCGGGGAGGGCCAGGAGATCAACGGTCAAGCCGTTACCCATCAAGCATTCAATCCGATCGTTGCCGCGCGTGACGGCTGTATCTTCGTCGTTCTGTTTTTCAGCGGCTTTGCATTGATTGCCGGCTCGTCGGCGTCGCTCCGTGGGCGCAAGCGGCGGGGTCGGCAGGTCGAGGCGCCGTTCCCCTAGGTCACGACCTCTCGTCTTGGCAGTTTCCTGTCCTGTGGCCGGATGCGGGTTTAGCGGATGCCGGACAATGGCGTTTGAGATAGGGTCGGCGCGGTCTTGTCGTTGGAGAATTCTCGAATGCTATTCCTCCGCCCATGTCACGCTGTCGGGTTCGCCCTGATCTTGGGCGCCTTCGCGTGTCCGAACGCCGGTGCGGAAGAGCGGATGGCGTGGAGGGTCGACAGATACGACAGCGATGTCCCCGAGGACGCGGACACCGTGATCCTGACTTACGGCATCCCCGAAACGGATGCGGTTGCGTTCGAGGCGATGTGCGGCGGAGCAGACGGCGCGACGCCGCGTGCGATCTTCTGGTACGACACGGTCGACCTCGACGAAAACCAGGACGTGGTTCTGTCCCTTTCGGTCGGTGATCTCACTGAAGAAGTGCCCGCCAAGGTCTATGGCAAGGACGCCGAAGTCGGCGTGTCCGGACTTCGGGCCCTACTGAGTGCCACGGCGCCTCTGTGGGAAGCCATGGCAAACGATGACCTCCTCACCTATGGCATCGCGGGTGGGGAA
Source organism: Methyloceanibacter stevinii (assembly GCF_001723355.1). Taxonomy (NCBI): domain Bacteria; kingdom Pseudomonadati; phylum Pseudomonadota; class Alphaproteobacteria; order Hyphomicrobiales; family Hyphomicrobiaceae; genus Methyloceanibacter; species Methyloceanibacter stevinii. The sequence continues at coordinate 229,366 of NZ_LPWE01000012.1, read as the reverse complement.
AAGCAGGAGCTGCATCTGACAGGTGCCGCCAACGCGCTTCGGAAGTTCACGGCCGCCTGCAGCGGCGGGGCGTGGCCGGACGCTCAAGACGAGGCTGCGGCAGGAGATCCAAGTGCCCAGACGGCCGGATCCGCGATCGCCGCCGCGATAGACGATTTGGCATCGCGGGCGCCGCGTGGCCCCGTGAGCCCCAAGGTGGATGCGGTGTCGTGCGACAGGTTCGGCACGATCAAATCGGAGCGCTCGGAGGTCTCGGCGGAGATCACCTTCGTCAACAAGGCAGACGGCTATCGCGGCCTTGTGTGGATCGATACCGATGGCACGCCCGTTGACCACACCGGGATCAATCAGGGCGAGACGGTCGTCGTGCCAACGTTCGAGACTCATGCTTGGATGATCACGGACGGCCCCGGCAATTGCATCGAGATGGTTGTGGCTGAGGAAGGGGGTGCGACGTTCGAGATCACCGCGCCTGCGACGGTCCTCGGACCCGGGAACGACTGAGGGCAGGGCGCGCACGCATTTCGGGGTTTATCGCGTCGAAGTCTCGATTTTCCGAGTCTCGCACGCGCAACGTGCCCCCTAGATTGCCGATATTGCCCTCTTCCGTAGGCAGCAGGCGGCTGGGCTGATATCACAGGCGGGCTGGTAGCGGTCGAATCGGCGTCGCGGGCTGCGGGGCCCGTTTCAGCCGGTTCTTCGCCGGGTCGATGTCTAAAAACTCCTGAGATTGGGCGGTTTATGCAGGACGCGTTGAGCGATTTTCCTTTACGCGACGAGGAAGGGGACGTCCGTCCCGAGTTCCTCCATGCGGTCGCCGACGCTCTGGAAGACGGAGACATTTCCCGTGCGCGCGAGCTGACGCTCGATCTGCACGAAGCCGACCTTGCCGATCTGCTCGAAATCTTGCGTCAGGACGACCGTGCCCGGCTCATTGAAGCGCTCGGCGAGGACTTCAAGGCCGCGGCTCTGCCCGAACTCGACGAGGCCGTGCGTGACCAAGTCCTCGAGGAGATGCCGCCGGAGCGGGTGGCCGAGGTACTGCAGGAGCTGGAGTCCGACGAAGCCGTCTACCTGCTCGAAGATCTCGACCGGGAAGATCGGGAGGACATCCTCTCCAAGCTTCCCTATTTCGAGCGCATCGCTCTGCAGCGAAGCCTCGAATATCCGGAAGACTCCGCCGGCCGGATGATGCAGACCGATCTGATCGCCGTGCCGCCCTTCTGGTCCGTCGGTCAGACCATCGACTACATGCGCGAGGCGGGGGACTTGCCTGAGCGCTTCTACGAGATCTTCGTGGTCGACCCGGCCTATCATCTGATCGGTTGTGTCGCGCTCAACAAGATACTGCGGTCCAAGCGTCCGACCGAGATGGAAGCCATCGTCGACGAGGAAATGCACCCGATCCCGGTCTCAGTGGATCAGGAAGAGGTGGCGCGCCAGTTCGAACGCTACAATCTGAACTCGGCGCCGGTGGTCGACGAGGACGGTCGTCTCGTAGGTGTCATCACCGCCGACGACATCGTCGAAGTCGTGCAGGAAGAGGCATCGGAAGACATTTTGGCCATGGGTGGTGTCGGCGGCGAATCCGTGGTCGACACGGTCTGGGAGACGACGCGGCTACGCTTTGCCTGGCTCGTGGCCAATTTGATCACCGCCATTGCGGCCTCCATTGTCATCAGCTTCTTCGAAGCGACGATCGAGCAAATGGTAGCGCTCGCCGTGCTCATGCCCATCGTCGCGTCCATGGGCGGCAATGCGGGTACACAGACCATGACCGTCGCGGTTCGCGCGCTCGCGACCCAGGATTTGGGACCCGCCAACGCCATGCGCGTCATCTTGCGCGAATGCGCCGTGGGTCTGCTCAACGGCTTGCTCTTCGCCGTCATCATGGCGGCAATCGCCTATTTCTGGTTCGGAAGCGACGGCCTTGGGCTCGTCATCGGCGTGGCGATGGTCGTCAATCTCTTCGCCGCCGCGCTCGCCGGCATCCTCATCCCCCTCGGGCTCGATGCGCTCGACCTCGATCCTGCCATTGCTTCCGGCGTATTTGTCACAACCGTCACGGATGTTGTGGGATTCTTCGCCTTCCTTGGCCTAGCCGCTTTGTGGTTAGCTTAGGCGCGAGGGGGCTTCATGTTCTTCTATTTGGCCAAGGCGGTTTGGTTCGTCCTGCAGCCATCCACGTTCATTGCGCTCTTGATCGGCTACGGCGCGATCCTGATCTGGACGGGCTGGGCGCGGTGGGGCCGGCGCTTCGTCTCGATCGGGGCCATTCTGCTTCTGGTGGTCGGACTGTCGCCCCTCGGGAACGCGCTGATCCTCCCGCTCGAGGATCGTTTCCCAAGGACCGATCTCGATCAACAGCCTGCACCGGCAGGGTTCATCATATTGGGGGGTGCGGAGAACCGCCTTGTCGGCAGCGCCCGCAAAGCGCCGACCTTGAACGAGGCGGGAGAGCGGCTGCTGGAAGGGGCGATCCTGGCGCTGCGGTTTCCCGATGCCAGAGTCGCCTTCTCCGGCGGGGACGCGGGTATTCTCTATAAATCCGACAGCGAAGCGCAAGGAGCGGCAGACATCCTCACCAGTCTAGGCGTTGAAAGAGGACGCCTCGTGTTGGAAGCAAATGCGCGCGACACCTATGAGAACGCGGTCTTCCTGAAGAAGGAGCTGGACCGAGGTGGCGCCTTCAGCCAGGGAACGCGCTGGCTGCTGATTACGTCGGCGTATCATATGCCACGGTCTATCGGGGCGTTCCGCCAGGCTGGCTTCGACGTGGAGCCGTGGCCGGTCGATTACAGGACGCGCGGACCCGAGGACTTCACCAAGCCCTTCGACAAGGTCTCTGAAGGCTTGCGGCGGGTCGACACGGCGACCCGCGAATGGGTGGGGCTTGTGGCCTATTGGCTGACGGGCCGCACTAATGCGCTCTTCCCAGCACCAGGTCCGACTGAGGACAGTCAGGGCTGACGCAGGCGAGTGCTCCCGTGTCGAGCCAGGTCTTGAGGTAAGTCGCCGCGCGCAGTTCGGCCTCGTCGGAACCGCCGAAGGTCGCGACCATCTCGCACAGAACGCCAAACCGCACGCCTCTGGTGGCCTCAGCCCACATCATGGCTTCTTCGGCACTCAGCGGGCGGAAACGGGCCGTGAGGTCCTGCCGCCAGACGAGAATGTTCTGAGGCTCGGCGAGGTGCACCGGCGGGGGAGGTGTCGTGTCGCCGTCGAGCGCCGTCCAAATATCGGCGGCGTTCGTCTTGAATCGAAGCCGTTGCGCTGTCGGGTGGGGCGTGAAGACCAGCTCCGCCCAGTCTTCGGGCGGGATCGCGGCGAGTTCCTCAATGGAGACCGGCGCGGCATCGGGACCGTCGAAGGCGTCGGCAAGAGCCTTTTCGAGCGCGGCGAGTTCTGCGACTTCCTTGTGCTTTGAAAATGGCGCCGTCGTCCGCGCGAACGTTGGCAGGTAGCGGCCGAACCAGCGCGCATTGCGCTTGTCCGAAGGGTGTGCGGCGATATAGGCCCGAGCAAGTCGGGAGAACGCATCGTCGCCGAGATAGGTGTGCGTCAGTTCGTAGTCTTTTCCGAGGATCTCGGCGAGCCGCAGTCCGTAGGCATTGCGATAGACGCCGAAGAGTGTGCCTCGATCCTCTGTCGCGCTGTCGTTGATATCGTTCAGGGCTGTGTTGTCGCCGCCCACGATGCCGGCCTGGAATCGCGCCTGCAGGTCTTTGAGACTGGTCATGACAATCCCGTCAGCACTGTCGTCATTCTGCGGCGATCACCTTCTTGGCCTCGGCGACCTCCTGAGCAATCTTGCGTGCGATGTCGAGCTCGGCAATGACCTCCGCCAACGGAGGAATGTTGTCGTCCCGCTCGATCATGGTCGACACCGGGCCGAAATGAGAGACCGTCTCGCGATAGAAGTCCCAAACTTCGTCGCAGACGGGATGGTCGTGCGTATCGACGATGTGGTCGCCTTCGTGGCTGTGGCCTGCCAAGTGGAACTGCACGATGCGATCGCGCGGAATCCCTTGCAGGAAGTCGCGCGTCGAGAAGCCGTGATTGCAGGCGCTGACATAGACGTTGTTGACGTCGAAGAGCAGCCAGCAATCGGCCCGGCGGGCGACCTCGCTCACGAAGTCCCATTCGCTCATCTCGGACTCCGCGAACGTCACGTAGCTCGAAACGTTCTCCAGGGTGAGGCGGCGCCCCAAGAAGTCCTGCACACGACTGACGCGGTCGACCACATGATCGAGGGCTTCTTGCGTATACGGAATCGGTAGAAGGTCGTGCAGGTTGACCCCATGTACGCCGGTCCAGCACAGATGATCGGAAATCCATTTCGGCTCGACGCGGTCGGCGAGCGTCTTGAGTTCCGTCAGATATTCCATGTCGAGCGGTGCGGTGGAAGCGATCGACAAGGACACGCCATGCATCACGATCGGATAGCGTTCGGCAATTTCGTCCAGGACCCGCAACGGCTTGCCGCCAGGGATCATGTAATTCTCGGAGATGACCTCGAACCAGTCGACATTGGGGTCGCCGGACAGAATCTCGTCATAGTGCTCGGGCCGGAGCCCAAGGCCGAAGCCGAGATAGGGTGGTTTGTGGTCGGACAATGCCATCTCCAACGGTGCTTAGCACCGAGAGTCATATAGGAAGTGGCGAAGCGGCCGCAAACGCGGCCGGCTCCGGCCGTGGCGGGGCTAGCTCTTGAACTCGCCGCCCTGTTCGGCGCACTCGGTGTCCGTCGTGACGACGAAACCTTTGCCCTTGCAGGCATTGTGGCCCTTGCAGGCGTTCGAAGCGGTCTTACAGGCGCTCTGGCCCTTACAGGCATTCACGCCGAAGCACTTTCCGGTCTCGCCGCCAGCGGCCAGGGCGGACGTGGCAAGCGTGCCGGATACGATTAGCGCAGCAGCCGTAAGGGCAATCTTGGTCCCGGACTTCTGGTTCATCTTCATGGATACTCTCCTAGTGTGTGGGTGTTCCCAATTTCTGGCGCCGAACGCCATCGTTGGACGGTAGCCTCAATTCCCGGAACCGATGCGTCACACCTCTTCAAAGCGTTGTGACTTGCTTCACGCTGGCGTGAATTCGGTTCCGGCGCTTCGGCTATCGATGGCCGTGAGGTCTGCGCAACGCGGACAAAATAGAGCGTATGCTTGGCCGCGCGCGCCGAAGCGCTATCATCGGCCGTCACGGGGAGGGCCGGATGAGCTTCAAGGATGTCATTGTCTACGTCGACGGGACGAGCGCGTCCAAAGCGCGCGATCTGATGGCGATCGGCCTCGCAAAGGCGCATGGGGCTCACCTTGTGGCGGTTGCCCTTGCGCCCCAGGCCTTGATGCCCCTCTACGGCGCGGACGTCGCATTTGCCGATATGAGCGGTGTGCTCGACGGCGTTAGGGCCCAGGGCGAGGAGGCGCTGGCGCGGTTCCGCACCGCGGCGGATGCGGCGGGTGTCTCTTACGACGTCCGGCTCATGCATGGGACCAGCGACGAGTTTCCTCATGACTTCGCCGCCGCCGCGCGGCTTACCGATTTGGCGATCCTCGGTCAGCCGAGGGACGGAGATCCGCTGGTCGGTCAATACGCATTGGTCGAGCGCTGCCTGTTCGCCTCCGGGCGCCCCGTTCTCATTGTTCCGGCGGCTCCCGGGAAGACCGTTGGTGTCGAGACGGTCGTTGTAGCTTGGGACGGCAGCGCCGAGGCAGCACGCGCGTTCGGCGATGCCCGCACGTTTCTGAAAGAAGCGAAACGGGTCGTGCTTCTGGCTGGCCTCAACGAGGCCAAGCCCCGCGACGACGGCCTTCCTGTGGACGGCATGGTCGCGCATCTCGCCCGCCATGGCATCAATGCCGAGCCGGTGACGGTGCCGATGAACGAGGGCGGCGATGTGGGCCGGCTGTTGCTCTCCCGGGCGAAGGACCTGTCCGCCGACATGATCGTCATGGGCGCGTTTCATCATTCGCGCTGGCGTGAGTTCATTCTCGGCGGCGTGACGTTGACCATGCTGGAAGAGGCGACCATTCCCCTCTTCATGTCGCACTAGGCGGCCTGGGTCCCATGACGGTTCACCTCGTGAAGCTCTGCGTCGGAATAGACCGGCTCCAGGATCTGCGGATTTGGCAGGCGAGACGCTTGCACGATCTGGCGCGAGCGGGACAGGTCACCGAACTCTGCCACAAGACCAAGCAGATGCCGCGCCGGAAAGACGAGGTCTTGGACGGCGGTTCGCTCTATTGGGTCATCAAGGGGTTCGTTTCGGCGCGTCAGCGCATCGTCGACTTGAAGGAGACCGTGCGGGAAGACGGATCGCCCTGCTGCGGGATCGTCCTCGATCCGGAGATCGTCGAGACGCGGCCCAACCCGCGCCGACCGTTCCAGGGGTGGCGCTATTTGGAGGCCGGCGAGGCGCCGCCGGATCTCTCCGCGGGGGAGGACTCGATTGCCGATATGCCGCCGGGCATGCGCGAGGAGCTCCGCGCCCTGCGGCTCATCGACTAGAGCCGCTAGGCTTGCGGCGGGACGGACATGTTGTCGATGAGGCGCGTCTGGCCCAGAAAGGCCGCGACGAGGATCCGTGCCGACGAGGCGGCGCCCGACAGGGGCGCCAGTGTCTGCGGATCGCGCGCTTCGAGGTAGTCGACCCGGAAGCCTGCCGCTTCGAGGGCGGCGCGCGCGTTCTTTAGCGCGGCTTCGCTGGCGTCCCCCGCCGCCATCTGCTGCGCGGCCTGGTGGATCGCGGCCCGCAGTAGAGGTGCCGTCTCGCGTTCGGCATCCGAGAGATAGGCGTTGCGGGAGGAGAGGGCGAGCCCGTCGCTTTCGCGCACGATGGCGCCGCCCACGATCTCCACCGGAATGTTCAGGTCCCGCACCAAACGCTTGATGATGAGAAGCTGCTGATAGTCCTTCTCGCCGAAGATCGCGATATCCGGACCGCATTGCAGCAGGAGCTTGGCGACAACCGTGGCGACCCCGTCGAAATGATCGGGCCGCTCGCGCCGGCATAGGTCTTCTGTGAGGTCCGCTACATGAACGGTCGTGGAAAAACCGTCCGGGTACATCTCGCGCGCGTTGGGCGCGTAGAGAAGTTCCGCGCCGGCCGATGCCAGAAGTTCCGCGTCTCGCGCCTCGCCACGCGGATAGGCCTCGAAGTCTTCGCTGGGGCCGAACTGCAGCGGATTGACGAAGATCGACGACACCACGCGATCGGCCAGACCCTTGGCCTGCCGGACGAGGGACATGTGGCCTTCGTGGATCGCGCCCATGGTGGGCACCATGGCCACCGTCTCGCCGTTTGCGCGCCAGGCGGCGACTTTGGCCCGCAGGTCCGCGACGGTTCTGACGATCTCGATCTCGGTGGTCATTGGGTCTTTCATTATCGGGGGCGTTTCGAGAAAGCGCCGCTGCCGGGAAGGGGCGCGACCATAACGCCTCGCCGTAACGGCTCGAAACCCCTAAATTGGACGTATGAATGCGCCAACTGCCGCATTGGGTTCAAGCGTACCGGACACGGGCGACGGCCTTGGCCGGGCGGAACTGAACGCGGCTTTACTTGCCGATGAGGATGCGCTGGTCACGGCGCTGATCGACGCCGCGCGGTTTTCGAGCGAAGACAGGCACAGAATCGCGCGCATCGCCACGAGGCTGGTGGAGGCCGCGCGCGAAGGGCGGCATGCGCAGGGCGGCATCGACTCCTTCCTGGCCGAATACGGGCTCTCCAGCGAGGAGGGCGTGTTGCTCCTTTGCCTGGCCGAAGCGCTGTTGCGCATCCCTGACGGGGCGACCGCCGACCGGCTGATCGCCGGCACGATCGGCTCGGGCGATTGGGCGAGGCATCTGGGTCACTCGGAGTCGGTTCTCGTGAACGCCTCGACTTGGGGCTTGATGCTGACCGGGCACCTGCTCGATTGGGGCGGGGACAAGAGCGCCGACCTTGGCGCGCGGGTCCAGCGGCTCGTAGCCCGCAGCGGCGAACCGGTCATCCGCGAGGCGGTGCGCCGGGCCATGCGCATTCTCGGCAAGCAGTTCGTGCTGGGGGAGACGATCCAAGGCGCCTTGGACAATGCCGCGCCCGACATGCGGGATGGCTACCGGTTCTCCTTCGACATGCTCGGCGAGGGCGCGCGGACCGCCGAAGACTCGGAGCGCTATGGCCGGCGCTACACGGAAGCCGCATCGGCCATTGCCACGCGGGCTGGTGCACCTGCCGCACGCACTGAAGAGATCCTGCACGCGCGGTCCGGGCTGTCGGTCAAACTGTCGGCGTTGCATCCGCGCTACGTGCCGTCGCAAGAGGCGCGGCTGCACCGGGAACTCGTTCCGAAGGTTCGCGCGCTTGCCCTGCAAATGCGCGAGGCTTGGCTGCCTCTTACGGTCGATGCGGAAGAGGCGGAGCGGCTCGATCTATCGCTCTCGATCCTGGAGCCGCTGTTCGCGGACCCTGGGCTTTCGAACTGGAACGGTCTGGGGCTGGCGGTCCAGGCCTATTCGAAGCGTGCCCTGCCGCTGATCGCCTGGCTGGCGCGCATTGCGGAGAAGACCGGCCGCCGCATACCGGTCCGCCTTGTGAAAGGTGCCTATTGGGACAGCGAGATCAAATGGGCCCAGGAAGCCGGACTCGCGGGCTACCCCGTGTTCACGCGCAAGGTGAACACGGACGTGGCCTATCTGGCCGCGGTCCGGGCGCTTCTTGCCCGCCCCGATTGCTACTATCCGCAATTCGCGACCCATAACGCCCACACCATCGCCGCGGTGGCCGACTTGGCGGGCGATGCACCGTACGAGTTTCAGCGTCTCTACGGCATGGGGGCGCCGGTCCATCGCGAGGTGGTCGAGGGGCTGAAGAAGCCCTGCCGCATCTACGCACCCGTCGGCGGCCACCGAGACTTGCTCGCCTATCTGGTGCGGCGGCTGCTCGAGAACGGGGCCAATACGTCGTTCGTGCATCGCCTTGCGGACGACGAAGCGCCGATCCCGGCGATCGTCGCCGATCCCGTCGAGAAGGCGGCGAGGCTGCCGGAAAAAGCCAACCCGGCCATTCCCATTCCGCCCGATCTCTATGGGGCCGCGCGGAGGAATAGTCTCGGACTGCCGCTGTGGGACGATGCGACCCGCGCGCCACTGTTGACTGCCATGACGGAGGCTCTGCGGGCTCCCACAACCGCGGCGCCGATTGTCGCGGGACGTGAGATCGATGCGGGCAAGACGACGGAGATCGTCTCGCCCCACGACAACCGGGTTGTCGTCGGCACATGTGCCTTGGCGGACGACAAGGCGATCAATGCCGTGCTCGACGCCGCCAAAGCGGCCGCGGAAGGCTGGGATGGACGACGCGGCGTAGCCCGCGCGGTGATCCTCGAACGGGCGGCGGACCTGTTCGAGGCGGCACGGCCACGGCTAATGGCGCTCCTGGTGCGCGAGGCTGGTAAGACGCTTTCCAACGCCCAGGGCGACCTGCGCGAGGCAGTGGACTTCCTGCGCTACTACGCGGCGGAGGCGCGCGCGAAATTCGAGGCGCCGGTGACGCTGGCGGGTCCCACCGGTGAAAGCAACGAGATGTCGCGGCACGGGCGCGGCGTCTTCGCCGCGATCTCGCCGTGGAATTTCCCGCTCGCGATCTTCACCGGGCAGGTCGCCGGTGCGCTCGCCGCAGGGAATGCGGTCGTGGCCAAGCCTGCGGAGCAGACGCCGCTCGTCGCCGCGGCTGCTATACGCCTCCTGCACGAGGCTGGGGTGCCGGGCGATGTCCTGCATTTCCTGCCGGGACCTGGCGAGACCATCGGGGCTGCGCTGGTTGCGGACGAGCGCGTGGACGGCGTGGTGTTCACGGGCGGGACCGATACGGGTAAGGCCATCGCCAAGGCCTTGGCCGCACGGTCGGGCCCCATCCCGAAACTCATCGCTGAGACCGGCGGCATCAACGCCATGATCGTCGATTCCTCCGCGCTGCCCGAACAGGTGGTCGACGATGTTTTGCGTTCGGCATTCGACAGCGCCGGACAACGGTGCTCGGCGTTGCGCGTCCTGTTTCTCCAGTCCGACATCGCGGACCCGGTCATCGACATGCTCGTCGGGGCTGCACAGGAGCCGACCCTCGGCGATCCTCTCGACTATGCGAGCGACATCGGCCCGGTGATCGATGCCGAGGCCAAGGCCGTGCTCGAGGCGCACAAGGAAAGAATGCGTGCCGAGGCACGCGTCCTGTTCGATCCGGAGGTGGACCCCGCACTTAGCCATGGCACGTTCGTTGCGCCCGCGATTTTCGAGATCCCGGAGATCGGCGTCCTGGAGCGCGAGATGTTCGGGCCGATCCTCCACGTGGTCCGGTATGACGGGAAGCGTCTAGGCGAGGTCTGCGAGGCGATCAACGCGACGGGTTACGGGCTCACGCTCGGCCTTCATAGCCGTATCAAGGCGACGGCGGATTTCGTCGCCGCGCGGGTGCGCGTCGGCAATTTCTACGTCAACCGGAACCAGATCGGCGCCGTGGTGGGCGTGCAGCCCTTTGGCGGCGAGGGCCTCTCCGGAACAGGCCCCAAGGCCGGTGGGCCGCACTATCTGGAGCTCTTCGCGGTGGAGCGAGTGCGGACCACGAACCTGACGGCGGCGGGCGGCAATGCGAGCCTGCTCGCGGCGGGCGGCGACGACAGCTAGGCGCCGGTTCGGGATTGAGAATGTGGCCAAAAATGACCATCTATAAGCGTGTGCATTTTCTCAGAGTTTGAACGGCATCGCGGAGCGGGCGGATGAGCGAACCGAAGACCCCGGCGTCCAAAACCTCTTCGCCGACGGCCCCGTCCAAGACCGCGTCGGGCGATGTCGCGCGAGCGCCCTCGACGACGGCGGAAGTCGATGCCTTTTTGAACAAGGTCCAGAGCCTGCAGCCGGCCACCTCGGGGTCGGGACGACTGATCTTTGCCATGGATGCCACCATGAGCCGCCAACCCACCTGGGACCTCGCCCTCGGCCTTCAAAGTGAGATGTTCGACGCGGTCAAGCAGGTCGGCGGGCTGGATGTGCAGCTGATGTACTTCCGGGGCTTCGGCGAGTGCCGGTCCAGCAAATGGGTGCGCGACCCGGATGCGCTCGCGCGGCTGATGCGCCAAGTTCATTGCGAGGGCGGCCACACGCAGATCCGCAAGGTTCTGTCGCATGCGAAGAAAGAGACCGGACGTCAGACCGTCAATGCGCTGGTCTATGTGGGCGACTGCATGGAGGAGAGCATTGACGAGCTGTGTCAGCTCGCGGGCGAGCTCGGTCTCGTGCGCGTGCCCGTGTTCGTGTTCCAGGAGGGACACGATACGCGCGCCGAACGGGCGTCAAGGAAATCGGCGCGCCTGTCGCGCGGCGCCTATTGCCGGTTCGATGCCGGCTCGGCGGCCCAGTTACGCGCCCTGCTGACGGCGGTGGCGGTCTATGCCTCGGGGGGCCGCAAGGCGCTCGAGAACGCCAAGAGTGGCGCCGCGACGGTGCTGCTCGAACAGCTGCGGTAAGCTGGCACGCATGGTCTATTTCTTTCTCGGTTGCGCGCTGCTCGTCGCCCTCTTGCTTCTCGGCCGCATGATCGTCAGGGCGAACCCGACACAGCTCGCGGGCGGTATGCGCAAAATCGGTGCTGTGGCACTGTTCGCCGTGGCAGGCTTCCTGGCTTTGCGCGGGGCCTTGCCGCTCGCGATCCCGCTTGCGGCGTTCGCCTTGAGCCTGGTCGCCGGAAGCGGCGTTGGTGGGTTCGGCGGCTCGGGCGAGAAGTCCAAGGGACAAGCGTCCCACGTGCAGACCGAGCGGCTGGAAATGGAGCTCGATCACGACACCGGCTACATGGACGGCAGATGTCTGAAGGGCAGGTTTGCAGGGCGCGCGCTCTCGTCCTTGAGCGACGCCGAAGCCGTCGAACTCTATGCCACCTTCGAGGCGGACGGACTGAAGGAAGCGGCTCTGATGGAGGCCTATCTCGACTGGCGGGTGCCGGATTGGCAGCAGCGGGCCGAAGAAGCGAGCGCCGGTGCCGGGACGGGCGGGTTCTCCAAGGGCCGGATGAGTGTCGAGGAAGCGCGCGCCGTGCTCGAGGTCGCGCCCGACGCCTCGGACGAGGACATTCGGCAGGCACATCGCCGCTTGATGATGAAGCTGCACCCCGATCAGGGCGGGTCCACCTACCTGGCCGCCCGCATCAACGAAGCAAAGGATGTGCTGATCGGCCGGTAGCGCTATGCCCGCGTGCCGCTACTCGGCGGCGAGGGCGATGCAATCGAGCCGCAAGCGCTTCAGAGCCTCGCAGGTACTGCGCGCGTCGGATTTCGTGAAGCCGGCGAACCGGGCCCGGTACCACTCCTTGTTGTCTTTCTCGAATGTCGCCGTGAAGGGCAGGTGCCCATCGAGTAGTTTCGGCGCACGCTGGCGTACCATGCCGAGCCGGTTCTGGGCATCGGCGGGCGAGGTATAGGACCCGACTTGGACGTGGTAGTTGCCCATACGGTTCGCGGAAGCAGGACTCGGCGCGGAGAGACGGTTCGGTGCGAGGCTCGGCGCAAGGCTTGCCTGCACGATGGGGCGCTGCTGTGCCGGTTGCGCGACGGCGGGCTGCACGGCAGGAGCCTGGGCCACAGCCGGCTGAGCGACGGCAGGCTGGGCTACCGCAGGCTGGGCAGGAGGTGTGTGGCTTGCGACAGGGACGGCGGCGCTCGCCACAGAGAAGATCGGCTTGCGCGACGGGCGCGGCGGATTAGGCGCCCCGAGCAGCGATGCAATGAAGTTCGTGGCACCCGGCTTCTTCGACGAGGCTTTCGACCAATGCTTGTCGAGCAGCGAGGTCATGGCGGCATTACGCAGTGAGCTGGTGTTGCCGCCAAGCACGACGCCGACCAAGTGCTTGTCGCCGCGGTGGACGGCAGCCGTAAGGTTGAAGCCGCTGGCCCGCGTATAGCCGGTCTTGATGCCCGTCGTGCCCTTGTAGGTGAAGAGCAGGCGATTGTGGTTCCGGTATTTCCGGCCCTTGTAGTCGAAGTACTTGGTCTCGAAGACGGTGTAATACTCCGGGTAGTCCTGCATGATGTGCATGGCCAGGATCGCCTGGTCCCGCGCCGTGGTCAGCTGCTCATTGTTCGGAAGGCCCGACGCGTTGCGGTAGGTCGTCTTCTTCATGCCGAGATTGCGCGCCGTCTGGGTCATGATGCGCGCGAAATTCTCCTCCGAGCCGCCCACATTCTCCGCCACGACTGCAGCCGCGTCGTTGGCCGATTTGGTCACCAGGGCCTTGATGGCGTCCTTAACGGCGATGGTGGAACCGGGCTTCAGATAAAGCTTGGTCGGGGACTGGCTGGCGGCGTGCTTGGAGACCTTCAACTGGGTGTCGGGGCTGAAGCGGCCCGCCCGCATATAGGCGAACAGCACGTAGAGCGTCATGATTTTGGTGAGCGAGGCCGGCGAGCGCAGGACGTCGGCGGACTGGGAATAGAGCACGTTGTTCGTGTTCGCATCGACGATGATGGCGGCCTTTACCCGCTTGTCGGCAAAGGCCTCGCCGACATGTGTCAGCGTCACACCGAATGCGAGCAAGAGCACCAGGCTGATCTGCGTCATGCGACGCAGGGAGGCCGAAGGCCTGCCATTCCCAGACGGGCGAATCCGGGATCCGCGCCGTTTGGACTCAAATTGTAGTTGTTCGAACACTTTGGCTTACGCCTTTCCCCGTTTGTCACGCCGCCCTCGAGCGCTTCTGCGCATCCCTTCGAGGCGGTTGCGGTCCGTCATTCCGCGTTGCAACGCCGACAAGCGGACAGGCTAGAAGTGGTCGATTGCCAAAGCGTTAAGGGCAGTTCTGGAGCTCAAGCGCCATAATGTTGTGCACTGCAAAATCCAGGTTGACGTTTTTTGTGCAATGCATATATTTATGTTCGCGTTCGCAGCATTTTTCCGATCCCAACCTGTGTAGAGGGCCCGATGATCAAAGGTTTTGAAGAATTTCAGAAAGTTGGCAAAGACGGTTTTGACGCCTATGTGCGCTCGTTCGGCGAGATGAACAAAGGCTTTCAGGCCATTGCCGCCGAGTTCACCGACTATTCGAAGAAAGCGTTCGAAGATTCGACCAAGGCTTTCGAGCAGCTCGCCGGCTGCAAGTCTATCGAGCAGGCCGTCGAAATTCAGTCGCAGTTCGCCAAGAAGGCTTACGACGGCTACATGGCCGAGATGACCAAGATTGGCGAGATGTATGCCGGTCTGGCCAAAGATGCGTATAAGCCGATGGAAGCCGCCATGGCCAAGAAGGCCGCGTAGCGCGACAGCACTTAATCTTCCTCCCAAGGAAGGCTCGGGGCGCTGCCCCGGGCCTTTTTTTTGGCAAGTTGCCGCCTCTTGCGGCGGCGTATCCCCATTTCTGTCAGCAAACCGCGTCACATTAGCATTTTCACCTCGCACCGAATTGCTGCCGTCGGTCCGATCACGCTAGACTGTGTTCGAGACGGTTTTCGGACCCAGCAGGGCGCTCCGCCTTGGAACTGGCGCGGCGCGGTCCCACATTAAGGGACGACGAGTGAAGGCTAACGATGGCGCGCAATGACGATCCGCGCCGGGACGACGACTCCGGCACCCAGATTGTTACGAAGGCTCGGCCCAAGACAAAACGGCCGAGCCTCTACAAGGTGTTGTTGCTCAATGACGATTACACGCCGATGGATTTCGTCGTGTACATCCTTGAGCGGTTTTTCAACAAGGCGCCGGAGGAGGCGACCCGCATCATGCTGCACGTCCACCAAAAGGGCGTCGGCATCTGTGGGGTCTACACTTACGAGGTTGCCGAGACTAAGGTAGCTCAGGTCACCAGCTTTGCCCGTCAGCACGAGCATCCGCTTCAATGCACGATGGAGAAAGAGTAGGAATTCCGTGGCTTCTTTTTCGACCAGTCTAGAGCAGGCACTCCGGCGCGCGCTTCAATATGCGAACGAGCGCAGCCATGAGTATGCGACGCTGGAGCATCTGCTCCTGTCGCTTTTGGACGACCGCGACGCGGCCGCCGTCATGCGTGCCTGCGACGTCGATCTCGATCTGCTGCGGGAAAAGCTCACCGGCTATGTCGACAACGAGCTGTCCGGCCTCGTGCTCGACAACCACGGCGACGCGCAGCCGACCGCTGGCTTCCAGCGCGTGATCCATCGCGCCGTCGCCCATGTGCAGTCGAGCGGCAGGGAGGAGGTGACCGGCGCCAATGTGCTGGTCGCGATCTTCGCCGAGCGGGAAAGCCATGCCGCGTTCTTCCTGCAAGAGCAGCACATGACGCGTTTCGATGCGGTCAACTACATCAGTCACGGCATCGCTAAGCGCGGCGGCATGTCTGCGCGCGGCCCGTGCGCGGCATCGACGACGATGCGGCGACCGTGGAAGGCGGCGACGACAAAGAAGCGCGGCGCCGATGCGCTCGAGGTCTACTGCATCAACCTGAACCAGAAGGCCCGCACCGGGCGGATCGACCCGCTTATCGGGCGCGACGCCGAGGTTCAGCGCACCATTCAGGTGCTGTGCCGCCGCCAGAAGAACAACCCGCTGTTCGTGGGCGACCCGGGCGTGGGCAAGACCGCCATCGCCGAAGGTCTCGCGCGGCGCATCGTCATGGCCGACGTGCCGGAAGTGCTGTCCGACGCCACCATCTTCCAGCTTGATATGGGCGCGTTGCTGGCAGGCACGCGGTATCGCGGCGACTTCGAGGAGCGGCTCAAGGCGGTGATGCGGGAGATCGAGAATTTCCCCGGCGCCATCATGTTCATCGACGAGATCCACACGGTGATCGGCGCGGGCGCGACCTCGGGCGGCGCCATGGACGCTTCGAACCTGTTGAAGCCGGCGCTGCAATCGGGCTCGCTCCGGTGCATCGGTTCGACCACCTACAAGGAATACCGTCAGCATTTCGAGAAGGACCGGGCGCTGGTGCGCCGCTTCCAGAAGATCGACGTGAAGGAGCCGTCCGTGCCCGACACGATCGAAATTCTGAAGGGCCTCAAGCCCTATTTCGAGGACTTCCATCGCATTCGCTACACGAACCAGGCGATCAAGTCCGCGGTGGAGCTGTCGGCGAAATACATTCACGACCGCAAGCTGCCCGACAAGGCGATCGACGTGATCGACGAGACGGGCGCCTCGCAGATGCTCGTGCCCGAGCGTCAGCGGCGGAAGACCATCGGCGTCAAGGAAGTGGAGAACACCATCGCCACCATGGCCCGCATTCCGCCGAAGACCATCTCCAAGACCGACGCGGAGGTGCTGCGCGGGATCGATGAGGATCTGAAGCGCGTCGTGTTCGGGCAGGACAAGGCCATCGAGGCCTTGGGTGCGGCCATCAAGCTGAGCCGCGCGGGTCTGCGCGAGCCGGGCAAGCCCATCGGCTGCTACATGTTCTCCGGCCCCACCGGCGTCGGAAAGACCGAAGTCGCACGCCAGCTCGCCACGCTGCTCGGCGTCGAGCTGCTGCGCTTCGACATGAGCGAGTACATGGAGCGCCACACGGTGTCGCGCCTGATCGGTGCGCCTCCCGGCTATGTGGGCTTCGACCAGGGCGGTCTCCTGACCGATGGCGTGGACCAGCATCCGCACTGCGTGCTGCTGCTCGACGAGGTCGAGAAGGCCCACCCGGACCTGTTCAACATCCTTCTGCAGGTGATGGATCACGGCAAGCTGACCGATCACAACGGCAAGCACGTGGACTTCCAGAACGTCATCCTGATCATGACGACGAATGCCGGCGCGGCCGACATGGCCAAGGCGGCGATCGGGTTCAACCGCACCAAGCGCGAGGGCGACGACGAGGAGGCGATCAACCGCCTGTTCTCACCGGAGTTCCGCAACCGGCTCGATGCGATCATCCCGTTCGGCGCGCTGCCGGCGTCGGTCATCGCGCAGGTCGTCGAGAAGTTCGTGTTCCAGCTCGAAGCCCAGCTTGGAGACCGGAACATCACGATCGAGCTGACCCCGGAAGCCAATGCTTGGCTGGCGGACCGCGGCTACGACGAGAAGTTCGGCGCGCGTCCGCTCTCCCGTGTCATACAGGAGAACATCAAGAAGCCGCTGGCGGAGGAGATCCTCTTCGGTGCGCTGAAGGATGGCGGCACGGTGCGCGTGGTCGTGAAGGAAGAAGACGGCAAGAAGGGCCTCGACTTCGACTACATCTCGGCGGACACCCCGATCAAACCGCGCGACTCCGACGAGAAGGACGCCGAGGCCAAGGTCAAGGCGAAAGCCAAGGCCTCGAAGCCGAAAGCCAAGCGCAGCCGCAAGCCCCGTGGTGGCGCGAAGGAAAGCGGCTCCGGCTCCGTTCCGAAAGTCCCGCTCGGCGAGGACTAGGCGCTTCGCGTCTTAATTTAGAGATCAGTGCTTCATGGCCGGGCGCTCATACGAGCCCCGGCCATGATTGTTTCCGCTAGCCGTTCAGCACGGCCCGGATCTTCTCGGCGGTGGCTTTGAGCTCTTCGGGCTTGGCCATCTTTGAGCCTCTGCCCGCATGGGGAAGCCGTCCTTGCGGGGGATGATGTGGACGTGGAGGTGGAACACGGTCTGGCCTGCCGCCGCGCCGTTGAACTGCTGGATGAGAACGCCGTCGGCGCCGACAGCCTGCTTGATCTTCGGCGCGAGCGTTTGCACGACGGTCATGAGCTTGCCGAGGCCTTGCGGTGAGATCCCGAACAGGTCCGCCGCAGGCTCCTTGGTGATGACGAGGGCGTGGCCTTCCGTACGCGGCATGATGTCGAGGAAGGCGAGGGTGTCATCGTCCTCGTAGAGCTTGTGGCAGGGGATCTCTCCCTTCAGCATCTTGGCGAAGATGTTCTCCGGGTCGTACGCCGCCGCATCGTTGTCTGCCATCCGATCGTGTCTCCTCTCGTCGTGTCTTAGCCGCGGGTGATTTGCTGAATCATTTCGATTCCTTAGGCGCCCTAGGTCAACCGGCACATGAATGGGTTTGCCGGCGGATGGAACTTTGTCGCTCCCCGTTCATTGACTCTATTGGAGTCGGGCAGCGTGCGCCCGCTCCGCTAACATATTGTTATACAATAAATTTCTTGAAAGTGCATACCTCGGGAGGGTCCAATGACAATGCTCAAAGTGATCGAAGTCCTGGCCGAATCCAACAAGAGCTGGGAAGACGCCGCGCAGACCGCCCTGAAGACGGCCGAGAAAAGCGTGCGCAACGTGCGCTCGATCTACATCAAGAATTTCGAGGCGACGGTCGAGAACGGCAAGATCAGCAAGTACCGCATCAACGGCAAGATCTCGTTCGTACTGGATTAGGTGCGCTTCGCCGTATCGTTTCGATACGGCGACTCCGCTGCAAGTAGGGCGTTCTCTTCCGCCACGGCCAGTCTCTCGCGCTGAAGGTAGTCGGCGACGGGGGCTCTAAGCCGGGGATCGGCGATGTAGTGCGCGCTGTAGGTCTCGGTGGGGACATAGCCGCGTGCCAGCTTGTGGCCCCCTTGAGCGCCCGCCTCGACGCGGGCGAGGCCGTGGGCGATCGCGTAGTCGATGGCCTGGTAGTAACAGACTTCGAAATGCAGGAAGTCGTGGCTCTCGAGCGCGCCCCAATAGCGGCCATAGAGCGTGTCCGCGCCGATCACGTTGAGAGCGCCCGCGATATAATCCGTGCCGCGCTTGGCCATGACGAGCAGCAGCCGGTCGGCCATGGTCTCGGTTAGGAGGCTGAACGCTGTGCGGGTCAGATAGGGGCGTCCCCATTTGCGCGCGCCGGTATCCATGTAGAACGCGAAGAACGCGTCCCAGTGGGCTTCAGTGAGATCGGACCCGGTGAGCCACTCGATCTCGATATCGTCGCTGAGCGCCGCGCGGCGTTCGCGTTTGATGGCTTTGCGCTTGCGCGAGGCTAGCGCACTCAAGAAGTCGTCGAAGCTTCTATAGCCGTCATTGTGCCAGTGGAACTGCTGGTCGGTCCGCTGCAGGTAGCCGAGTTCGCCCGCGAGCCGCCACTCGTCACGCGTCATGAAGGTGATGTGCAGCGAAGACACGCCGAGCCTGTTCGTCAGCGTCCGTCCCGCCTCCAGCAGCAAGGCCTGCCGTTCCAGTCGGCTATCAGAGTTCCGGACGAGCAGCCGCGGGCCTGGGACCGGGGAGAACGGCACCGCCGCCTGGAGCTTCGGATAGTAGTCGCCGCCCGCGCGCATATAGGCTTCGGCCCAGCCGTGGTCGAACACGTACTCGCCCTGGCTATTGCCCTTCAGGTAGCAGGGCATGCAACCGAGCAGACTGCCCTGGTCGTCCTCGTAGAGCAGATGCTGGGGCAGCCAGCCGGTCTCTCTCGTGGCCGACCCGCTCTCCTCGAGCGCTTTCAGAAACGCATGGGTGACGAAGGGGTTGGGGGGCTCTGCTAGACCGCTGTCGCCAATCGCGCATGCGTCCCATTGGTCCGCCCGCACGTCCGCAATGCGGCTTGCGATGCGCACAACCGCTTCCGGGGCGTTTTTCCCGTGCGCGTGGGGCGCTCCCGCGCCGTGGTCCGGCGCGTTTCGGTCGTTCCGTTCCGCTGGTGTGTCCATGCCGCCCATGATGTCCGGCAATCCGGCCGTGCTCTGTGACCCGCGCCCCGGCCTTCCAATGCCGGCCGTTAGGGCGCGATCTCTTCGAAGATCGGCGCATCGGCATATCGCAGGGCGTGCGCCAGTTCCGCCTCGGTGCGAACGGTCCATGCCAGCAACGGCAGGCCGGCGGCGAATTTGGCGAGCAGCGGCGCGACAGCCGGCAGCGCGTTGACATCGTACGCGACAAAATGGGGGCGTGCGAAGGTGGATGTGAGGAGATGCCGCATGGCGAAACGTTGCAGCGTCGAAAGATGCGTCTTGGAGAATTCGTCGTTGAACCGGCAGGAGACAAGGCCGCGGGGCAGGGCGGGCGCGTGACGCCGGAAGGCCGCGACCGCGTGGGGATCGAAGGACATCACCGCTACGGGACCCCGATAGCCGGCGAGCAGCTTGGCGATGTTGGCCTCGAAGGCGCCGTCTCCCTGTCCGTGGTTCTTCACCTCCAACACCAGCGGGACGGTGTCGCCCACGAGTTCGAGGAGTTCGGGCAAGGATAGGATTCGGTCGCCGCCGCCGTCTTTGAGGGGGATGGCGCGCAAGGCCTCGACATCGCGCGCGGCGACAGGACCGCTTTCGTTCGTCAGGCGATCGAGCATCACGTCGTGAAATACGACCGGCATGTCGCCGGCCGCGCGCTGCAGATCGACTTCGACCGCAATGCCCTTCCGCATCGCCGCCTTCACCGCCGAAGCGCTGTTCTCGACGATCCCCCGCGCGGTGTCGTGCAGCCCGCGATGGGCGATCGGCCGCTTCAGCCAGTAGAGCTCGCCCATTTGCGTCCTCTCTTCGACGCGATCAGTCTATGGCAAATACCGCATCGATCTCCACGGCTGCGTTCAGTGGCAGGCTCGCGCAGCCGACGGCAATGCGCGTGTGGCGTCCCTTGTCGCCGAACACCTCCACGAACAGATCCGATGCGCCGTTGATGACCTTGGGATGGTCGCCGAACTCGGGCGCGGCGCAGACAAAACCGTTCAGGCGCAGGAGTTGCGTGATGCGGTCGAGATCGCCCAGGGCCAGCTTGGCCTGGGCCATGATATTCAGCGCGCAGAGGCGCGCCGCAGCCTGCCCGTCCTCCAATGAGACGTTGCCGCCGAGCTGGCCTTTGACGGAAATCGCGCCGTCCTGCATGGGGAGTTGGCCGGAAACCAGAAGCTGCCCGTTCATGTGGATGAAGGGCACATAGCTGGCGACCGGCGGCTTTGCCTCGGGCAGCGCGATGTCCAAGGTTGGAGCCGTGCTTCGATCGTTCCTGCCATGATTCCTCCCATACCCGACGTTACGCTCACAGTTGAGCAAAAAGCCTTAGCCTGCAAGGCTTGCCCGGGAAATTCGTTTTCGGGAGTCCGGCGAGAGCGCTGGCGGGGCCCTTGCCGGACCGGAACGATAGTGACAAGAATTACGGCTCGGACAGGCCAGAACGGCTGCAGACCTCCGGGCAAGCATCAGAAGGCCGAATAGATGAACCGCGCCAAGAGTTATTGGCTGTCTTTCCTGGTTTTTTGCGCCGCGATGGGGGTGTCCCATCAGGCTGGGCGATTGGGGCCAGCCACTTGGCGCCCCATCGGGCGGTCTACGAAATGTCGCTCGGCGAGGCGCGCTCCGGCTCCGGTGTCACGGCCTATGACGGCCGCATGGTGTTCGAATTCACGGGGTCTGCATGCCGCGGCTACTCTCTCAACACGCGGTTGGTCAGCCAGATCACCGACACGCAAGGCGAAACGATCCTCGCCGATGTCTGGTCGTCGACCGGGGAGGCCGGCGACGGGAAGTCGTTCCGGTTTCACTCCTCGCAGCGGTTGAACCACCGGCTCGATGAAGCAACCATCGGGCGGGCCAGCCGCGGCCGGTCCGACGGGGCCATCACCGTCAGGCTCACGCAGCCTGAGTCGGAAGAGTTCAACCTTTCCGGCCCCGTTCTGTTCCCGACCCAGCACAGCATCGCGTTGATCGAGCGGGCGGCCAGCGGCCAGAGCGTCTTCCAAGCGAAGGTCTATGACGGCACGGAGAAGGGCCAGAGGGTCTTCGATACGACCGCGTTCATCGGAAGCATGGTGAAACCCGGCGGCGACGCGGACCGGCTCGAAAAGGTCGCTCAGGACGAGAAGCTCGACGAATTGCCCTCCTGGCCCATCTCGATCGGCTATTTCGATCTGGCGGCTGGCGACTTGACCCCGAGCTACCAGATCGACTTTCGGCTCTACGAGAACGGCGTCAGCCGCGACCTGCTCATCGACTATGGCGAATACACGGTCGAGGGAAAGCTGAGCTCGCTCGAGTACTTAAAGGAAAAGAAGTGTAAATAGTCCGTGTACGGAACATTGCGTTCGGTTGGGGTCTGAAAAAGCCGTGGCCTAATGCTCGGTAAATGGCGGAAAATGATCAAGAACCGTCACGATTTCCAGTTCCGCTTCAGAGTTTAGTTACGGGTTCGATGGGATATTGCCCTGAAGCAAAAGGGGCGATGGAACCATGTTTTGGAGGACACGATCGACATACGTGGAAGCAGCTGCGCCGAACCGTGGTTTTCTGCAGGCGCCCATGGCGTCTTTGATGCGGCCGCCCGCTGCGCCGCCCGCGGCGCGAAGCCTATCTGCGCATCGTGGCTATGTCGCCGACCATGACGGAACAGAATCGCCGGGACCGATGCCGATGACGAAGACAGTTCTGATTGTCGAGGACAACGAGCTCAACATGAAGCTCTTCCATGACCTCCTCGATGCACACGGCTATCAGACGCTTCAGACCCGCAACGGTGTGGAGGCTCTGGAGCTCGCGCGCGAGCACCATCCCGATCTCATCCTCATGGATATTCAGCTTCCCGAGGTGTCCGGTCTCGAGGTCACGAAGTGGCTGAAGGAAGACGACCAGCTGAGGTCCATTCCCGTCGTTGCCGTGACGGCCTTCGCCATGAAGGGCGATGAGGAGCGGATCAGGGAAGGGGGCTGCGAGGCCTACATCTCCAAGCCGATCTCCGTGATGATGTTCCTGGACACGGTCAAGCAGTTCATCGGAGAGGCGCGTTAGAGTTCATGACCGCGCGGGTCCTCATCGTCGACGACATGTTGGCCAATCTGAAGCTGCTCGAAGCGCGGCTCGTGGCCGAATATTTCACGGTGCAGACGGCGTCGAGTGGCGCCGATGCGCTTGAGATCTGCAGGCAGGACCTGCCGGACGTCATCCTGCTCGATGTCATGATGCCCGGCATGGACGGTTTCGAGGTCTGCCAGAGGCTCAAGTCCGATTTTCGGACCCAGCATATTCCCATCGTGATGGTGACGGCGCTCGATCATCCGAGCGACTTGCTGAAAGCGCTCGAATCCGGCGCCGACGACTTTCTGACCAAACCGGTCGATGATCTGGCTTTGATCACCCGCGTCAGGAATCTCGCGCGTCTGAAGCTGTTGACCGATGAGATGCTCATGCGGGCATCGACGGAGCAGCAGATGGGCTATCCGGCCATGCTGGGCGAGGACGTTGCCATCACCGGGTGCGATGGCCGTGTTCTCATGGTCGAAGACCGGGAAGGCGCCGCAACGCGGATCGTCGAGGCGCTGCAGTCCGACAACGACGTCGTCCACATGGTGGATCCGGCACATGCCTTGCTCGTCGCGCCGAGTGGGGACTTCGACCTTCTCATCGTCAGTTTGAACCTGCAGAACGCCGATGGGCTGCGGCTATGTTCCCAGCTTCGCTCGCTCGATCGCACGCGGCATCTGCCGATCATGATGATTGTTGAGCCCGGGGAGGAGGCGCGTCTGCATCGCGGTCTCGACATGGGTGTCAACGACTATGTCATGCGTCCCGTCAACCCGAGCGAGCTCCTTGCGCGGGTACGCACGCAGGTAAAGCGGAAGCGGTATACGGACTATTTGCGGTCGCGGCTGGAGCAGACTGTCGAGATGGCGGTGCTGGATCCCCTCACGGCCCTCCATAATCGCCGCTATCTGAGCAGCCACTTGGAGACGCTCTTCGAGGAATCGGCTGAACGGGGGCGGCCTCTTTCAGTGCTGCTGATCGATGTGGATCATTTCAAGGTCATCAACGATACGCATGGGCATGACGCGGGCGACGATGTCCTGCGGGAACTGGCGTTGCGGCTACGGCGCAATATCCGGGGTATCGACCTTGCGTGCCGGCTGGGCGGTGAGGAGTTCGTTGTCGTCATGCCCGACACGGGACTCGAAAGCGCCTATCTGGTCGGCGAACGCCTGCGGCAGTGCATTGCCGCGGCACCCTTTATCGCGGGCGCGCAGAACAAAGCGGTCAACGTGACCGCAAGCATGGGGGTGGCGGCGCTCGAATACGAGGAAGACACGCCCGAACTCATTCTCAAGCGCGCGGATCAAGCGCTCTACTGCGCCAAACGCGATGGGCGCAACCGGGTGGTCGGCGACGCTGCGTGAGGCCTGGTGCCTCGAGGCCGGCTGGGGCGTCCCGGACCGAATCAGTTTGGCTTTGAGAGCAATGGCCGTCCGGGGTGCCGGAGAGGCGCTTCCGGCCCTTTGCCGGTCTTGACACCTCGGCTGAGGGTCTGAGCTTAAGGCTTTACACTAACAGAGATTTTATCGTATTAATCAATTGGCAACGATTGATTTGGTTCCCGTTGCCGATGATTTTATGCTTTGAGTTAGTTCCAAATGCGCCGTGTGGAAGGCGTCGAGCGGAATTGGGACACAAGGCGGAACCGCCTGCGTGGCCTATCGCTTCGTCCTTCCACCAGTGAACAGAACAACCCTGCGGAATGCTCAGGTCCGCCGCATCTCCTGCGTCCGTGGGGTTTGGCCGGTCGGAGTGCGGTAGAGTGGCCTCCTCGTTAACGCCGCGTTTCGACCGGCCACCACTTTGGTGGACCGTCTCGACGACGGACCAACATCCCCAGCATCTTGAAGGATTTAGTGGTGGGTCGCAGTAGCGACCAGTGCGCCGTCTAGATCGGCGCGCCTTACACTTGGCAGGCCCGGGGCGCTACTTGATCTTGGATTCCTTGAACTCGACGTGCTTGCGCACGACCGGGTCGTACTTCTTGAAGACCATCTTTTCGGTCTGATTGCGCGGGTTCTTCTTGGTGACATAGAAGTAACCGGTGCCGGCGGTGCTCAAGAGCTTGATCTTCTGGGTGACGGGCTTCGCCATTGTCGTCCTCGGATAGAATCTGTCGGGATAGGGTGCGCTGGCCCAATCGGGCCCGCGTCAAGTTGCGCGCAACCTACTGTTTCGCGTGCGGAAGTCAAGCTGAGCCGGGGCTCAGGCGGTCGGCGGCGCCAGCCGGTCTCCGATCTCTTCTTTGTGGTCGGGATCGAAGCCGTGCATCAGGAGCGCCCACTGCAGCGAGACCAGCAAGCCCTTCATGGGGGCAAGGACCGCCAGCGCGACCAGGATGGTCATCGGCAGCCAAATGGCGGCGTGAAGCCAAAGGGGCGGGTGGTAGGCCATTTCGACCGTCAGCACGAGGCTGACGATCACATGGCCGACAATGACGATCGTGAAATAGGCCGGCGCGTCGTCGGCCCGGTGGTGGTGCAGAGCTTCGCCGCAATGGGAGCAGTTATCGGCGACCTTCAGATAGCGTGTGAAGAGCGAGCCGACGCCACAGGCCGGGCATTTCATCAGCGCGCCCCGCAGAAGTGACTGCTGGAGGGGGCGTTCGCCCGTCGACCGGCCTGCGTCCTGTGACATTCCTGCTTCCTCTCACTTTCGTTGGGCCTGGGCCCTTGATTGTCGGCGCTTGATTACCGCCGCTTCCTCGACCGTCCGCCGCGCGGCTTCCCGCGCTGGTGCATCTTGCTTCTATCCGCGATGCGGGACCGTGGCCGACCCTTTGAGCTAGCGATCTTGCGTCCTTCGCTCAACATGTCAAATCGTAGCGCCCCGGCCGTTGGGATAGCCTCGACCAGGCGGACCTCGACCGGGTCTCCGAGCTGGTAGGCGAGGCCGGTGTCTTCGCCCACGAGCGCTTGCCGCACCTCGTCGTGATAGAAGTATTCATGTCCGATGGCAGAGGCGGGAACGAACCCGTCGGCTCCCGTCTCGGTCAGCCGCACGAACAGTCCAGACCGTACGAGTCCCGAGACCTTGGCGGTGAACGTGGCCCCGATGCGGTCCGCGAGGTAGGCCGCGATCAGCCGGTCCACCGTGTCCCGCTCGGCCGCCATCGCGCGGCGTTCCGTATCGGAAATGGCGCCCGAGATCTCCTCGAGTTCGTCGATCTCCCTGTCCGTCAGACCGCCTTCGCCGAGGCCGAAAGCCCGGATCAGGGCGCGGTGCACGATCAGGTCGGCGTAGCGCCGGATCGGCGAGGTGAAGTGCGCATAGCGGCGCAGGTTCAGGCCGAAATGCCCGAGATTGCGGGGGCTGTATTCCGCCTGGCTTTGGCTCCGCAGGACCACCTCCGCCACGAGTTCGGCGTTGGGCGATTTGCGCGTGTCGGCGAGGATGCGGTTGAACTGCGCCGGTTTGAGCATTCCCGCTTTCGGCAGCTTCATCTCGATTGTCGCCAGAAACTCGCCGAGCGTCACGAGCTTCTCCTTCGAAGGCGCGTCGTGAATGCGGTAGACGAGCGGCGAGCGTTTGGTTTCGAGCGCCTCGGCGGCGGCGACATTCGCCTGGATCATGAACTCTTCGATCAGACGGTGCGCATCGAGCCGTGGCGGTGTCGCGATCCCGCGCACGCGCCCCTTGTCGTCCAGCAGGATCTTCCGTTCGGGCAAGTCGAGTTCGAGCGGTCCGCGGGCATCGCGGGCCTTGCTGAGGCTCGCATAGGCGCCCCACAGAGGCCGCAGCACCGTCTCCAGCAACGGGTCCGTCGCATCGTCGGTGCGGCCGTCGATGGCCGCTTGGGCCTGTTCGTAGGACAGGCTCGCGGCGGATCGCATGAGCCCGCGGAGGAAGCGGTGGCTCTTCTTGTGGCCGTTCTTGTCGAAGACCATGCGGACCGCGAGGCAGGGGCGCGGGACGCCTTCCTTCAATGAGCAAAGCTCGTTCGAAATGCGCTCCGGCAGCATGGGTACGACGCGGTCGGGGAAGTACACGGAGTTGCCCCGCTTCCGCGCCTCCTTGTCGAGCGCGCTGCCGGGCGTGATGTAATGCGCCACGTCCGCGATGGCGACGATGACGATCCAGCCGCCTTCGTTGTCGGGGCCCGTATCCGCTTCCGCGAAGACAGCATCGTCATGGTCGCGGGCATCGACGGGGTCGATGGTTAGGAGGGGGACGTCGCGCAGGTCGACGCGTGAGCCCAGGTCGACTTCCTTCGCGGCATCGGCTTCGGCGATCGCGGCCGGGGGGAACTCGTCCGGTATGCCGTGCGCATGAAGGGCGATGAGGCTGATGGCTTGTTGCGCTTCGGGATTTCCGAGCCTTGCAACGATGCGTGCGGTGGGAACGCCGTAGCGCGCCGAGCGCGCTATCTCGAAGCGGACCAGTTCCCCGTCTCCGGCCTCGTCCGTGGCACCCTTCGGCACCGTCCATTCCTTCAATTGCTTTTTGTCGATGGGATCGATGACACCGCGGCCGTCCGACAGAGACCGGAAAATGCCGAGCAGGCTGCGCGACGTGGTACGCGGCAGCTTCTTGATGGTACGGGCGTGATAGGGGTAGTCCGCGTCCGGCTTTTGCGGCGTGAGCCGCGCAAGAACGCGATCGCCGACACCGGGCACCTGCACGAGATTGCCACTTCCTTCGACCATGAGGATCTTCGGCATCGGCCCGCTCTCGTCGTCCCAGGTGGCGGGGCGGGCGATGAACTCGCCATCCTCGTCTCGCGCAACGATCTCCAGCACCGTCACCGATGGCAGCACTCCAGGGCGCGACAGCTTCCGGCGGGAGCCGGCAATCAGGCCTTCATCGGCCATGTCGCGTAAGAGCGCTTTCAGGGCGATCCGGTCCGAGCCTTTGATGTTGAAGGCGCGCGCGATCTCCCGCTTGCCGGCCTTGGACGTCGTGCCCGCCAGGAATTCGATGACCTCCTTCTTGGAGGGCAGGCCGGCCTTGGCGGCTGCCTTTGTCTTAGGTGCAGGCTTCGTTTTCGCAGGCCGTTTCGCCTTGGCCTTTGCGGCAGATGCGGTCTTCTTGGCAGGGGTCGTCTTCTTGGGTGGGGCCACGTTTGCCGCTTAGCTGGCCGCCTCGTCGGCGGCCTCATTGGACGGGGCGCTCTTTCGCGCCGGTTTCTTCGCGGCGCTCTTCTTGGCCGCAGCTTTTTTCGCCGGTGCCTTTTTCGCAGCCGTCTTTTTGGCTGCCTTTTTCTTGGCGGGAGCTTCTTCGCCGCTTTCTTCTTCGCGGGTCCCTTGGCCGCGCGCGCCGCGATCAGTTCGACGGCTTCCTCGAGCGTGACGTCCTCGGGCGCACGGTCCCGCGGGATCGTCGCGTTGATCTTCTCATGCTTCACGTAGGGCCCGTAGCGCCCGTTCAGCACCTGAACCTTGCCGCCGCCTTCGGGATGTTCGCCCAGTTCCTTGATGACGCTGGCGCCGCGTTGTGCGCCTTTCGCGGCCTTTTCGGCCAGGAGCGTGATGGCGCGGTTCGCGCCGACCTCGAAAACTTCCTCGGGCGTGGACAGGCTCGCATATTTGCCGTCGCACTGAACATAGGGTCCGAAGCGTCCGTACCCGGCCGTGATCGGCTTGCCGGACTCGGGATGAATGCCGACCTCACGGGGAAGCGACAGAAGGGAGAGGGCCCGTTCCAGATCGATAGCATCCGGGTCCGTGCCCTTCGGGATCGAGGCGCGCTTGGGCTTCTCGCCGTCTCCCGCCTCGCCGAGCTGGATATAGGGGCCGAACCGGCCCGTGCGGATGCTGACTTCCAACTCCGTTTCGGGATCGAGACCGAGCACCTTGCCGTCGGCGAAGGCCGCCTTCTCGCCGGTCTCGGCGAGCTGGCGTGTATAGCGGCAATCGGGATAGTTCGAGCAGCCGACGAAGGCGCCGAACTTGCCGACCTTCAGACTGAGCTGTCCGTCGCCACAGGAAGGGCAGGCGCGCGGCTTGCCGTCGCCCGTGTCCGGGAAGATGTGGGGCCCCAGCAGATCGTTCAGGGCATCGAGGACCTGGGCAATCCGAAGATCGCCGATCTCGTCGACCGCACCGATGAAGTCGCGCCAGAAGTCGCGCAGGACGTCCTTCCACTGAAGGTCGCCGGCGGAAATGAGATCGAGCTTCTCCTCCAGATCGGCGGTGAAGTCGTACTCCACGTAGCGCTTGAAAAAGCTTTCCAGGAAGGCCGTTACGAGCCGCCCCTTGTCTTCGGGGTAAAGCCGCTTCTTGTCGATGCGGACGTAGTCCCGCTCGCGTAGCACATTCAACGTCGCGGCGTAGGTCGAGGGGCGCCCGATTCCGAGCTCCTCCATCTTCTTGATGAGGGTTGCTTCCGAGTAGCGGGGCGGCGGCTCGGTGAAATGCTGTTTTGCTTCAATGGTGCGCGGGTCGAGGCTCTCGCCCTGGGTCAGCGCGGGCAGGGAGCCGTCTTCGCCGACCGCGTCGTCAACGCCTTCCTCGTAAATCTTCAGAAAACCGTCGAAGCGGATCACGGACCCGGTGGCGCGGACGCCGTAGGCTTTCCCGTCCGTTCCGGCCACGTCGATGTCGGCCGTGGTGCGCTCGATTTCCGCGCTGGCAGCTTGGCTTGCGAGCGTGCGCTGCCAGATGAGCTTATAGAGCTTCAGCGCATCCGGCTCGAGATACCGGCTGACTTTGTCGGGCGCCTTGCTGAAGTCGGTCGGCCGAATGGCTTCGTGCGCTTCCTGCGCGTTCTTCGCCTTGGTCTGGTATTGGCGCGGGCTTGCCGGCACGTAGCGCGAGCCGTAAAGGCCGCTCACCAACGAGCGGACCTGCGAGATCGCTTCGGGCACGATCTGCACGCCGTCGGTTCTCATATAGGTGATGAGGCCTTCGGTGACGCCGCCGAGGGCGACGCCCTCGTAGAGCCGCTGCGCCACTTGCATGGTCTGGCGCGGGCTGAAGCCGAGCTTGCGCGAAGCTTCCTGCTGCAGGGTGGACGTGGTGAACGGGGCCGCAGGATTGCGCTTCTGGGATTTGCTCTCGATCGATCCGACGCTATAGCGTCCGCCGTCCAGCGCCG
Source organism: Methyloceanibacter stevinii (assembly GCF_001723355.1). Taxonomy (NCBI): domain Bacteria; kingdom Pseudomonadati; phylum Pseudomonadota; class Alphaproteobacteria; order Hyphomicrobiales; family Hyphomicrobiaceae; genus Methyloceanibacter; species Methyloceanibacter stevinii. The sequence continues at coordinate 199,718 of NZ_LPWE01000012.1, read as the reverse complement.
CCTTCAAGGCCATTGCTGTCGCTTCGTCGGGCACGTCGAACTTGCCGAGCTTGTCGCCTTCCACGGAGAAAAGGCGTGCCGTGACGGTCTCGTTCTTGCCGGTCGCCAGCGCGGCCGTGATCGACCAGTACTCCTGGGCGACGAATTTCTCGATCTCCAGTTCGCGCTCGCAGACGAGCCGCAGCGCAACGGACTGGACACGGCCGGCCGACCGCGCGCCGGGCAGCTTGCGCCACAGGACGGGGGAGAGCGTAAAGCCCACGAGATAGTCGAGGGCGCGGCGGGCGAGATAGGCGTTGACGAGCGGCTCGTCGATCGCCCGCGGGTTTTTCATCGCGTCTCGGATCGCATCCTTGGTGACGGCATTGAAGACCACGCGCTCCACGGGGATCGTGCCGAGAAGCTTCTTGCGCTCCAGCACCTGAAGCACGTGCCAGGAGATGGCTTCGCCTTCGCGGTCAGGGTCGGTCGCCAGAATGAGCTTGTCGGCGCCCTTGACCGCTTGCGCGATCTCGTTCAGCCGCTTGGCCGATTTCGGATCGACATCCCAATGCATCTCGAAGTCGTTGTCGGGCACCACCGATCCGTTCTTCGACGGCAGATCACGGACGTGACCATAGGAGGCCAGCACCCGGTAATCTGAGCCGAGATACTTGTTGATGGTTTTTGCCTTGGCCGGCGATTCGACGATGACGATGTTCATTGAGATGTTCCTAGCCGTGCGAGTGGCGCGCGGCCAAGGGAGAAATTTCGGAATTGGCCCCCGGACTCGTGGGCGAAAATGGTGACTCGATCAGCCGGTGTCAAATTGGCCGCGAGATCGATTGACAATTATCGAGTGTATATAATACTAGTCCGCAACCGGAAGACGATCAAAAGGGCCTCGGCTTTGACACGGCTGCGCCCGCCGAATTCTCACAAAAATGGATGTGGTTGCGGTGACAAGAAGCGGTGACTCGGGACGGAACGGCAATGCCAAATCGCGCTCGAAATTGGCGCGAGGTCTCTCCGGGGGTCCTGTGACGCGCCAGGACGTGGCCGATTACATAACGACCCTGCTCGAGGACATGGAACTGCTCGCGCGTCAAAACAACATGGGGCAACTCGCCTATCGGATCGAGGCGGCGCTCCGGCAAGCACGACTTGATAGGACTGGGCAGGACTGAAGCCTAAGACGCATCGATCAACGATACGAGCTGGCGCGGGTGGCGCTGCAGGCGTCCCGCGAGATCGAGTTCCAACAAGATGATGTGGACCTTCCGCGTCTCGATGCCCGTGCAGCGAATGATCTCGTCAATATCGATCGGACTTGGCCCGAGGGCCTCGATCACGCGGTCGCGCTCGGTCTGACCGATGTCGGGCAGCGGGCGGGGCACTTCCTGCTCCTCGTTGGAGGACAGTTCGCGCGGTGTCTTGCCGACAGGGCGCCCGAGGATCGGCGCGAGCGCCTCGGTGATGTCCTCCGGCGCGGTAACCAGCGTGGCGCCTTGTTTCAGGAGGTTGTTCGTGCCGGCGGCGCGCGGGTCGAGTGGGCTACCCGGCACGGCGAAGACTTCGCGTCCTTGCTCTCCAGCCATGCGGGCCGTGATGAGCGATCCGGAGCGCTGTGCCGCCTCGATCACCACCACGCCGAGCGCGATGCCCGATATCAGTCGGTTCCGGCGCGGAAAATCCTTTGCGCGCGGCGTATGGCCCGGCGACCTCTCGCTGATGAGCAGTCCGCGTTCGCCGATTGCCGATTGGAGGTCGGCGTTCTCCGGCGGGTAGACCACGTCGATGCCGCCCGCCACGACCGCGATGGTGCCGGCGTCGAGGCTGGCATTGTGCGCGGCGGTATCGATCCCGCGCGCCAATCCCGACGCGATGACATAGCCTTCAAGTCCGAGTGCATTGGCGATTTGTCTCGTGAATTTCTGCCCTGCAGCCGATCCGTTCCGCGCGCCCACGATGGAGACGATCGGCATGTCCGCGAGTTCCAACCGCCCCTTGACATAGATGAGCGGTGGAGAGCCGTCCGTATGGGCCAGTGCCGGCGGGTAGCCGCGTTCTCCATGGGCGACGAGATGCGCGCCAAGGCGTTTTCCGCGTGCAAGTTCGGCCTCGGCATCGTCGATGCTGCACAGGCGGATCGCATGGGTGCGCCCGCCGCGCCGGGAAAGATCGGGAAGCGCATCGATCGCGGCTTGCGCGCCGCCGAACTGATTGACGAGGGCGCGGAACGTCGCCGGACCGACATTCTCACTGCGCAGTAACCGCAGCCAGGAAAGCCGCTGAGCGTCGCTCAGCCGCCGCTCCGGTTCAGACTTGTTGCTTGCTCCCGCCAATGCGTGATTCCTCGCCCCGTCGCAGCCGGCAGATATTCTCCTTGTGACGAAGGTAGAGGAGTGCGGTCATCAAGCCAAACAGGATGGCCAAGGGCGGTTGTCCGATCACCGTGAGGAAGATCACGGTGGCGGCGCTGGCGGTGAGCGCGGACAGCGAGGAATAGCGCGTGATCGCCGCCACAAGCAGCCAGACGAGGCAGAATACGAGGGCGGCCGGCCAGAACAGGCCGAGCGCGACACCGATATAGGTGGCGACGCCTTTGCCGCCGCTGAACCTGAGCCAGACCGGGAAGAGATGGCCGAGAAAGGCACCTAGCCCCGCGACGATGCCGCCATAGGGCCCGGCGAATGAGCCGGCGATGACAACGGCGGCGGTTCCCTTCAGCAGGTCGAGCAACAGGGTGAGCGCGGCGAGACCTTTGTTACCGGTGCGCAGCACGTTGGTCGCGCCGATATTGCCGGACCCGATGTTGCGGACATCGCCGAGCCCCGCCAATTTCGTCAGTATAAGTCCGAACGGAATGGAGCCGAGGAGGTAGCCAAGTGCGGAGCACAGAAGGTAGACGCCGAGCGCAACCGGCATGGCGGCAGACCAGTCCTCAGTCGGCATGCTTTCCCCCCTCAGCCGTGTCGCGCGTCGCGCGGGTCAACCGTAGTGATAGACCGGGCGCCCGGCAACGAACGTCACCAAGGCGCGTCCCTCGAACCGGGCTTCGTCGAACGGCGTATTCTTCGATTTTGAGCGGAGGTCTTCGCGGGCGACCGTCCAGGGTATCTCCAGATCGATCAAGGCGAGATCCGCCGGTGCGCCCTTCACCAACCGTCCGCCCGCGAGCCCCAAGAGTTCCGCAGGCCGCGCCGAGAGTGCGTTGAGGAGCCGGTGCAGCGTGATCTCGCCGTTATGGAAGAGACGCAGGCCCGCGCCCAGCATGGTCTCGAGGCCCACGGCCCCGTCATTGGCTTCAGCGAAGGGGCGGCGCTTGCCTTCGGCGCCGCGGGGGTCGTGCGCGGAGACGATGACGTCGATGTCGCCGCTGGCGACGCCTTCGACCATGGCCTGCCGGTCTTCCTCCGACCGGAGCGGTGGCGTCATTTTGAAGAAGGTCCGGTAGGGGCCGATATCGTTTTCGTTCAGGGTCAGATGATTGATGCTGACGCCACACGTGACGGGCAGCCCGCGTGCTTTCGCGGACCGGATCACCTCGAGCGAAGCGCGGCAGGATATCTGCGCCGCGTGGTAACGGCCCCCGGTCAGCTCGACGAGGCGGATGTCGCGGTCGAGCATCATGGTCTCGGCTTCCGTCGGGATGCCGCGCAAGCCCAGACGCGTCGCGACCTCGCCTTCGTTCATGACGCCGTCCTGGGCGAGATTGGCGTCCTCCAGATGGTGAACGATCAGTGCGCCGTAGTCCTTGGCGTAGGACAGGACGTTCCGCATCAGCTTGGCGTTGGCGACGCTCGTCTTGCCGTTGGTGAAGGCGACCGCGCCGGCATCGCGCAGCAAGCCAAGCTCGGCCATGTCCTCGCCCTTCAGATCGCGAGTCATCGCGGCCATGGGATGGACATTGACGAGGGCCGTATCGCGCGCGCGCCGGAGCACGAAGTCCACAAGCGCCACGTCGTCGATGACCGGGTCGGTGTTCGGCATGCAGCAGATCGTGGTGACGCCGCCGGCCGCCGCCGCGCGGCTCGCGGTCGCCAGGGTCTCGCGATGCTCATGCCCCGGCTCGCCGCAGAAGACCATCATGTCGATGAGACCTGGCGCGACGGTGCGCCCGCCGCAATCGAGTGACTCGGCGCCCTCGATGGAGCCTTCGGTGATGTGCATGCCGAGATCGGCGATGGTGCCGTTGGCGATCAGGAGCCCGCCAAAGGCGTCCAGTCCCGACGCCGGATCGACGAGCCGCGCATTCACCAGCGCAAGCGGCTTGCGGTGTGGGCGGTGGGCGGTTTCGGGTTCGGCTTCGTGGTCCATGTCGATCATTCGTTCGGAAGATGGCGCGCGAGGGCTTGCAGCACGGCCATGCGCACGGCGACGCCCATCTCGACCTGTTCGCGGATCACGCTGCGCGGGCTGTCCGCGATTGAAGCGTCGATCTCGACGCCGCGGTTCATCGGCCCCGGATGCATCACGATGGCGTCGTCCCGGGCGCTCGCAAGCTTGTCGGCGTCGAGCCCGTAGAAGTGGAAATATTCCCGCTGACTCGGGATCAGGCTGGAGGCCATGCGTTCGCGCTGAAGGCGGAGCATCATTACGACGTCTGCGTCCTTGAGGCCTTCATGCATGGAGGTGAACGCTTCGACCCCGAGCCGGTCCACCGCTTCGCCGAGCAGGGTAGAGGGCGCCACCACGCGGACGCGGGCACCGAGCGTGTTGAGCGACAGGATGTTGGAGCGCGCCACGCGCGAATGGGCGATGTCGCCGCAGATCGCCACGGTCAGACCCTCGAAGCGCTTCTTGTGGCGGCGTATGGTCAGGGCATCGAGCAGGGCCTGGGTGGGATGCTCGTGACTGCCGTCGCCCGCCGTGATGACGGAGCAATCGACCTTCTGCGACAGGAGCTCGACCGCGCCGGCCGCGTGATGGCGCACTACGAGCAAGTCGGGGCGCATGGCGTTCAGCGTGACGGCGGTGTCGATCAGCGTCTCGCCCTTCTTGATGGACGAGGTCGGGATCGACATGTTCATGACGTCCGCGCCGAGGCGCTTGCCCGCCAGTTCGAAAGAACTCTGCGTGCGGGTGGAGGCTTCGAAGAAAAGATTGATGAGCGTCCGGCCGCGCAGGTCGTTGCTCTTCTTGTCGACCCTGCGGCTCTGAGCTGCCGCGTCCTCGGAGAGGTCGAGCAACGACAGGATCTCGTCCCGCTTCAGACCTTCGATGCCGAGAAGGTGGCGATGCGGGAAGGATGGTGTAGGGGCTTCAGCCACGTTGCTCATTAAAGGGCACTGTATAGGCCCCGATTTCCAAAGCTTCAAGCGCATGGCGGACGCGAGGACGCGAACCGGGGAAAACCGCGCCGTCATGCCTTCGTCAGCGCAGGCGCCCCGCGGGCCTCGGGGCTTGTCAAGGCGCGGCCAATCCCAAATAGTCAGGGACTAGACGAATCGTTGGTTGGCCAGAGGCAGCACCAATCTTCGCCATGCCCAAGCGGGGCTTAGTCCCTCCGGCGCGGCGCTGCTGCCGACATTGGCCGATCTACAGGAACAATTGGGAGCGCGACCCCCATGATGAGCTTGCCCTTTGTTCTGTTTGCGTGCGCGATTGGTGCGGCGTGGCTGCGTCAGCGCGGTGTGTCCGTGGGCTTCTGGCTCATCGGGCTTGCCACAATGCTGATCCTATTCCGCGTTCATGTCGGTGAAGTCTTGAGCATCCAACTCTGAGGAGCCGGAACGTGTCCGCCGAGCTGTCGAAGCTGCTGAACGCGTTGGGGTTACTTGCCATCGGCACCGTCTTGACGATGGCGTTCATCGATCAGGTCTGGTTCGGCGAGCTTCCGTGCCCGCTCTGCATCTTGCAGCGGGCGGGTCTGATCGCCGCCGGCTGCGGCATCGCGCTCAACGTCGTGTTCGGCCCGAAGCCGAGCCACTACGGCATTGCCATCATCGGCGGGATCGCGAGCGCCGCGATCTCCATGCGGCAGATCCTGCTGCACATCGTGCCGGGAACTGGCTTCTACGGTCCTCCGGTCTGGGGCATGCACCTTTACACCTGGGCGTTCCTCTTCGCGGTCGCCATCGTCCTCGGCAGCGGAATCATGCTGCTCGGCGACCGGCAATTCTCGCAGGTGCAGTCGGCTTCCGGGCGCTTGAAGGGGCTGCCCCTGATCGCGATCCTTCTGTTTTTCATCCTGACCTTCGCCAATATCTTTTCGACCATCGCCCTTTGCGGCACAGGTCTTTGCCCCGACAATCCCGAGAACTACGAGCTCTTCCAAATCAACGATTGAGCTGAGCCTGGAGGCCGTTAGCGAAGCGCCTTCATGCGGTCGAGCGCGCCCTGCAGGATGTAAGCGGCCGCCATCCGGTCGATGACTTCGGCCCGGCGTTGCGGGAGCGTCGGCCTCGATCAGATGCCGCTCGACCGCCGCCGTCGACAGGCGCTCGTCCAAAAGGCCATGGGGAGATCTAGATGCTGGCCAAGGTTCCGGGCAAAAGCGCGGGTCGACTGGGCGCGCGGCCCTTCGGAACCGTCCAGATTGAGCGGGAGCCCGATCACGAGCCCGCCCACGCCCTCCTTGGCCGCAATGGCGGCGATCGCCTTGGCATCGGCGGTGAATTTCGTGCGGCGCACCGTCTCGTAGGGGGTCGCGATGGCCCGGGTGACGTCCGACAGTGCAAGGCCGATCGTTTTGGTTCCCACATCAAAGCCAAGAAGACGCGCGCCAGGCTGTAGCTTCGACGGCAACTCTTCGATAGGAAAGGGCGGAGCCATAGTCACTGCGTCATGTGAGGGGTGAGACGATGAAGATAACGTGGTTTGGTCATTCTTGTTTTCGCGTTGAGTTCGGCGCAAGCCGCATCCTGATCGATCCCTTTCTTACCGGCAATCCCACCTTCGAGAAGGCGGGCATCGCCGAGATCGCCGTGATCGACGGGATCACCCATGTGGCGCTGACCCACGGCCACGAAGACCACGTCGGCGACACGGTCCGGATCTGCAAGGAAACCGGCACCAAGCTGATCGCCGTGCACGAGCTCGCCACCTATCTCGCCGGCCACGGGGTCGAGAAGACCGATCCAGGCAATACCGGCGGCATGGTTCCCCAAGACGGGTTCGACCTGACCTTCGTCCAGGCGCTCCACTCCTCCTCCAACATGGTCGATGGGCGCCCGGTCTATCTCGGCAACCCTTGCGGGATCGTCATCGCCGCGAAAAGCGGCAAGACGCTCTATCACATGGGCGACACGGATGTGTTCGCCGATATGGCCTTGATCAACGAGCTGCATGAGCCCCAGATCGGCATCGTCCCCATCGGCGACCGTTATACGATGGGCGCCAAGGGAGCGGCGCTGGCGTGCAAGCGCTACTTTGACTTCGACACCGTTATCCCTTGTCATTACGGCACTTTTCCCGTGATCGACCAGACGGCTGATAAGTTCGTGGCGGCCATGGGCGGCCTCGAGGTCATGGTGCCCGAAGTCGGCGTTCCTTTCGACGCTTGAGCACGAACAGGGGCGGGGTTTCGCCCAGTTGCCGCCCCGGCGGGGCGGTGCTACAGGGGATACCCCGGTTTCACCGGTTCTCCCAGCCAGCGAGCCTTTGGGACTGATATCCTGAGGGCCTGAATTCGAGCCAGCGTCAAATCCATGTCTGTCGATCGCGCCACCGTCTTTCGCATCGCCCGTCTTGCCCGCATCGCCATCACCGAAGACGAGGCTGGGCGTCTGGAATCGGAGCTTTCGGGCATTCTCGACTGGGTGGCGCAGTTGGACGAGCTCGACACGGCCAACGTGGAGCCGATGACCCGGGTCGAGGCCATGACCATGAAGATGCGCGAAGACAAGGTGACCGACGGCTTCAAGGCCGAGGACATCGTCAAGAACGCGCCCCAAGAGGATGACCACTACTTCGTCGTCCCGAAAATCGTTGAGTAGCCAACCGTGACGGATCTCACAGACCTGACGATAGCCGACGCCCGCAAGGGGCTTGCCAACAAGTCTTTTTCGGCCGTGGAGCTGACGGAAGCCCACTCGGCGGCCATCAAGGCGGCCAACCGGTCGCTCAACGCCTATGTGCTCGAGACGCCGGAGCGTGCGCTCGACATGGCCAAGGCCAGCGACGCGCGGATCGCCAAAGGGGAGGCGGGCGCGCTGGAGGGTATTCCGCTCGGCATCAAGGATCTCTTCTGCACGAAGGACGTCCGCACCACCGCGTGCTCCCATATCCTCGACCGTTTCACGCCGACCTACGAGTCGACCGTCACCGGCAATCTCTGGGACGCAGGTGCGGTCATGCTCGGCAAGCTCAACAATGACGAGTTCGCGATGGGTTCGTCCAACGAGACGAGCTTCTACGGCGAGGTGATCAATCCCTGGCGGCGCGAGGGCTCCGATGCACCGCTCGTGCCGGGCGGATCGTCCGGCGGATCGTCCGCGGCCGTTGCGGCGCGCCTCTGCCTTGGCGCGACAGCCACCGACACGGGCGGGTCGATTCGGCAGCCTGCGGCCTTCACGGGCACGGTCGGGGTGAAGCCGACCTACGGGCGTTGCTCCCGCTGGGGCATCGTCGCCTTTGCCTCGTCCCTGGACCAGGCCGGGCCGATCGCGCGCACCGTGCGGGACTCGGCCATTCTGCTCGGCGCCATGGCGGGCCACGATCCCAAGGACGCGACCAGCGCGGATCTTGCGGTGCCGGACTTCGAGGCCGCGATCGATCAGGGCGTGAAGGGGCTGACCATCGGTATTCCCAAAGAGTACCGCGTCGAGGGTATGGCGCCCGAGATCGAGGCGCTGTGGCAGCAGGGCATTGCCTGGCTGACGGAGGCGGGCGCCAACGTCAAGGACATCAGCCTGCCGCATACGAAATACGCGCTGCCGTCCTATTACATCGTCGCGCCCGCTGAGGCGTCGTCGAACCTCGCCCGCTATGACGGCGTTCGCTACGGTCTGCGCGAGCCCGGCACGGATGTGATCTCGATGTACGAGAACACGCGCGAGTCCGGCTTCGGCGCGGAGGTGAAGCGGCGCGTGCTCATCGGGACCTATGTGCTCTCCGCCGGCTATTACGACGCCTATTACCTCAAGGCGCAGAAGGTCCGCACCCTGATCAAGCGGGACTTCGACCAGGCTTTCCAAGGCGTCGACGCGATCCTCACGCCGACCACGCCCGCGCCTGCCTTTGCGGCTGGCGAGAAGTCGGGCGATCCGCTGGAGATGTATCTGAACGACATCTTCACGGTGACGGTGAACATGGCGGGCCTGCCGGGCATCTCCGTGCCGGCCGGCTTGTCGTCGGAAGGAACGCCGCTCGGCCTTCAGTCATCGGCCGGGCCTCGACGAAGAGACGCTGTTCCGCGTGGGACAGGTCATTGAGGACGCGGCGGGGCCCATGGCCAAGCCGCAGGACTGGTGGAGCAAACCATGAGCCGGCGTCTGATTTCATCGGGGAGCCCGTACGAGAAGACCGTCGGCTATTCGCGGGCCGTGCGCGTCGGGAACTGGGTTTCGGTTGCGGGCACGACCGCGGCGTCGGGCGGCAAGCCCGTGGCCATCGGGGATCCGGAGGCGCAGACGCGCGCGATCTTCGAGACCATCGACAAGGCGCTGCAAGACGCGAACGCCAGCCTCAAAGACGTTGTCCGCACGACGGTCTATCTTGTTGACATTGCCCACTTCGAAGCGGTGAGCAAGGTGCACGGCGAGGTCTTCGGCGACATCCGTCCGGCCAATACCACGCTTGCGGTTTCGGGGTTCGTGTCTCCGGACTGGCTGGTGGAGATTGCGGTCGATGCCGTCGTCCCCGAGACATCCGGATAAGGGAGCGAGATCATGGCCACACGCGCGGCACAGAATTGCGAGAGCATGGACGATGTCCGGGTCGAGATCGATCGCATCGACGAGGAGATGGTTGATCTGATCTGCGAGCGCTTCGCCTATGTGGACCGGGCCTGGCAACTGAAGAAGTCGCCTGCCGATGCCACGGTGCCTTGGCGCATCCAGCAGGTCATCGACAAGGTGCGGGCGCGGGCCGAAAAGAACGATCTGCCGCCGGAACTCGTCGAGGCGTTGTGGCGCCAAATGATCGGCTGGTTCATCCAATACGAGGAAGAAAATCTCCGCAAGGAATCCAAGGAATAACGGTTCCTCCAAGGTCAGCATCATGGACGCCAAGTCGGAAAAATCGAATTTGATCGCGGGCGAGACCGGCGATTGGGAAGTCATCATCGGCATGGAGGTCCATGCCCAGGTCACTTCGAACGCGAAGCTGTTCTCGGGCGCGTCGACCGAGTTCGGCGGCGAGCCGAATTCCCATGTCAGCCTCGTGGACGCGGCCATGCCCGGCATGCTGCCGGTCATCAACGAGGCCTGCGTGGCGCAGGCCGTCAAGACCGGGCTTGGGCTTAAGGCCGAGATCAATCTGTACTCGGTGTTCGACCGGAAGAATTATTTCTATCCGGACCTGCCCCAGGGCTATCAGATCAGCCAGTACAAGAACCCGATCGTGGGCGAGGGCGAGGTCATCGTCGACCTTCTGAGCGGCGAACGCGTGATCGTTGGCATCGAGCGCCTGCATCTGGAACAGGATGCCGGCAAGAGCCTGCACGACCAGCATCCGCAGAACTCCTATGTCGACCTCAACCGGTCGGGCGTCGCGTTGATGGAGATCGTGTCTAAGCCGGACATTCGCTCTTCGGAGCAGGCGAAAACCTATGTGTCCAAGCTGCGGACGATCCTGCGCTATCTCGGCACGTGTGACGGCAATATGGATCAGGGCTCGTTGCGTGCCGACGTAAACGTCTCCGTCCGCCGTCCGGGCGATGAGCTTGGGACGCGTTGCGAGATCAAGAACATGAACTCGATCCGCTTCATCGGCCAAGCCATCGAGTACGAGGCGCGCCGCCAGATCGAGATCATCGAGGACGGCGGGACCATCGATCAGGAAACGCGCCTGTTCGATGCCAAGACGGGCGAGACGCGGTCCATGCGTTCCAAGGAAGAGGCGCACGACTATCGCTACTTCCCCGATCCCGACCTGCTGCCGCTCGAGCTGACGCAGGACTTCGTCGACGAGATCGCTAGCAGCCTCCCGGAGCTCCCGGACGAGAAGCGGGCGCGGTTCATCGCCGATTACGGTCTCACGCCGTACGACGCCGACGTGCTCGTGGCCGAGCGTGAGAGCGTCGACTATTTCGAGGATGTGGCGAAGGGGCGCGACGCCAAGCAGGCGGCGAACTGGGTCATCAACGAGCTGTTCGGCCGTCTCAACAAGGAAGGCCTGACCATCAACGACAGCCCGGTCTCGTCGGCGCAGCTCGGCGGCATTGTCGATCTCATCAAGGCCGGGACCATCTCCGGCAAGATCGCCAAGGACGTGTTCGACATCGTCTGGTCAGAAGGCGGCGACCCGGCCGAGATCGTCGAGAAGCGCGGCATGAAACAGGTGACCGACACCGGCGCCATCGAGAAGGCAGTCGACGAGGTCTTTGCGGCCAATCCGGACAAGGTCGAGCAGGCCAAGGAGAAGCCGGCAATGGCAGGCTGGTTCGTCGGCCAGGTGATGAAGGCGACGGGCGGCAAGGCCAGCCCGCAAGCGGTCAACGCCCTGATCAAGGCGAAGCTCGGTATCGAGTCGCGATAGCCGGATCGCGCGAGCGGCGGATCGTCCGAGACATGACCCGAGCCAAGACCAAAGATAAGACCCACGTCATCCGCGTGCATGAGTATGGCGGCCCCGACGTCCTCAAAAGGGAAGAGGCCGATATCGGGGAGCCAGGACCGGGCGAGATCCGCATCAAGCAGACGGCAATCGGCCTCAACTTCATCGATGCCTATATGCGCTCGGGCCTCTATCCGCAGGATGCGCTGCCGTTCGTTCCGGGCACGGAAGGCGCGGGCATCGTCACCGCGCTGGGCGAAGGCGTCCGCACGCTGAAAGTCGGACGCCGGGTGGCCTATGCCGGCCATACGGGCAGCTATGCGGAAGAGCGCCTGATTGCCGCCGATCGCGTGGTGCGCATTCCCGACAGCGTGAGCGACGAGGTTGCCGCGGCCGTGATGCTGAAAGGCATGACCGCGCAGTATCTGTTGCGGCAGATCTTCAAGGTCGGTCCCAAGACGACGCTACTGTTCCACGCGCCGGCGGGCGGCGTGGGTACGATCGCCTGCCAATGGGCGTCGTCGTTGGGCGCGACCGTGATCGGCACGGTGGGCTCGGCCGGCAAGGCGCTGATCGCGCGCTCCCATGGCTGCACGCACGTGATCAACTATCGGGAAGAGGACTTCGTCGCCCAGGTGAAGGAGTACACGGGCGGCGAGGGGGTCGATGTGGTCTACGACTCCGTCGGCAAGGAGACGTTTCCCGGCTCGCTCGATTGCCTCAAGCGGCGTGGCCTGTGGGTGAGCTTCGGCCAGTCATCTGGGCCTGTGCCCGAGTTCCGCATCAATCTTCTGGCGCAAAAGGGCTCGCTCGTCGCCACGCGGCCTTCGCTTTGGGACTTTATCGCCACGCGTAAGGAACTCGTTTCCACGGCGAACGACCTTTTTGACGTCCTAGCCAAAGGCGCGGTCAGGGTTTCGGTGAACCAGAGCTTTGCGCTGAAAGATGCCGCCGACGCGCATCGCGCCATGGAAGGCCGTCAGACCACGGGCTCGTCGGTCCTGATCCCATAACGGGGCCCAAGCGGGTCCCAAAGCGGGTCCATGACATCCTGCCGCAGGCGGCGCGGATGACACCAAGCCGACACATTTCAACCGTAGCCCCGTTCACTCAAATCTTCGTGGGCGCGAAGAAAAGTGAGAGCTATGGCGTCGTCAGTGATGCCGGTGCAGGTCTGCATCGCGCGCCCAGAAGAGAGAATCTGTCCACCATGGTGCCTTTGCGCGGTTGTCTTGTTCGGCGCGCTTTACGGACTGGTGCACACCGCTCTCCGGCTTGCCTTCTCCCATAGTCTGTCGCTGGACGACGCTTCCGCCAACGTGCTCGGCCAGACCCTTTCGCTCGGCTATCAGGAGCGTCAGCCGCCTGTTTACGAGTGGATCTTGTGGACGGTGCAGCAAGTCACCGGCCCGGGGCTGATGGGCTTCTTGCTCATCAAATACGGCCTGCTCATCGCAACATTCGTCTTTCTCTACCTGGTCGCTCAGCGGCTGTTCGACGATCGGCGCTGGGTCGTGATCGCGAGCCTATCACCGCTGCTGCTCTATCAGATCGGGTGGAACCTCCACGAAGGCGTGACACACAGCCTTGTCATGACCTGCGCGATCGCCGCATCGTTCTGGGCCTTTATGAGATTGGTCGAGAGCGGACGGCTTGGAGACTATGTGCTCTTCGGGGTCGTGGCGGGTATCGGTCTGCTTACCAAGTACGGCTTCGCCGCCTACCTGATCATTCTTTGCAATTGCGCGCTGATTCAGCCGGCGTTGCGGGCCCGTCTCCTCGACAGGCGCATGCTGGCGAGTGTGGGCATCGCTGCCGCCATCGTCGCGCCCTTCGGCTACTGGCTAATTGCCAACGACCACGACCTCGTCCGGGTTTTCGACAGCACCGTAGCACCCATGGCCTCGAACCGTCTGACGGCGACGATGACGGGTCTTGCATTCGCGAGCTGGGCGCCACTCGGCTTTCTCTTCCCCCTCGATCTCATTCTGCTGGTGATGTTTCCGGCCCTGCTGCGCGAGGGGTGGTCGAGGATCAAGCAGGGCGTACTGCCACGGGATCGCGCACAGGCGGGGCCCGATTGGCCGCTCTTGTTGCTGCACATGACCCTCGCCGGGTTTGTCTTTCTCTTTCTCGGTGCGGTGTTGACGGGCGCCTCGAACTATCTCGAGCGCTATATGCATCCGTTCTTTTTCTTCACGCCGTTGTGGTTGTTGCGGGTGGCTGCGCAAGACGCGCCCGCGCGCCGGCCGGTGGCGATCGGTGCCGTGCTGTTGGCGGTCACACTAATGGTCGTGCCGATCCGCGCGGTGTACTTGGCCAGGGCCATGAGCCCGGACTGCAATCACTGCCGGCTCGCGGTGCCGTACGAGGGCCTCGCCAAAGAACTGGAGGCACGCGGCTTCGGGGGCGGAACCCTCATCGTCATGGATCGCAACGACGGCGGCAATCTGCGCCGGTTCCTTCCCGAGGCACGCATCGTCTCGCTCCGCCGGCCATACCACTTGCCTCCCGTGCGGCCGCAGGATTTGACCGCCCCGGCTGTCGTCGTGTGCGTCCGGCTCGCAGGGCGGGCCTCTGGTCCCTGGCTGCGCCGGCCATTCGGCAGATTGACGGAACGGTCGTCGGCAAGCCGAAGGCCGTGCACGTGCCGTGGGAGCCTCTCGGCAGCGCATCCGAACCGCAAGCCTGGGAGTGGAGGATTGCGTTCGTGCAGCCATCCGCCGGGTCTCGACGTTAGTCATCCTGACCGCACTTGTTCGGGAAATACGCGACGACACTTAATCTCATTCGCGTGCCGGAAAGTTGCGCGTGGTTAGCGAGACGCCACCGGAAATGGTTAGAGGACCCTTTCAAATGCGCGTTCTTAATCTTTACCCCGCCGATTCCCGTGCCCTCGTAAAGCAAACTTACCAAGCGATTCAGATTTGGTGAGCTTGCATTAAGCACATCGATTCAGACGTTCTTCAAAGACGTCGCCGATGATCGTCCTCGTTGAACGCAACACCGCGCATCGAACGTCTTTCGTGGGGAAAGTCAGATACGCGGCGGGGACAAAGAGCCAAAACGGGGGACGTCATGGCACGATTGGAACTTGGAACGATCTTGGGCAGTCAGTTTGAACCTGCGGTTCAGGCCGGCGGAGCGGATGCGCTGTTCGAACTTGGAATGCTGTATGCGACGGGGCGTGACGTGGATGTGGATCTCGTCACCGCGCATAAGTGGTTCAACCTGTCGGCGGCGCGGGGCAACGACTCCGCGCGCGACTACCGGCTGGAGCTGGCCCGCGAGATGACCACGGATCAGATTTCCGAGGCGCAGCGCCAAGCGCGCGAGTGGCTTCAGACCCACTAGGGCTGGATTGGACGAGGCTGAAGTGCGCCATGGCGCACGCTGAAGGCGGGATGCCGGATAAAACCGGCGTGCCGCCTTACTCGTTTCCGCATTCCCGGAACAGCGAGGTCATGCAGTCCCAGCTGCGGCGCGCGAAGTTCTTCTGCGGCTTCGGCGCCTCCTGAACTGGGGGTGGCGGAGGCGGCGGTGGCGCGGCCTGTTGGTTCTTCGCACCGGCGCCAAGGCCGATTGCAGCACCGGCACCCTGTAGCCCTCGCTTCGAGGCGTCATAGGCCCGCCCGCCCATCTCGAACAGGGATTTGGGTTGCTCGCCGCGCTTGCCCTCGACGCCCGGTTGTCCCGTTCCACGCGCTCGTTCAACTGACGGACGCGCGGGTCGTTGGTGACCTTCGGGGGCAGGGTGGGGCCATCGTAGTTGTAGGCCTTCACCACGCCGGCACAGTTGGGGTCCTTCTTTGCCGCGCAGGAGGCGTGATTGCCCTCCTTGGTGGTCCGCACCACGCAATACAGCTTGAACGCATCGCTTTGGGTAACGCCGCTGCCTTGGAGGCGGCAGCGGTACGAGGCGTTGGGGTTCTTGCAGGTCACGCAATACTCGGCGCTCCCGGCCTGCACCGTGCTGGGCATGGCAAGGAAGGAGGCGGCAAGGGCTATGCCGAGGCACGCCGCCGCACGCCTAGGCCATCCGAATCGGATGCCGCCGCTCATGCGCTAGTCCTCCCAGGATTTCGAAGCTCCAGCCTAGCATATTGTGCCCGAGAGCAATATGGGGCCGGGGTCCCGCCGGGGCATGGCGTGGAACGCCGCGTGTGGCTGGAAATCGCACGCACGCGTGTTGACCGGCCCGAACGAGACCAGTAAGCCTTTGCGTCCAGCGGAGACGTGGCCGAGAGGCTGAAGGCGGCGGTTTGCTAAACCGTTATACAGTGTAAAGCTGTATCGGGGGTTCGAATCCCCCCGTCTCCGCCAGCGCCCCGGGGAAGCTCAATGCTTCAGGGGCGGACCTGGAAATCACCCCACAATTCGCGCCACCAATCGACCCCCGGCATGTCGGCACGAGAACGCCATTTTTCTATGGCAGGTTCAGTTATTGCTTTGGGGAGACTTAGGTCATGAAGAACAAAGCCATAGCAGCCGGGCGCGTTTGGGCACTGGCACTGACATATTCCATGCTCTTCACACTGTTGATTGTCTTGGCTGAGGATGCCCACACGCCATCCACGGCGGTGGCACACACGCCGGCGGCGGCCCATATAAACTAGGGCGCGCACCAACGCGCCGCGCTTCTGAAGAGGCGCAAAACTAGCGCGTGTTCGTGGCGATGCGCACGTGTAGTGCAGATATCGCACGCCTGAGGTCTGCCTAGAGGCGCATCGCGGCTGAAACTGTTCGGGCTTCAGCTTGCTACAGAGCAACAGCAGCGCGCGTGAACCGCCGATAAGGCAAGACGTTTTCTCGTCTCCAAGGAGCATGCAGATGAAACGTAGTGCAGAAGCGCAAGCGAACACCACAGCAGGAACCAAATCCCGCCACCACGTCACCGGCGAGGATTATCCGTTCGAGTGGGCGAGGCGCTTCGAACACTGGTTGGACGTTGGCCATCGCCGCGCGTTCTTTTACGCGTTGCCCTTTATCGTGTTCGTCGTCGTGGTTGCCGCCGTGGCTATTACATTAGCCATCCTGGACACCCCGCCTGTCTAAGCCGGCGGATGCGCTTTGGATCGGACGCTAGCCTAGTCCGTTTTCCCCGCCGTCCACTCCGCTCGCCCTGCGCTTGGCCGGGTGCCGTATCAACGCAGCCTCCTAGACCTGCAAATTTGCTATGACGGTCCGACGAGGAGGCGCGCGTGCTCTGCAATCACACGATCCATAAGCACCACCATCATTTCGGCTGGGACAACGCTATCGACCCGATCTTGACCGTGACGCCGGGCGAGACGGTCGAGATCGAGACCATCGATGCCTCGGCCGGGCAGGTGGGGCCCGACACCACGCTCGAGGAGTTCCTTGCGCGCGACGCCTCCCGCGTGAATCCCGTGACCGGGCCCATCTATATCG
The DNA here is from genome assembly GCF_001723355.1 of Methyloceanibacter stevinii. Classification (NCBI taxonomy): domain Bacteria; kingdom Pseudomonadati; phylum Pseudomonadota; class Alphaproteobacteria; order Hyphomicrobiales; family Hyphomicrobiaceae; genus Methyloceanibacter; species Methyloceanibacter stevinii. Next base: position 182,666 of record NZ_LPWE01000012.1, on the reverse strand, counting down.
AGGGCGCGGAGCCGGGCGACGCGGTGGCCGTGACCTTCAAGGATTTCCAGCCGTCCGGTTGGGGTTGGACCGCGAATATTCCGGGCTTCGGGCTGCTGGCCGACCAATTCACCGAACCTGCGCTCCATATCTGGAAATACGATGCGCGGACGTTGGCGCCGGCCTTGTTCGGGGCCAGCGCCGCCGTCCCCTTGAGGCCATTCTGCGGCACCGTGGGGCTCGCCCCCGCCGCGCCCGGCGTGCACTCGGTGATCCCGCCGAGCCGGGTGGGCGGCAATCTCGACATCCGCGACAACGCCGTCGGCACGACGCTCTACCTGCCGGTCGAGGTCGCGGGTGGCTTGCTGTCGCTCGGCGACACCCATGCGGCCCAAGGTGACGGTGAAGTCTGCGGCACGGCCATCGAGAGCCCCATGGTGGTCGCGGTCGAGATCGGCCTCATCAAGCAGGCGAGGCTCGCTTTTCCGCGTTTCGAGACGAACGGGCTGGTTTCCCGCCATCTGGATGAGGCCGGGTACCGAGCCACGACGGGCGTGGGGCCGGATCTGATGCAGGCGGCGCGGGATGCCGTCTCGGGCATGATCGATTGGCTTTGCGCCAGCACAAATATGGCGGCGGTCGATGCATATATGCTGTGCAGCGTCTGTGCCGATCTGCGGATCAGCGAAATTGTCGACGCTCCCAACTGGACGGTTTCGTTGTATTTTCCGAAGATGGTGCTGCGCTAGCGAGGCCAGGAGCTGTCGAGATGACCGTGAATAGCCCCCAGTCTGGACCGGACCTCGATCCCAGCTTTATCGAGCGGGAGCGGAACCGCCTGGCCGGCCGGGCGCTGTCCTTCCTCATCGGTCTGAACGGCATCGCCGCGCTGGTCCTGCTGACCATCGTGGCCATGGAGCCGCAGGCGACCGTTGACCGCAAGGTGACGATGGCCATGCTGGTGTTCAGCGGCGGGGCGTTGGCGGCGCTGTTCAGCTCGTTTCTGGCCTATGTGAACCGGACCGTGCGGCTGGAATCTCCGGGGCGTCGCGAGTTGCGCAGGGCCTTGCGGACGGTCGCTATCTTGACTGTCGTCGGCAGCGGCGCGGCCTTCCTGATCGGCATGAACATGGTGGCGACGACCCAGGCCGAGAAATCGAGCTCGCATCCCAAGAGCCGGCGGGAGGACAAACCGCCCAAGCCACCGCAAATCAAGAGTGCGGCGCTGCCTGCGGCTTTCGAAGTTCGGTGGAGCTTTCGCGCATAGCGCGTTGAGGCGGAATCGTTTTACGGGCCGGTCATCTCGCTGGTGAAGTCGGACCAGACCTCCTGCGCGTCCTTCGTGGCCGCGCCGACTTTCTCGTTCACGACGTCCCAGTTGACGACGCGCTTTTCGACCTGCTGTTCGCGCTGATCCATGACGAACGCGGCCACGACCGTCAGCGCAACGCCCAATATGAAGCCAAATAGGAACCGCATGGGACCCCCCAGGAGTTGGGGGGATCATACGGCCAACCTGCCCCTAAAGGAAGCAGTTGTGACCTCAACCCAGGCTCGTGGCGGCTAGCCGCTGGCCAGCCGGCGCTGATCGTCGGAAAGGTCGTTGGGGCTGTCGGCGGGTACCTCCGGCGGGCTCAGGGCCGCGGCCAGGGCATCGTCCACCGTCGACATCCAGACGAACTTGACCGCCTCGCGCGCGGCTTCCGGAATATCCTCGAAGTCCCGGCGATTGCGTTCGGGCAGCATCACGGTCTTTATCCCGGCGCGCACCGCGGCCAGCACCTTGTTCTTCACCCCGCCGATCGGCAGCACGAGGCCGCGCAGCGAGATTTCGCCGGTCATGGCGATGTCGCTGCGTACGGTGCGCCCCGTAAAGAGCGAGGTGAGGGCGATGAACATGGCCACGCCCGCGCTCGGCCCGTCCTTGGGAATGGCGCCTGCCGGGACGTGCAGATGGATGTCCGACGTATCGAAAACACTCTGCTCGATGCCAAGATGTCCCGCTCGGACTTTCAGAAGAGATAGAGCGGCTTGCGCGCTTTCCTTCATGACGTCTCCGAGCTGGCCGGTCAGGATGAGCCGGCCCTTGCCTGGCACTTTGGTGCACTCGATGAAGAGGATATCGCCACCCGTCGGCGTCCAGGCGAGCCCTGTGGCGACGCCGGGCACGGATGTCCGCATGGCGACCTCGTTGTCGACCTTGCGGGCGCCCAGGATGCCGTGAAGGTCGTCCACGTCGATGCGCATGCGCGACTGGCCGCCTTCGGCGATCTGCATGGCCACGTGGCGGCAGACGGCGCCGACCTCGCGCTCGAGATTGCGGACACCCGCTTCGCGGGTGTAACCGTCGATGATCGTGCGCAGCGCCTCTTCGGTGATCTCGCACTGCTCCGGGCTGAGACCGCTCGCCTCCAGCTGGCGCTTGACCAGGTAGCGCTTGGCGATCTCGACTTTCTCGTCCTCGGTGTAGCCGGGGATCTCGATGACCTCCATGCGGTCGCGGAGCGGCGCCGGAATCTGGTCGAGCACGTTCGCGGTGCCGATGAACATCACCTTCGACAGGTCGAACGGGACACCCAGATAGTTGTCGCGGAACGTGCTGTTCTGCGCCGGATCCAGGACCTCGAGCAGCGCCGCGGACGGGTCGCCGTGGAAGCTGGCGCTGAGCTTGTCCATCTCATCGAGCATGAAGACGGGATTGCGCGTCTCGGCCTTGCGCAGCGCCTGCACGATATTGCCGGGCAGGGCGCCGACATAGGTGCGCCGGTGACCGCGGATTTCCGCTTCGTCATGCACGCCGCCGAGGCTGATTCGCCCGAACTGACGGCCCATGGCGCGGGCGATCGACTGGCCGAGCGAGGTCTTGCCGACGCCGGGCGGGCCGACGAAGCACAGGATCGGGCTGTTGCCATCGGGGTTGAGCTTGCGGACCGCAAGATATTCCAGGATCCGCTGTTTCACCTTCGGCAGACCGTAGTGATCCTCATCGAGGATCCGGCGCGCCTCGGCAATGTCGATCGTCTCCTCGGAGAGCTTCGACCAAGGCAACTCGATCAGCCAATCGAGATACGTCCGGATCATGCCGTGCTCGGCTGACGCCTCGGGCATGCGCTCCAGGCGGCGAAGTTCTTTCTTGGCCTGCGTCTCCGCTTCCTCGGACATTTCGGCCTTGTCGATGGCCTCGCGCAGCTCGGCGATCTCGGCCTCGCCGTCCTCGCCTTCGCCAAGCTCCTTTTGGATCTGGCGAAGCTGCTCGCGCAGGATGTGTTCGCGCTGGCGCCCGGACAGGGACTCCTGCGTCTGCTCGCCGATTTGCTTCGACAGGCGCAATACCTCGATCTGCTGCACGAGTTCGCGCAGCACCTTGTCGATGCGGTCGGACACGTCGAATGTCTCGAGGATGCCCTGCTTCTCCGGCGGGCTGATATCCATGACGTTGGCAATGAAGTCGGCCAGCATGGAGGGCGACTCGATCTGCTCCAGGGCACCGCCGAGTTCGTCCGGCGCATTGGGTAGGAGCGACAGGGCCTCACGCGCACGTTCGCGCAGCTGATGGACCCGGGCCGCAAGCTCGGTTGAGAACACTTCCAATCCGCCGATTTCCTCGATCCGCGCCGCAAGGAACGGGTATCCGTCGAGGATCTCCAGAACCTTGAAGCGGTTCATGCCGCGCACGACGAGGTGATGGGCGCCGTCGGGCGACGTCACATAGCGCATGATCTCGGCAATGGTGCCGACACGGTTCAACTGGTCGGGGCCCGGCGCGTCGGCGCTCGGGTCGCTCTGCAGCAGCACGCCGACGGGCTTGCCCGCTTGTGCAGCCGCTTGCGCGCCGGCGACGGTCTGGGGACGCCCAACCATCAGGGGGGCGACCACGCCCGGAAACAGCACCGCGTTGCGCGTCGGCAGCAGAATGACCGCATCGTTCGGCAGCTCGGGAAAGGCCGACTCTTCCTGTCCCGTGGTGGTCTGGGACTCGGTGGTCTCCTCGGTCTTCTGCAGACTCTCGGTGGTCAGGTTTTGGTCTTGCTCATTCATGATGTGCACTTCAGTGAGTGGGTTAGCCTGCCTTCGTAAAGATCAGTTTCAGACATCCATTTTCGAGTTCTTTGCCGATGAGCCTCAAACGGCTGGAAATGGCGATGCGCCTCTCGAATCGCCCGTAGGGAATCTCGAGCCGGACGATATTGGCGCCGCGCCCCGCGGCCGGAATGGCCCGGACGCCCGTGACGATCAACGTCGTGCCTTCGATCTCGGCCCGGACGGCCTCGGGGCGGACCCCCGGCAGCGCCGTGATTACGGTCACCTCGCGCTCGGTCTCGAAAATATCGACCGGCGGTTCCCAGCAGGCGCTGCTGGTGCCACTCGACGGCCCGAAAAACTGCCGCTGGAGTTGCTCGGCCTGTTTGAGCATCGCGCAGGCCTCGGCGAACATCCGCGCGGTTGGGTCGGACTTGGGATCACGCATTCACAGTCTCGTTTCGAACTTCGGTCGTTTTCAGTTCCGGCCGCATTCGTATGCCGCCGCCTCGCATATCGTCGGCCTTCAATTTCGACCGCGAAAGCTATTATCCAGAGCAAAGCCGGGGGACGGCGACAGGTCAAGCCGCTGGCGACGGCTCGGGTGGGGAGCCTTTATTTGGGGTTTGCGGCAGCGCACAACAAGAGCGGCGGGACAATGCGGGGCTTCGGATAGGGGCCGCACGTTTCGGGCAAGGCCGCGCGCGTCTGCTCATCGCACTTTGCGGAGAGCGATGGAGCGATCCTATTTGGCGACGATAAAGGTCGTGCGGTCGAGCCCGGTATTGCCCGTGCGCGGATTGTGCGCATAGACGGTCACGTCGTAGAGGCCCGGCGCCGTCACCGGCACGCTGCCGGCGAATTGGCTCGCCTCGCCGCCAAAGGCAAGGTCGATCGGCGCGAGCTTCTCGCCGTTATGGGTGACGAGCGCTTTGACTTCGAGTTCGTCCGCGTCCCACAAGCCGCCCGGCGTGATGGGGCAGCCACACATCAGGCTGACATTGGCGCGCAGATCGACCTTGTCGGTCGTTCCGGCAAGCTTCACATGCGTGGGCGGGTCGAGCACGTCAACCACGTAGCCCGGCAGCTCGACGCGCCAGCCATCGCCGCCGGTGATGTCTTTTCCAGGCACCACCCATTGGGTGACGGTCACGCGGTTCGCGCTTTGGCGCTGGGCGAGGGGACCGAACACCTCGACCTCGACCAGGCGAGGCACCTCGATATCGATGGTGGCGTCGAACTTGGCTGCGCCCTCGCTTGAGAGCGTCGCGCGGCGTCCGCCGTCCTCATGCATGATGCGGCCGGTGTCGCCCGTGCCGCCTTCGGTCACGCCCTCGGCCAGGATCTTTCCGGTGTCGGCGTCCCGCACGATCACGCGCGCGCCGCCCATGCTGGAGCCAACGAACTTGGCGTCCTTGCTCAGCACGCGAACGGTGATGTCGGTGGGTTCGGCGCTGGCGACGCGCGGCGCGAAGAAGACGATTGCGGCCGCGACGGCAAGTCCCAGCCCTGCGAGCAAAAGGACATGCGCAAGGCGAGGGGTCGTGGTGCGTGACAAGAACTTAGGTGAGGCGTGATGAAACAACATCGGAACTCCCGGGAAGGCCGGCTTGGCAGGAAGGGTCAAACCCGTCCCCTGAAAATGGGGACGGGCGGGGAGACCTTAAAGGGTCCGCATGACACCCGGAAATGACACGCGACCATGACACGCCGTCATCGGCCAAGAGAGGGAGATTCGTGGCTCGGGGAGCGCTGCTTAGCAGTTCGCGCAGGTGTACCCGGGAGAGGTATAGAGCGGCGTCTGCGTCACGCTAGGCGGTTTGGGCACGCGTACGGGAGGGGTGGGGGGCGTGTGCGGCCGGTGGACGTCAGGCACGCGCACCTTCGGCTCCGGAACGCGGTGCAGCTTGATCGGGCGGGCGTCGTAGAACTGGTCGCGGACGAACGGCTTATCCGGAAAACGGCCGGTCGGCTGGATGCCGTAGTAGAACGGCCAAGGGTTCCCCTTCGTCTTGTAGACCTTGGCGGCGGTGCCGCCGGAGATCGCGGCCAGGATGAGATTGGTATCCGTCTGGGTGGTGCGCCGGATGATGGGCGGGCCCGAATTACCGATGGCGAACAAGTTGCCGCTCTGCTTGATGGTGTAGCGGCGTCCTTTGCGGTTCAGCGCCAGATAGTCGCCGAAGACGAAGGCGAAGACCGCCTGGTTGGAGCTGTTCACGATGCCCTGGAAGATGCCGCCGCGCACGGTCAGCTCGCCGGCGGGCGCTTGACCTTCACGGCGGGCTCCTGCTTCGAGAGCTTCCCGCCGACAAAGCGCAGGGCGCCCTTCGAGAGCGTGGCGGTCATCTCGCCCGTGCCTTGTGCGGGTTGTAGACGAACTTGTCGATGAGGAGGCTCGAGCGGGGGCCGACGGTGAAGGTGGAACCGTCGACCAGAAGCACCTGCACGACGCCGGAGTCCGACGTGGTGATCCGTTCGTTGTAGAAGACCGACTTCCCGATCTTGAGGGTCCGCGTGCCCGCGCCTGGCGGCGTGCTGGTGGCTTTCGGTGTGACGGCGGAAGCGACGCCGACGCGATCGGCGGCTTCTGCGGTGGCGTCCATACCGGATAGGGGCAGGACCGAGAGAACCGAGCTTGCGACAATCGCGGTCGCCCTCGGTGTGAGGCTAATCGAAGCGAGCATGAAGACCTGTCCCGTCCCGTTGGTGTCGAATGCCGTGGGCCGCGCAAGGCGTTGGCAAGCCGGTCATGTGGGGACAGAAAAAGGCAGGGCAAGCTTTTCGCCAAACCGCCAAAACTTCCGAGACGCAGCGGAATAGGGCGCCGAAATGTGGCGAAGAAAACGCTCAAACGACGCTTTTTGGGGGGTGCGGAGGTGGCTGTCAGCAGTCGGGAAGGGCGCGTGGGAGGGCGTTCAGAAGGGTAGACTCAGCGATTGATACGCTGCGTGCCGCCGAAGATACCGTTGGCGCGCCACTTGTCGTTGGCCTGGTGCACGTCGAAGTTCCCGATTACGCCCTTTGGGGTCTTGTCCAACCCTCGGAACCCGACAAAGGAGCCACTCGCGGAGCCGACGATCGACCTACCTGCATTGTTAGTGTTGAGTTTGCCGACGATGCCGCTGAATCCCGACGTTCCCGGCAAATTTACGAGCTTACCGCCGAAGTTCCGGTTGTCGAAGTTCTTGATTGAGAAATCGCCGCTACGTTTGGCGAACTTCCAGTCGAGGGTCATGTCCCCCCTGGCGACAGACTGGTTCCAAGTCCCGTTCTTGAACTTGGCGACGGTGCCGATCGCGTCACCTTCGTAAAGTGCCGTTGCTTGGAGTTCCTGGAGCCTATCAATATTCTCTTCTGGGACAACATCGCCCGCAATCCACCAGCCAAGATGGGTATCCTCGGTGACCTGCTTGCCCGAGTGATCGGTATAGCGCGAGCGCGTGCCCCAAGCGCCCCATTTGATGAAGTCGCAGTCCTGGCAGAAGGCGCGCCTCTGGACGAGTGGACCTTCAGGGTCCGCGGGGTTCGTCACCGTTTGTCCAGCGAACAGCACCTCGTTTGCGCCCAAGGCATCCGCGCTGACGATATAGCCCTCCACATCCGGCGTGTAGTCATGGTCGACCAGAGTAGGCACGTCGATTTCGTAAGTCTTCGTGGTCTCCCACGGCGTGCCCTTGAGGAAAGTCTTGGTTATGATGGTCGGGACAAGCTCCAACGTTGTCTCGCCGATTTCCGACTCGCCCGGTGTTTCAATTGCTCCAAAGACATTGTCGCTGATAAGGGCCGAATTGCCTTCACCTCCGAATTGGTAGCTGTATCTGGGATTCTGAAGCAGCCGACCATCTCCCACATTGACCGACGCTGTGAGCGTGTTGGTGGGCGAATCCAACTCCAAAACGACTTCGTCCGCCGAATTGTTGACGAGCGAGCGCAACTCGTTGTTGCCGGCCCGTTGCGAGAAGCCGGCCGCAAAGCCAGTGAAGGTGCCGGACGACGTTTCGCTCCCCTCGATGGCTTCGGTCCCAGCGGCGACGTGATAAGTGGCCCCCGACTGCTCAATTGGGCTTGTGTCGCCATTGAGCGGCGTGTCGCGGCCGGCGTTTTCGGTGCCGGGGCCGCCGAGGGTCAGGACGGCATTCGGTAGCGCATCGTCGGCACCGAGGAAGTGACCGCCATCGGGGCCTTCGAGACTCGCGATGTCGCCCGTGAAACTATAATCCTCGCCGTCGAGGTCCGAGCCACCCCTGCGAGATCCTTGAATGCCACCTTCCGGAGACCATTCGCCCAGCGCGATATTGACGAAGGACTGACGGCTGGACTCGCCGGTACCGAGGGCAAAGGTCGATTGTAGCCAAACCGGCCGGCTCTGATCGTCAGGGGCGCCGGTATTCTGCTCCTTGGCCAGTAGCGGTGTGACGACGCCGATCACATCGTCGGGCGTCGAGTAATCGGTCGACATGGCGGATGCGAACGGAGCCGCGCTCTGCTGGATCACATCGCTCGTGAGCGCAAAAACATAAATCTTGCCGCTGGGAGCTTGGAAATTGTGCTTCTTGCCGCCGAAGATGAGAAGGGATTCGTCGAGAGCGTTGAGCGGCCCCAGCTCTTCGTTGGCGTTCTCGCCTCGGGCCACCTGATATGCAAAGAAACCTGGCTTGATGACCGCCCCGCCGAAATATTCCACCGTCTCGCCGTCGACGATCACCTTCGCATCCGTGACGGGACAGAAGCCGTTGACGCACTGAAGTGTCTCCGGGAAATCGAACTGCAGCGACGGCCGGCCGCCGAGATTGTTGACGTCTAGTTCTGCGAAGTCCGAGCTGAAGTCAGACTGAACGTCGACTTCGCAATTCTGCCCCTCGCAGCCCTCCGGATCGACGGACGGAAGGTCGGCGACAAGACGTCTGTCGATGACCTGGAAGGTTGTGTTGAAATCGCCGGTAGCGATGCCGTTCGGCGCCGTCTGGATGATGCGTGCGTCGATCTCAGGCGGCGGGGCAGGCGGAGTAGTTGTGGTGGTTGGCGTTGGTGTCTTCGCCGGCGTGTTGGTCGGCGGCGGAGTATCTTGCGTCTTCTGTTCTTCGATCTGTTTTTCGATTTCGTTGTTGATAGCCTCTGAAGTCGCACTGGAAACCATGTCCTGAATGCTGACTGACTGAGATAGCTGGTTCGTTCCGGCCTGCTGCTGCCCGCCGCCTTCGGATCCGCCGTCGGATCCGCCTTGACCACCATTGCTTTGACCGCCGTTTTCGCTGTTCGATGCAGTCGAACCGCCGCGACTGGTCAGTGCTCTCGCAAAGACAGCCGTATCCTCGGCCGTGGTGGGGCGGACGGTGCCGCTGCCGCCGCGCGAAAGATCGAGCGTGTAGCCGGGCTGATAGACCGTTTGCGTTCGCCCGTTCCGGCCTTGCATCGACATAGAGTGGCCGTAGAGGAAGGAATAGATCTTCTTCTGCGTGTTGCCCTGGAACATGCCGCCGCGAATGGCGAGCGCGCCCGACGGCGTGTTCACCTTCACGCCGCCCGCGTTCTTCGACAGCTTGCCGCCGATGAAGCGCATGGAGCCCTTGGAGAAGGTCGCGACCAACTCGCCCGTCTTCTTGTTCGGGTCGTAGACGAACTTGTCGATGACGAGGTTGGAGTTGGGGCCGACCGTGAAGGTCGAGCCGTCCACCAGCAGCACCTGCACGAGCCCTTGCGCCGTGGTCTCGATGCGCTCGTTGTAGAAGATCGACTTGCCGATATTCAGCTGCTTGTTGGGCACGCCGGAGAGCGACGAAAAGGCGTCCGGATTAACGGCCGCTGCGACGCCGACCTTGGCGGCATAGGCGGGGGCGGACAGGGCAAGGCCAACGCCCGCGCTACAAAGCAGCGCGATCGCCACGGCGCTGCGTGGCAGCGTCAAGTGACCGTTTCTGACCATCCCTCAAGCCTCTTCTAAAAGCCGTAAAGAAGAGAAATTCCGATTATTGATATAGCACAGTTTTGCCGGGTTTCATTGTCCAATCGCGCCAGTTGGACGGGCCGGTACTACCTGCGGCACCACTTTAGCTGAAGCGCTCTAATGCTTTGCAGCAGCACCAAAAATGCCCGTTGCACGGTAGTAGTTGTTCATGTCTTTGCGCCCCAGTTGCCAATGACTCCGGCAGCCGGGCGCCGTCCGTCGGTCACGAAGGAGCCGAAGGCGCCGCCCGAAACGGGAATCTGTCCGGCCATGCCGCTGATGTCGCCGGAGAAGCGATTCACGCTTCCCGGTGTGGACATCGTGCCGGAGACGTTCAGCGTCGGCGGGGTGTAATTCTGCAAGGGCGACGAAATGGCTTTGAAGTCGGAGATCGAGAGCTGGCCCGAGCGTTTGGCGAAGCTCCAGCTCATGTCGAGATCGCCGCGGCCTTCGACCTGCGCGCCGTCCAGATTGTAGTCGAGGATCGTGCCCCGGGCCGTTCCGGAGTAGGTCGCCGTGCCGGTCGTCGGCAGGTCCTTGAACGCGGTGACCGCGCCGCCAACCCACCAGCCATTGTTGATGTCTTCCTGCATGGCGTACGGGTCGTTCGGGTAAGAGCTGTACTTATAGTCCGCGTGGAACTCGCCCCATTCGATGAAGTTGCAACCCGGGCACATCACTTGCGTCCGCCGTTCTGCCCCACCGGTCGGGTCGGTCACGTAAAATGGGTTTCCGCTGTGGTCGATGAGCCGGAGGCTGGACAGGGTCCAGTTGTTGTTGGAGACCGGGCTGAACTTGAAGATGCCGAGATTTGGTCCGGATGGTTGCGGAGACCCTTCGACGTTGTGCAGCGTCAACGTGATGACGTCGGAGTCCTCATTGTAATCGAAGTCGGTCGAGTACTTGCTCCCGACGGTGGTGTAATTGCCGTAGTCGTCGTGCGCGATGCCGCTGCCATAGCCGCCGATCGTGAAGTCGATGCTCGTCTCCTCGAGCTGCTCGATAGTCGTCTCCTGCAACGCGAGTATTTGCTGCAGGATTTCGTCGCTGATCCGCGTACCGGTGGCGTCGATGATCATCTGCTGGAAGTCTTGCGGCAGGATCACGAAGTTCTGCGGCGGGGGCTGGTTGTCCGTGGTCACGCCGGCCGTATTCGTGTTGCCGTTGGATAGGCTGGCCAGGATCGTCTGAATGTCTTCCGCGGTTGTCGGCCGGATCGTCGGCACCCCGCTGCTCAGGTCGAGCGTGTAGCCGGGCTGGTAAACCGTGTAGACCTTCCCGCTCTTGCTCTTGAAGACCATCTCGTTGCCGAAAAGGAAGGAGAAGATGGTGCCGCGCGAGGTAATCGCGCCCTGGGCCATGCCGCCGCGGATGGCCAGGCTGCCGTCCGGCGTGTTGACGGTCACGCCGCCGGGATTCTTCGAGATCTTGCCGCCGATGAAGCGCATCGAGCCCTTCGAGAAGGACGTGACGATCTCGCCGGTCTTCTTGTTGGGGTCGTAGACGAACTTGTCGATGACGACGTTGGAGTTCTTGCCGACGGTGAAGGTAGAGCCGTCCACGAGCAGAACCTGAACCACGCCGTTGGCGTCGGTGCTGATCCTCTCATTGTAGAAGATCGATTTGCCGATGCGGATTTCCTTGCCGCCGGAAAAGGCGTCCGGATTGACGGCGGCCGCCACGCCCACCTTGTTCGCGGCGGCGTGCGTTGGCGCACCGAGAATCGCCGCGCCGAGTGCCATGAACGCTACGACTGCGCGTACGGCACCCACGCTAGAACCTCTTCTGGATGCCAAGCATCGTCGTCAGGTCGTCGAATGTCCGCAGGTCGTAGTTGGACTGCTGGTCGCGATACTCGACTTGCGGCACGAGCGCCCAGGTCTCCGCGACAGGGACCACCACCGCCGTCCGCGCCCACCACGTATCGTCCCGCTCGGACTCGTTGGGATCGATCGTCGGATCGGGATCGTCGTAGTCGCGCCGGATGCGCCCGCGCCCAGTTGCCAAGTCAGGGGGTAGTCGGCACGCCACAGCGGGTTCTCGAAGGTGTAGGCGAACCCGGCCGAGAACGCGACTTCCGTATTGGCGTAGAAGTCGGCGTCGGCCGCCTCCCGTTGCGCGTAAACCTGGGTTGTCAGAACGAGACCGGGCGTGAGGTAGTAGGTGTAGTTCACCCCGAGCCGGGTCTGAAAGCCGGTGCGCAGCGAATTGGTGGGCAGTTCACTGTTGTCCTGGAAGTCGCGGTAGCGCGTTTCGAGGCGGGCATCGAGCACGCTCTGCGTCGCCGCAAAGCTCAAGAGCCGGATACCTGCGCCCGGTGCGTAGAAATACGAGTCGTAGCCGAGATAGGACAGGTCGCCGATCGCGTAGAGAAACAACCGGGTCTGGTCCCAGCCGATGCGCTTCATGTTGAAGCTCGGGCCGAGGGTGACCTCGAAGAAGTCGAGATCGATGTCCGAGAGTTCGTCGTCGAAATAGACCGTCGAGTAGGCCAGGAAGTCGAACTCGATCCGGTCGCCCTGGTTCTTCAGATCGTAGGAGTAATGCAGCGTCCCGATGTTCAACCAGCTCCAGCCGGGGCGGCCGACGGACTGGTCGCCCAGGGTGAAGTCGATGCCGTTCAAGGTCACCGTGTTGGTGCCCGGGCCAAAGTTGGCGTTGCTCTCCCAGCGGATGGCGCTGAAAATCGACGCGGAGAAGGGCGGCGGGTCCGCGGCGAGGGCGAGCTGCTGGATATAGAGCCGAACCTGGTCGGCAATTTCGTTCGGCACGCTCGGATTGAGGAGCACCTGTTCGAAGTAGCTGCGGGCGACCTCATAGGCGCCGAGCTTGTAGTAGAGCACGCCGAGCTCGAACTGGAGGCGGGGCGTGTTGGGCGCGTAGATGAGCATGCGCTCGAGGGCGGAAATCGCGCCTTCATAGTCGCCGGCATCGGACGAGGCTTGTGCGTATTCGAATGCGAGATCGAGATCGCTCGGATTGGCGATCATGCGCTGAAGCATAGCCTCGCGCTGCGGTTCGGAGACCCCAGCGGCGGACACGATCCCGGGAACACCCAGGACCAGACACACCGCCGCCGCAGCGGTTGTCGCCAACTTCGCCCACGAACCCATTCGTACGTCCGTTCGGTTGTTACTTTGGTGAGGTGTCAGTCTATGCTGACAGCAGCACCCGCCCATCACCCCGGACGTTAGCCAGTTAACCTTTGCGCGACAAGGCTTGCAGGGTGTTTCCCGAGTGATTTCAAAGACTCTGTGGCCGTTGGGGCACGGGATTGTCTTGCTATGGTTAACAATCTGATGCTGTCAGCTTGACCGCGCTATAATGGCCTGATTCTGGGGCATATTTTATGCGCCGGAGAGTCTTTCCACCGGAGCGTCTGCAAATAGGGGCCGCATTTATTCTTTGATAACCGAGTTGGGCTCACATTGAACGTGCGCCGGAGGAGTTCACTTTGTTCTGCGTTCGTAGCTCTTCCGGCGCGGCTTCCTTGAGCCCTTTTGGGGGGCGGATCATTGGACGGGGTGACATCGGACGGACCTGAGCCCAGCTCCGGCCGCGTTAAGTCTCTGACTCGACGCGTCTTTGACGCACGGGCGTGGTTTGTTCTCCTTCTTCTTTCGGTATCGGTCCTCTGGCTTTGGCCTGACGGGGTGCCCGAGGGCATGGAATCCGCCGGCCTCGGGAAGCGGTACGTCCAGATCGGCGAGTCCGCACCCAAAGGGGGCGGTCATTTCAAGATCGGCGACCCCTACGAGATCGAAGGCGTGCGCTACGTTCCGGCGGCAGACCCCAGCTACGATCAGAGGGGCGTCGCGTCCTGGTACGGCGACCTGTTTCACGGCCGCAAAACATCCAATGGCGAAATCTTCGATATGGAGCGGTTGTCGGCCGCTCATCCTACCTTGCCGCTGCCCATCTACGTGAAGGTCACCAATATCGACAACGGCCTGAGCGCGGTGGTGCGCGTGAACGACAGAGGTCCGTTTCGCGATGGGCGGCTGATCGATCTTTCCCGGCACACAGCCGAAGTGCTCGGATTCAAAAGGTCCGGCACGGCCAATGTGCGGGTGCGCTATCTCCGCAAGGCGAGTCTAGACGGCGACGATGCGTTCGAGCGCGACTATCTGTCGACACGGGGCTACTCGCAATATGCCGGGACGACCGACCCCGACGGCATGGCGGAAGTTGTGATCGCGGTGGGGCCGCCTGGGCCTCCGCCGGTGCCGCCGTTGCCTGATCGGCCCGACCGCTCGGCCATTGTTGCCGTGGCCGAGGCGACTCCGGAGCCGACGGTTATTCGTGGCGGCGGAGTAGGTGACGTGGCGGTGACCGGCGCCATTGGCCCGTCTTCATCCGAAGACCTTCAGGGCCCCATGATTCAGGCTGGATTCTTCAAGAACCACGCGAACGCGCAACGGGCGCGGACCGCACTCGCAGGTGTCGGACCGGTCGAAGTCGCGCCGATCGCCGAACAGGGCGAGACCTATTACCGCGTCCGCGTCGGGCCGTTTGTGGATGGGATAACCGCGGCGGCGGCACTGTTGGACGTTGCCGATGCAGGGTACCGGGGCGCCAAAATCATCTTGCAAAACTGAGCGTTGGTCCGTCCCCGGTTGATTTTTAGCATTAACCATTCGATAGTGGCCGCGCCTAGGCGGCCGTCTTTGGCGGCGGTTAGACCACCATTCCTCAAGAACGATGTGATCGCGTGCGCTCTCTGCGTAGATTGACGAAAGTTGCCGTTGCCTGCGCATTCTGCGCGCTTGGCGTGGCGTTGGCCGCGGGCGTTGCCTCTGCGGCGGCGAAGAAGACCAACGAATTCACCACCAAGGCCCAAAGCGGGATTCTGATGGATTCAGGCGCCGATCTCGTCCTCTACGAGAAGGACGCCGATAAGCAAATTCCGCCCGCGAGTATGAGCAAGCTCATGACGCTGGCCGTGGTCTTTCGCGAGCTCAAGTCAGGGCGCATAACGCTCGACGACACCTTCACCGTGAGCGAGCACGCTTGGCGAACCGGCGGCGCGCCGTCTGGAACCGCCGCCATGTTCGCGCCTCTCGGTAGCCCGATCACCGTCAGCGACCTGATCCAGGGCGTCACCGTTCAGTCGGCGAACGACGGGGCGCTCATCCTTGCCGAAGGGATCGGCGGGACCGAGGGCGGCTTCGTCAAGATGATGAACGACTACGCGAAGCAAATAGGACTGACCGGCTCCAACTTTGCGAACCCGACCGGGCTTCCTGCCGAAGGCCATCTGATGACGGCGCGCGATCTGGCGCTGCTCTCCAAGCACATCATCGAAACCTTTCCCGAGTACTATCACTACTTCGCGCAGAAGGAGTTCCGCTATCGGGACAAGTTCACCTTCCGCAACCGGAACCCGCTCGTTTGGGCCGATATTGGTGTCGACGGTCTGAAGACCGGCTACACGCAGGAGGCCGGGTATGGCCTCGTGTCGAGCGCCAAGCGCGGCGACCAGCGGCTGGTGCTCGTTCTTACGGGGCTCGAGAACAAAGGCGATCGCGAGAAGGAGTCCCGCCGGGTGCTGGAGTGGGGCTTCAAGAGCTTCCGTCCCTTCCGGCTGTTCGAAGACGGGCAGCAGGTCAGCGATGCATTGGTATGGGGCGGTGAGAAGCACTACGTGCCACTGGTCGGCGACGGCGCGATCGATCTCCTCCTTCCGGCCAGCGCCACGGGTGCCGTCTCGGGTGAGATCATCTACGAGGGACCCATCAAGGCACCGATCAAGAAGGGCGACCAGATCGCGACCTTGAAAGTGAAGTCGGCCGACCTGGCTGCGATCAACGAGATCCCGCTCTATGCCGGCGAAGACATCAACAGCAGCGGCTTCGCCATGCGGGGCATCGATTCCCTGCTTGTGCTTGCGTTCGGCTGGTTGCTCTAGCGCCGGGTACGCGAGCCCCTTCCACCATGCAGCAAGCCATCGAGATCGGACGCTTCATTACTTTCGAAGGCGGCGAGGGCTCCGGCAAGTCGACCCAGGTCAACATTCTTGCCGAGCGGCTGTCGCGCTCCGGCCGGCCCGTATTCGTGACGCGCGAACCCGGCGGGTCGCCGGCGGCGGAGGACATCCGTGAGGTGTTGCTGTCCGGACAAGTGGCGCAATTCGGCCCGCTGGCGGAGTCCGTCATGTTTGCGGTCGCACGTGCCGATCACATCGAGAATGCGATCCAGGGCGCGCTGCAACAGGGCCAGTGGGTCATCTGCGACCGGTTCGTCGACTCGACGCGGGCCTACCAAGGGTCGACGGGCGGCGTGCCGCGGGGGCTCATCAATGCCTTGGAGCAACTCACTGTCGGTGCCGTGATGCCCGACATCACGTTTGTTCTAGACATTCCGGCCGAGGAGGGGCTTGCGCGCGTCGCGGCGCGCGCCGAAGGTCAGGAACTCGACCGTTTCGAAAGCCAGGAGCTCATGAGCCATGAGCGCATTCGGCGTGGATTCTTGGACATTGCGGAGGAAGAGCCGGGCCGCTGCGTCGTGGTGGACGCAAGTCAGCCCGAAGCCATGGTCGCCGAGGATGTCTGGGAGACGGTCCTGCAGCGCCTCAATCCGTAATCGGGGCGTCCTGAGCAGTCCATCATGAGTGCCGCACCGAATAAGGCCAGCGCCGGTCCCGTCGAGCCCGATCGGCTGGAGCCGTTCTCGAGCCCGCGCGAGGTGGATCGCGTCTTCGGTCACGACGAGGCGGCGCAGGAGTTCGAAGAGGCGCTTCGCAGCGGGCGCCTGCATCACGCCTGGCTGCTGGTAGGCCCCGAGGGCATTGGCAAGGCGACGCTCGCCTATCGCTTGGCCCGCACCATCCTCGCCCACGCAGAGGCCGGCGATCTTATTCCCGGCGAGCCGGCGGACGTCGCACCCGATCACCCGATCTTTCGCAAAGTGTCCGGCTTGGCGCATCCCAACCTGCTGCTCATCCGCCGTACGTGGATGGAGAAGACGAAGCGCTATTCGCAAGTGATCAGCGTCGACGAAGTGCGGCGGCTGCGCAGTTTTCTCGGCAGCACCGCCGGCGATGGCTCGTGGCGCGTCGTGATCGTGGACCGGGCCGACCAACTCAACCAGAACGCCGCGAACGCTCTGTTGAAGGCGCTCGAAGAGCCGCCGTCGAACACGCTGTTCCTGCTGGTTTCGAACGCGGAAGGGCGGCTGCCGGTGACGATCCGCTCCCGGACCCGCGCCTTACGCCTGTCTCCGCTGGACGATCCGGCGCTCGCCGGGGCAGTCCGGGCTGCGCTCGAGCGGGACGGACTCGAGGCCGACGAGGAAACGCTTCGCATGGCCATGGCCTTGTCGCAGGGGAGTGTGCGGCGCGCGCTCGAACTCGTCACCGGCGAGGGCATCGGGCTCTACAACGATATCGTCGCCACGTTCGAGGCACTGCCGGATCTGGACGGTGCGCGGGTGCAGCGCCAGGCCGAGAAGCTGGCGAGCGTCAACGAGACGGAGCAGCTCGAACTCTACCTCGCGCTGCTACTTGGGCTGATCGAACGGCTGGTGCACTACGGCGCCACCGGGACGGGGCTCAGGGGAGCGGAGGAGAAGCTCGCGCAACGCTTGCTGACCGCGGAGACCTTGCCGGCCTGGGCCGAGACCTGGGAGGCGATTTCGGCCGCGCGCGCCGAGACGTTCGCATTGAATCTCGACCGGGGCCTGCTCGTCCTCAACAGCTGGTTCGGCCTTCAGGAGCTTGCATCCGGCCAAACATCCTGACCTGTTGAATGAGCATGCTTGGCAGGGAGGGGAGGCAAGGCTATGTCTCCGCTATGGGAGACAAAATGGCCGACAAACAAACCTATTACATCACGACCGCGATCTCGTATCCGAACGATGCGCCGCATATCGGACACGCCTACGAGGCGGTGGCGACCGATGCGATCGCGCGCTTCCGGCGGCTGCAGGGCAAGGACGTGTTTTTCCTCACGGGCACCGACGAGCACGGCATCAAGATGCTGCAGACGGCCCGCAAGCAGGGCATCGAGGTCTCCGAGCTCGCGGACCGCAACACGCCAAAATTCCGTGAGATGGTTGAAGTGCTCAACTGCTCGAACGACGACTTCATCACCACGCGCGAGAAGCGCCATAAGCGCTCGACGCAGGAGCTGTGGCGGCGCATGGCCGCCGCCGGCGATATCTATCTCGACAAATATGCCGGCTGGTACTCGGTACGCGACGAGGCCTATTACGACGAGAGTGAACTGAGCGAGGGCCCGGACGGCGCCAAGCTCTCGCCGCAAGGAACGCCCGTCGAGTGGGTCGAGGAGGAGAGCTACTTCTTCCGTCTGTCGCAATTTCAGGACAGGCTGCTCGCTTACTACAATGAAAACCCGAATTTCATCGGCCCCGAAACGCGCGCCAACGAAGTGAAAAGTTTCGTGCGCGGAGGTTTGCGCGATCTGTCCGTCTCGCGCACGACGTTCGATTGGGGCGTGCCGGTTCCGGACGACCCCAAGCACGTCATGTATGTGTGGGTGGACGCGCTGACGAACTACATCACCGGCGTCGGCTTCCCGGACGAAGACTCCGAGTCCTTCAAGAAATACTGGCCGGCGGACGTCCATATCATCGGCAAGGACATCATCCGCTTTCACGCGGTCTACTGGCCGGCCTTTCTGATGTCGGCGGGCGTCGCGCTCCCGAAACAAGTGTTCGGTCACGGCTTCCTCTACAATCGCGGGGAGAAGATGTCGAAGTCGGTCGGCAACGTGATCGATCCGAACGCGCTCGTCGGCGAATACGGTGTCGACCAGATCCGCTACTTCCTCTTGCGCGAAGTGCCGTTCGGCCAGGACGGCAACTACAGCCACGACGGCATCGTGCAGCGTATCAACGCCGACCTTGCCAACGACCTCGGCAATCTGGCGCAGCGCTCGCTATCGATGATCGCCAAGAACTGTGGGGGGATCGTTCCCGAGCCCGGCGCACTCACGGACAACGACAAGGCGATCCTCGCCGAAGCCGATGGGCTTCTGCCACGCGTGGAAGCGGAGATCGACGCCTTCGCCATTCACAAGGCGCTCGAAGTCATCTGGGCCCTGATTGCGGATGCAAACCGCTACTTCGCGGGCGAAGAGCCCTGGGCCCACAAAAAGACCGACCCGGAGCGCATGGGTACGATCCTCTACGTGACGGCTGAGGTGGTGCGCCAGGCAGCCATTCTCGCACAGGCGGTGATGCCCGAGAGCGGTGCCAAGCTGCTGGACCTGTTGAATGTGCCGGTGGAGGCGCGGGCGTTCGATCGTCTCGGCGAGGCGGGGCGCCTCAAGCCTGGAACCGAGCTACCGCCGCCGCAAGCCGTCTTCCCGCGCTATGTGGAGCCGGAAGGCGACTAGCTTCGCTAGCGGGCTGACGGCGGGCCGAGGCCCTCCGGACGTTTCTCATTAATCCAGATTCGAATTCGCTCCAGACATCGCTGGGACACAATATCGCGCACTAGTAGTATTCTGATCTGTATACTCGAATCGCACAGAGTTCGGGTGATGAGAGGAATGGAGTCAGCGATAGATGCCGGATTTCGACGAGCTATGCAGCCAGTTCGCACAATTGATGGACCGTATCGATGCCTGCGATCGGCGTGCGACAGGAATCCTGCTGGAGCTCGCGAACGCCTTCAAATACCGGATCAACGCACCTGAGAAGTTCACGAACCCGCACTCCGGGAGATACCATCCCTACGTGGCGGCCTACATGGACGACCGGGACCCCAACTCTGCCGAGCAGTATCAGCTGGTGCGTGATGTGCGGACCGAGTTGCCGCGCGACGAGGAGGGGCAGTACGATGGCTACGTTGGCCTCACCATGTCGCGCGAGCCCGATGCGTTTCCAAAGAAGACGTGGTTGGTGAAATGCCGGATCAAGGTCCATCGCGGCAGCGTCGATGTGGCAATCGCCGACCGTCCCGCCATCAACGTGAACGTGGGGGACGACAAAACCTTCGAACCTTTGGTGAGCGCGTTGGACGCTTACTACAGGCAGATTCTGTCCTTCGATCCCACCAGCGATGCCACTGCCGACAGATCGATAGGGTTCATTGATCACACTGGGATCGTTTGACGGTCGGCGAGGATCGCCGCAGCCACAATGCCACGGGGCAACTCGACCCTGCTTGGATCGAGTCGGTGCCCGGCAGTCGAACCGGCGAGCCGGTTAGTTGCTGACGCTGTCGAAGAAGGCCGAGACGAGGACCGCGAAGACCAGAGTACCGGCAAAGGCGAGTGCGATTGTCATACAGGGCAAACGCGGATCCATGAATTCGGTTCCGTTCTCGGTCGCGCTTTCCATGAGAAGTTCTCCTAGCGGCAAAGCTTCTGGATCTTGGCTGTGTCGAGGCCGCTGACAACGGACCGGCCGATCAGGGTGCGGGGCACGGCGAGGTTGCCGAAGCGCCGCTGCATGTCTGCCTTAACGCGTGGGTTGTCCGCATCCAACAGCGTGTAGCGAATGCGGTTAAGATCGAGATAGGACCGCAGGCGGCGGCAGGTGCCGCACCAGTCGGCACTGTAGACGTAGACGCGCTTGCTGCAGGCTGCCTGCGCGGCGCCCATGGGCAGCATAAGCAGGGTAGCTGCCGCCAGTGCGGCCGTGAGCGCGAGGGTGATCCGGCGCGCGGAGAAGTCTGTTCTGTCGAGGCGTTCGGGCATTGTCTTGGGTCGCGGTCGCCCGTGCGTGGCGACCGAGGTCGTCCTTTTGTTTCGTCGGCTTGTTTCGTCTGCGAAAGTGCTGCACAAAGGCACGACTCAGGTTCGCTTCGGCGAAGCTAGCATATTGAACCTTAACGACATTTCATCTTTCCGTGATGCTGATCGATAGCCACTGCCACCTCGATTTCCCCCAGCTCAAATCGGACCTGCCGGGGGTGCTCGCGCGCGCCCAGGACGCGGGCGTAGGGCTGATGGTGACGATCTCCACCTATGTGTCGAAGTTCGATGAGCTGAAGGAGCTGGTCGAGGCGCACGACAACATCTTCTGTTCCATCGGCACGCATCCGAACAACGCTGCCGAGGAGCCGGACACCACGGCGGAGCAGCTGATCGAGATCGCACGTCATCCGAAAGTGGTCGCGATCGGCGAGGCGGGGCTCGACTACCATTACGACTACGCGCCTCCGGCGCTCCAGGCGAAGGGCTTCCGCGCCCACATCGCTGCCGCGCGGGAGACCGGCTTGCCGCTGGTCATCCATTCGCGCGAGGCCGACGAGGACATGGCGGCCATCCTGGAAGAGGAGACCGCCAAGGGCGCGTTTCCCTTCATCCTGCATTGCTTCACGAGCGGGCCGCAGTTGGCGCAGCGGGGCCTAGCGCTCGGCGGCTATATCTCGTTTTCCGGTGTCGTGACCTTCAAGAAGGCGCAGGAACTGCGGGACATCGCGGTGTCGGTGCCGGCGGACCGGCTGCTGGTGGAGACGGACGCGCCTTATTTGGCGCCGGAGCCGTTCCGCGGCAAGACCAACGAGCCGGCCTATGTGGCCAAGACGGCGGCGCGGCTTGCGGAAGTGCGCGGGCTTGGGCTCGACGCACTGGCGACGCTGACAACCGATAATTTCTTCAGGCTCTTCAGCAACGTGCCGCGTTCTGCTCTCAAAGAGCACTCAGACGCCGCATGAGCTTGAAGGCCACAATTCTCGGCTGCGGGACCTCCGGCGGCGTGCCCCGGATCGGCAATCAATGGGGGGCCTGCGACCCGTCGAACCCGAAGAACCGCCGCCGCCGCTGCGCGCTGCTTGTGGAGCGGGAAGGGGAGAACGGCGTGACCCGCGTGCTCGTGGACACGCCGCCCGATCTACGCGAGCAGTTGAACGATGCCGATGTGGGTCTCCTGGACGGCGTCCTCTACACCCACGACCATGCCGACCATGTGCACGGCATCGATGACCTGCGCATGGTCGCCTATAATGGCCGCCGCCGTGTGGATGTGTACTACCTGAAAGAGGCGGGTGACGTGTTGCGTCAGCGTTTCGACTATTGCTTCGACACGCCTCCCGGCAGCGAATATCCGCCGGTGCTAAACGGGCACGAGGTCACCCCCGGCGAACCCATCGTCATCGACGGACCAGGCGGTCCCATCGAGGCGGTTCCGTTTCTCCAGCAGCACGGCTCGACGGACTCGCTCGGCTATCGCTTCGACGGGCTCGCCTATTCGCCGGACGTGAGCGACTTCCCCGAGGAGTCGTTGAGGACGCTCGAAGGGCTCGATATCTGGATCCTCGATGCGCTGCGCTACACCGGCCATCCCAGCCATCTGAGCGTGGATCAGGCGGTTGGTTGGGTCGGGCGTATGCAGCCGAAGCGGGCGATCTTCACCCATATGCATGTCGATCTGGATTACGAGACGCTCAAGGAGCAGCTCCCCGACGGCATCGAGCCGGCCTATGACGGGATGGTCATTACCACCGGCTAGATCTTGATCGGGCTGCGTTTTGTCAGGCTACAGGAACGATCTGTCCGGTTTCGGTGACGGACGGCAGGCAGAGTTTGACGATCGCCTCGGCCGCCTGCTCGGGGCTGTTGATCGTGCTCTGGTCTTCTCCCGGATAGGCTTCGGCCCGCATGGATGTTGCAGTCGCACGGGGATCCACGATGTTGACCTTGACCGTGCTGTCGGCCGCCTCGTTGGCGTAGGTTTTCGCCAGGGTCTCCAATCCGGCCTTGGAGACCGAATAGGGCGCCCAGTAGGGCCGACCCTGCGCCGCCACGCGCGACGAGGTCACGAAGACGACGCGGCCGGCATCGGAGAGGCGAAGCAGCGGATCGAGCGTGCGGATCAGCCGCCAATTCGCGGTGAGATTGACCGCGAGCACCTTCTCCCAAGGTTCCGACGGAATGTGATTGAGTGGACGCAGGCCCCCGAGAATAGCGGCGTTGCCGACAAAGATGTCCAGACGGCCGAAGCGCTCATAGAGCGAGGGGCCGAGCGGGTCGATCGCGGCACCGTTCGCAATGTCGAGCGGAATGAGCGTGGCCTTGCCACCCGCTGCGGTGATCTCGTCGTCGACCGCCTCGAGCCTCTTCTGATTGCGGCCGAGCAGCAGCACATGAGCGCCGTCAGCCGCCAAAAGCTTGGCCGTGGCGCGCCCAATGCCCCGAGAGGCACCGGTGATCAGGGCGATGCGGTCTTTGAGAACAGGGTCGGTCAACCGACCTCGGCAAGGAACGAAAGCTGCTTCTGCTGCGGCGGGCCTTCGCGATCGCGCAGCCGCGTCGGATATTCGCCGGTGAAGCAGTGGTCCGTGAACTGAGGATTGTCGTCGTCGCGGCCGTCAAAGCCCATGGCGCGGTAGATGCCGTCGACGGAAATAAAGGCCAGGGAGTCCGCTCCCATGAATTCGCGCATCTCTTCGAGTGTGCGGTTGGCGGCCAGAAGCTTGTCCTGGTTCGGCGTGTCGATGCCGTAGAAGTCGGGGTGGGTGATAGGCGGGCTGGAAATGCGCATATGCACTTCCTTGGCCCCGGCCTCGCGCATCATCTGCACGATCTTGAGGGATGTGGTGCCGCGCACCACGCTGTCGTCGATCAGGACGATGCGTTTGCCTCGAACCTGCAGCTCGTTGGCGCTGTGTTTCAGTTTGACGCCGAGCTGCCGGATTTGCTGCTCGGGCTCGATGAAGGTGCGGCCGACGTAGTGGTTACGGATGATGCCGTATTCGAACGGGAGCCCGGACTCTTGCGCGTAGCCGATGGCCGCCGGCACGCCGCTGTCGGGAATGGGAACGACCATGTCCACGTCGGCGGGTGCCTCCAGGGCGAGCTGCCGGCCCATGGCTTTGCGGACGTCGTACACGGAGCGGCCGTCGATGATGGAATCGGGACGGGCGAAATAGATGTATTCGAAGATGCACAGCCGGGCCGGATTCTTCGGCACGAAGCGATGGCTCTCGAGACCGTCCTTGGTCGCGATGATCACTTCGCCGTTCTCGACCTCGCGGACGAATTCTGCGCCGATGATGTCCAGCGCGCAGGACTCGGAGGCCAGCACCCAGGCATCCCCGAGACGGCCGAGGACGAGAGGGCGGATGCCATACGGATCGCGCGCGCCGATCAGCTTCTTGTTGGTCATGCCGACGAAGGCGTAGGCGCCTTCCACCTGCAGCAGTGCCTCGACGAAACGCTCGACGAAGTTGCGCTTCTCGCTCCGGGCGACGAGGTGAAGGATGACTTCCGTGTCGGTGGTCGACTGACAGATGGCGCCCTTGCTGATCAGGTTCTCGCGCAAGGTGAGCGCGTTCGTCAGGTTGCCGTTGTGGCAGAGGGTGAAGCCGCCGGACTCCAGATCGACGAACAGGGGCTGGACGTTGCGCATGACCGCATCGCCCGTGGTGGAGTAGCGCACATGGCCCACCGCCATGTCGCCCTTCAAGCGATCGATGACGGGGCGGGATGTGAAGTGGTCGCCGACGAGGCCCATCCGGCGTTCGGTGTGGAAGTGCTCGCCGTCGAAACTGACGATCCCCGCGGCTTCCTGGCCTCGGTGCTGAAGCGCGTGCAGGCCGAGCGCCGTCAGGGCCGCGGCGTCGGGATGGTTGAAGATGCCGAAGACGCCACATTCTTCGTGGAGCCGGTCTTCTTCAAGCCATTGAAGTTGCGTCGTTTCGTCGTGGTGGTCTGTCACGGGCGAGGACCTTTCGTCATCCATAAATAGTCGCCCCATCCGGGGCTTCAATGCCACGCAACTGGATACTTTGACGCAAGCACCTAACTAGAGCGGCGCGTCTTGCTGCTGGGCAGGCGCACCATCCGTTGCCGCGTCGCTGCCTTCCTCTTCCTTCTTGGGGATGAACTCCTCAGGATTGGTCGGCAGCAGCGACTCGATGGCGACCTGGGTACGCTGCAAGACAGGATAAGAGCGCGCGCTGGTGACCCACTCTGGCTGGTCTCGGGCAAGCGCGGTGAAAAGAATGAAGACGATGGCCACCAGGAGAAAGCCACGGGCCAGGCCGAAGACGAATCCGAGCGAGCGGTCGAGCGCTCCAACCCGGCTGTCGAGCACCTTGTCGGAGATGCGGAAGGTGATGAGGCTCACGACGATCAGCGTGACGATGAACACCGCCGCGGCGAAGGCGATCTGCGCGATGCTCGGATTGTCGATGTAGGGCGAAAGGACTTCGTAGTAGCGCGGCGTGAAGTACAGCGCGGCAACGGCCGCCATGGCCCAGGAGAAGATCGACAGCACCTCGCGGGTGAAACCGCGCACCATGGCGAGGAAGCCCGAGATGAGCATGATGACGATCAAAATGATATCGAGCCAGGAAATCGGCATGCCACGACGCTCCCTCGGAAGAGTTACTAACCTATCACGATTCTCGCGGATGAAGCACGAATGGGCCCCGTTGTGCAATGGCTTGGGGGTCACACTTCGTCGCAATCCACGACTGGGTTAACCCTCGGGCAGGGCGAACCAGGTCACGAGTCTTCGAGCTGGGACACGGGGTTGAGCACGATGCCTGCCGTGTCGTGTTCGGCAGGCCCCTTGCCCGCGGGCGCAACGGCCTGGACGAAGCCAAGCTTAGCCGATTCCTTGAGACGCTGCTCCGTGTGGCCGACCGCGCGGACGGCGCCGGTTAGGCTCACTTCGCCGAAATAGACCGTGTCTTCGGGGGCCGCGCGCCCCGTGAAAGACGAGGAGCAGCGCGCGGCCGCGGCAAGGTCGGCGGCTGGTTCGTTCAGCCGCAGGCCACCGGCCACGTTGAGATAGACGTCGTGGCCGCCAAGCCGCACGCCACAGCGCGCCTCGAGCACGGCCAACAGCATCGAGAGGCGGTTCTGGTCCCAACCGACCACGGCGCGGCGTGGCGTTCCCAGCACGCTTTGTGCCACGAGGCCCTGGATCTCCACGAGGATGGGCCGAGTGCCTTCCATGCCGGCGAACACCGCGGTTCCCGGTGAGCCCCGGTCGGCATCGTTGAGGAACAGCGCCGAAGGATTCTCGACCTCGCGCAGGCCCTCCAGGCGCATCTCGAACACACCGATCTCGTCGGTGGGCCCGAAGCGGTTCTTCACCGACCGCAGGATCCGGAACTGGTGGCCGCTTGAGCCCTCGAAATAGAGCACCGTATCGACCATGTGCTCGATCACCTTGGGACCGGCGATCTGGCCGTCCTTGGTTACATGGCCCACGAGGACCAGGGTCGTGCCGCTGGCCTTCGCGTAGCTGATGAGCGCGGCGGAACAGCCCCTCAGCTGCGAGATCGTTCCCGGCGCGGATTCGATGCCTTCCGACCAAAGCGTCTGGACAGAGTCGATGATGACAAGAGCAGGGGGCGGACCACTGCTGAGGGTGGCGATGATGTTGGCGACGTTGGTCTCGGTCCCGAGCGCGACGGGAGCGCCCGCGACTCCGAGACGTCCCGCCCGCATCCGCACTTGGGCAGTGGCTTCCTCGCCCGACAGGTAGATGACGGGCGCCCCCTGCTGTGCGAGCTCGGCCGCCGCTTGCAGGAGAAGCGTGGACTTGCCGATGCCTGGATCGCCGCCCACGAGGACGGCTGCGCCTGGCACCAGACCCCCGCCCAGGACGCGGTCCAGCTCCGCGATCCCGGTCCTGAGGCGCGGCGCATCCTCGGCCTTCGCGTCCAATGTCTCGAACTGCGCCTGCCGGCCTTTGCCGCCCTTGATGGCCACGAGGGCGGGGCTCTGCGAGGGAGTCGCGGCCTCCTCGATGAGGGAGTTCCACTCACCGCAGGCGGCGCATTTGCCCGACCAGCGCGCGGCGACGGCGCCGCAGGATTGGCAGACGTAAGCTTTGGAGGGTTTTGCCATGGTCCCTAGTACGTTACGCGCCCCTGCTTAGCTGCCGATGTAGCGGCGCGAGGCCCGGTTGCCGAGGCTCGTCAGCACTTCGTAGTCGATCGTCCCCGCTTGAGCCGCCATGGCGTGCGCGCTGACATTGGGACCGAGAAGCTCGACCCAGGCGCCGCGTTGGCAAAAAGCCTCAGGAACGTCCGTCACGTCCACGCTGATGAGGTCCATGGAGACGCGTCCCAGGATCGGCACCGGGTAGGGCCCGAGATAGCCGGTCAGCCCCTTTTCGCCGTCGCCGGCGGAGAGGGCCCGGAACAAACCGTCCGCGTAGCCGGCCGACACCACGGCGATACGGGTGGGCCGGTCGAGGGTCCGAGTCGCGCCATAGCCGACGGTCTCGCCTATTTCGGCATCGCGAATTTGTAGAATCCGGCCCATCAAGTGCACGACCGAGCGGAACGGGCTCTCGCCCTGCCGTTGAGGGTGGCCGCCATAGAGCGCAATGCCGGGCCGCACCAGATCGTAGTGATAGTCGCGTCCAAGCAGAATGCCGGCGGAATTTGCAAGGCTCGTCGGCGCTTCCGGGAACATCGCGCGCAGCACGTCGAAACGCGTGCGCTGCTGCGCGTTCTTGGCGTGGGTGCAGTCATCGGCGCAGGCGAGATGGCTCATGACGAGGGACAAGGCCACTGTCTGCCAAAGCTCGGCGATGCCGGTGACCTCGTCGATGTCGGTGCCCGACAGGCCGAGCCGGTTCATGCCGGTGTCGAGGTGGACGGCGCAGGGCAGGGCCTCGCGGACATGGGTGCAATAGCCGGCCCACTCGCGGACCTCTCTGGCACTGTTGAGGACGGGACGAAGATTGTGGGCGTGGAAGCTGGCGGCCGTCCCGGCCAGGAGGCCGTTCAGCACGTAGATCATCGCCTCGGGTAATAGGGTGCGCAGGTCGATCGCTTCGCTGATGGTGGCTACGAAATAGGTCCGGCAGCCGGTGCGCCAGAGCACGGCAGCGGCTTGCGCCATGCCCAGACCGTATGCGTCCGCTTTCACGACAGCCGCGCATTCCGCCGGGCGCGTGCGTTCGCATAAGTCGCGGTAGTTTTCGGCAAGCGCGCCAAGATCGATCGTCAGGATCGCGGTCTCGTGCGTGTCGTTGCCGGGGCTCTGTGGCCGCGCTGCCGCGCCGCTCACTCCATCCGGTCCGGCAGACGCTCCGAGGCCGCGAGATTGGAGAAGCGGGTGAACTCCGGAGAGAACTGCAGCGTCACCGATCCCGTCGGTCCGTGGCGCTGTTTGCCCACGATGACCTCGGCCTTGCCCATGACGGCTTCCATGTCCTGTTGCCACTGTCTGTGCTCTTCGGTGTTCTCGCGCGGCTGGCTGCGCTCTAGGTAGTATTCCTCGCGGAACACGAACATTACCACATCGGCATCCTGTTCGATGGACCCCGATTCACGCAAATCCGCCAGCTGCGGCCGCTTGTCATCCCTCTGCTCGACCTGACGGGAGAGCTGTGAGAGCGCGAGAATAGGCACGTGGAGCTCTTTGGCCAGGGCTTTCAACCCGGTGGTGATCTCGGAGACCTCCTGGACGCGGCCCTCCTGGGCGCGGCGGGAGGACCCTGTTAAGAGCTGAAGGTAGTCTACGATAACAAACCCAAGCCCTCGCTGCCTTTTCAGGCGCCGTGCGCGAGCGGCAAGCTGGGCCACGGAGATACCGCCCGTCTGGTCGATGAAGAGCGGGAGATTCTGGAGTTCCTGCGAGGCCTCGACGATGCGGTCGAAATCGTTGGAGTCGATGCGGCCGCGGCGGATCTTCTCCGAGGAGATCTGGGACTGCTCGGAAATGATACGGGTCGCCAGCTGCTCCGCCGACATTTCCAGGGAGAAGAAACCCACCACAGCGCCGTCCGTCGCTTCGCCTGAATTGGGATCGGCGGCGTAGGCCTTGGCCACGTGATAGGCGATGTTGGTCGCGAGCGCCGTCTTGCCCATGGAGGGACGTCCCGCGAGGATCACGAGGTCGGAAGCCTGAAGGCCGCCCATGCGCTGGTCGAGGTCGGCGAACCCGGTGGCAAGTCCCGACAGGCCGCCGTCGCGCTGGTAGGCGTTCGCGGCCATGTCGATCGCGTCGGTGAGGGCAGACGAAAACGGTTCGAAGCCGGCGCCGTATTTGCCCGTTTCAGCCAGCTCGTAGAGGCGCTGTTCGGCTTCTTCGATTTGCTTCGAGGGCTCCGCGTCGATCGGTGAGTCATAGGCCGTGTTGACCATGCCCTCGCCGATGTCGATCAGGTTCCGGCGGACGGCCAGATCGTAGACCGTGCGGCCATAATCCTCGGCGTTGATGATCGTCGTGGCGTTGGCGGCGAGGCGCCCCAGATATTGGGGAACGGTGAGATCGCCGACGGGCGGGTCCGCCTGGAAGAAGGTCTTGAGCGTGATGGGCGTCGCGCGCTTGCCGCCCATGATCAGCTTGGCCGCGCTTTCGAAGATGCGCCCATGAAGCGGATCGAAGAAGTGATCGGGCTTCAGGAAGCTCGAGACCCGGTCCAGCGCCTCGTTGTTCACGAGGATGGCGCCGAGCAGGTCCTGTTCGGCCTCCAGATTATTGGGGGCTTCCCGATAGTCCGGGGCCTCGGGGTGGGGCTCGTGATGCGGCCCCTGGGGCGTCTGGCGAATCAGTGCGGTCATACCCAACAGTAGACAATTGCCAGGGGCCGACCAGATGTCAGTCCTGTGAACAACGGGGAGATCGTGCCCAAACTCACAGGCTAATTTGGCGCTCGGGCCGCGTCTTACGAGCGCGCGGCGCGCGCCTGGTCTGCGCGGGCCCGCAGATCCCGCTCGCGGTCCGTCATGTAGTCGCGAGTCAGGGGCAGAGCGTCCACTGACTTGGCCAGCTGGATCTGAAAGACCATGAGCTTCTGGTAGCGGAAGCCCGCTTCCGAGCAAGCCAGATACATCTCCCACATCCGGCAGAATCGCTCGCCGAATTTCTCCGCCGCCGTATGCCAGGCGCTACGGAAGCGTTGCCGCCAGTGGCGCAGCGTCGTCGCATAGTGCAAGCGCAGGATCTCCACATCCGTGGTGAGCAGGCCTTCGCGCTCGATCGCAGGCATAACCTCGCTCAAGGCCGGAATGTAGCCGCCCGGGAAGATGTACTTCGCAATGAACGGATTGGTTGCGGTAGGAGCATCGAATTGACCGATCGAATGCACGAGAGCCACGCCCCGGTCGGTCAGCAACCGTTCCAGCTGCCGGAAGAACTGCCTGTAATGAGCGGTCCCGACATGTTCGAACATGCCAACCGATACGATGCGATCGAACTGGCCCTCGAGATCGCGATAGTCGCACAGCTCGAACCGGACAGCCTTCGATAGTCCCTCGGCGGCCGCGCGGTCGCGGGCGACTTTGAGTTGCTCCTCGCTCAGCGTGATTCCGGTCACGTCCACATGGGCGGTCTTGGCGAGATGCAGCGCCAGTCCACCCCAGCCCGCACCGATATCGAGCACCCGCATTCCATCCGACAGGTTGAGCTTCGCTGCGATGTGGCGCTTTTTGGCTTCCTGCGCATCCTCGAGCGACTGGCCGTCCTCCTCGAAATAGGCGCAGGAGTACTGACGGTCCGGGTCGAGGAACAGATCGTAGAGCGAACCGTCGATATCGTAGTGGTGGGCGACGTTCCGCCGGGAGCGTTTGGTGAGGTTGTAGTGCTGCAATCGCAGGGCCGCGCCACGAATGCTGTCGAGCGCCAGAACCCAGCCGGGGCGCCGTTGCCACGACGCGTTGATCAGTACGAGTTCGAGAAGATCGTAGAGCGTGCCCTGTTCGAGAACGAGGCGCCGGTCCATGTAGGCTTCGCCCACCGCGAGGGACGCATTGAAGAAGATCTGCCTCTCGGTACGTTTGTCTTGAATGCGGGCGATGACGGGGCTGCCGGTGCCATCGCCGAACACATGAATTCGGCCCTCGGCGTCTACCAACTGCAGGTGGCCGGTCTTGATGGTCCGCCCAAGAATGAGTTTGAGCGGGCGAAACATGTCAGATCACGCGACAGATCATGTGTTCGGGGCCCGTTGTTACCGAAGTTGAGCCTCGCATATCCTAGGCAGAGGAGGCAGGCGAAACAACAACCTGCCTCCTCGAATACCTAATGGTTCGTGTCGCGTATTGTCGCGCTATGCGGACTCTGCGCCGTCCTCTTTCGTCTCCTCCTCGGAGAATTCTTCGGCGGCCTCGTCGGCGTCTTCGGGCTCCACGCCTTCTTCGAAGAGCGCTTCGCCGGCGGCAAGCGCTTCGGCTGCCTCTTCTTCCTCGTCGGTCAGCTCCTGGGTCACATCTTCACCGCGTGCCTGGCGCTCGGCCTCGTCCTCGGTGCGGGCGACGTTGACGATCACGGTCGGAACGACCTCGCCATGCAGGGCGACGCGGACCTCGTGGAGACCAAGGGTCTTGATGGGCTTGTCGAGCAGCACTTGGCGGCGCTCGATCGAGAAGCCGCCTTCGGTGACGGCCGTGGCGATGTCGCGGGTCGACACGGAGCCGTAGAGCTGCCCGGTGTCGCCGGCCTGACGGATAACCACGAAGCGCTCGCCGGCCAGTTTCCCGGACACGGCTTCGGCTTCGGTCTTGCGCTCCAGGTCACGCGCTTCGAGCTGCGCGCGCTCGTTTTCGAAATGAGCGCGATTGGCTTCGGTTGCGCGGAGAGCTTTGCCTTGCGGCAGAAGAAAGTTGCGGGCGTAGCCGTCCTTTACGTTGACCACATCGCCGATTTGTCCGAGGCGGCCGATGCGCTCCAGCAGGATGATTTCCATGGTTCAGTACTCCTAGTCTTTGTCTTTCAGTCGTCAGTGTTAGTCGTGGGTATTGTCGTCGTCAGTTTTGGTCGGGGCGGCCGAAGCGCGTCCCCGCAGGCCGAACACCGGTTCGCCAAGTCCGAGAATGGCGACGAGGATCGCCACCCAGCCGAGAAGCAAAACGGCGAGATAGAGGACCACCAGCAGGACCGTGCGGAACGGCATGCCGAGCGTGTAGAAGTGGATGACCGCGAGGCCCTGAAGCAGGTAGGCAATCAAGAACGCACCTGCGAACCCGGTGCCGATCAAACCGAGGATTCCGGGAACGAAGGACAGGGCCAGGGCCACGGCGAAGGCAATGACCATCGCATTGGGAATTTCGAGGGCGTGAAAGTTCGGCCAAGGACGCAAAGCGTGGCCCGAGCCTTTTGCGATCGCACCGCCCAGCCACATGTTGAACAGCGCGATGGTGATCCACACGATCGCCATGACCGCGGGCAGGGCACGCGTCAGAAGAGTCCGTAAATTCTCGGTGGCCTCGGGCGTCCAGACTTCGTTGTCCGCGCCCAGCGTTTCGTGGATCACCGGAATCATTTGATCGATGGCCGCCTGGTAACGGGTCATGTCGGGGCCGAGAAGCAGGACCATCAACGAGGCGATCACGCCGGCCATGATAGCGGCGGCGGCGACGAGCCGGCCGGCTGGATACCAAGCGATGATCTGCTTGGCGTTGCCGGCGGGGTCGGGAACGGTCCGATGCTGCAGGCTGAGCTGGACCAGGATCGTGGCCGGAATCGCCACGGTGACCGCGTAGACGATGCCTGGCGAAGCGCCGAGTACGAGTAGGGTGAGGATCGCTCCCACAAATCCGGCGAGCGTGACGGACTGCCTGCCCCAGGCGAGACCCGCGAGGCAAAGCGGCAACGGACAAAGATAGAGAATGAGACCGGCCAGCGCCGCCGAAACGACGGCGGACGCGAACAGCGCCGCTGAAACCAGGCCTGCGCCTGCGCCTATGAGAAGATGTGCCGGCATTGATCTCGCTGTCCCGCTTGCCTTCTGGGGCGGTTAGGGGTGGAACGTGCGCCCACCCCAACTTTCGATTCGATGTGTCGCCGGGCCCGGAGGCCCAAGCTTTTGCTACTTCTTAGTCTGAAGCCTTACTGGATCAGATAAGGCAGCAGGCCGAGGAAGCGCGCCCGCTTGATCGCGCGCGCAATTCGCGTTGCTTCTTGGCGGACACGGCCGTGATCCGGCTCGGCACCATCTTGCCGCGCTCGGAGACGTAACGCTGCAGCAGCTTCACGTCCTTGTAGTCAATCTTCGGGGCCTTGTCGCCCGAGAAGGGGCAGGTCTTGCGCCGGCGATAGAACGGGCGGCGCGCTTGGATCGTTGTCGCGCTCATTAGGAAGCATCCTCGCTAGCGGCTTTGGGGGCGGCGCTCCGATCGGAGTGGGACGTCGCGGGGCGGGACGATCGCCACGGTCGTGATCGCGATCACGGCGCGGGCCACGGCGGCCATCGCGCTCGTCACGGTCGGAACGGCGCATCATCGCGGAGGGACCGTCCTCGTGCTCGTCCACACGAACGGTCAGGAAGCGGATAACGTCCGTGGACAGACCCATCTGACGTTCCATTTCGGCCACGGCCTCGTGGGGGGCGTCGATGTTCATCAGCGTGTAGTGCGCCTTCCGGTTCTTTTTCACCCGGTAGGCGAGGGACTTGAGACCCCAATACTCGGTCTTGGCGATCTTTCCGCCATTCTCCTCGATCAGAGAGCGGAAGGTCTCCTGCAGGCCTTCGACCTGCTGTGTCGATACGTCCTGGCGCGCCAGGAACACGTGTTCATAGAGAGGCATGGTGTGCCTTTCCTTCTTCTTCGTTGCTCCGGCGCGAAGCCTCGTCGTGGGCGCTATGAAGGAAAGGCCCAAGAAGTAGCTCTAAAGAGCGCAAGCCCAGAAGAGCGGAGACACGGGAGGCGGATTTCTCCTGCCGTCAGGCCCATTATTCATGAGCCAAAAAACGGTCCTCCGTTCAGCCTCCGACCGGAGCGGCTACTGGAAGCTGGGCTTTATAGTGGTTTGCGGACGCTTTGCAAGGCAAATGGGGAGGCCGGCCGGACGGTACTTATGCCCGCTTGACAGGCCAGATTGAAACAGTGTCTTTGGCGACCTTCCGATAAACAACGCGCCGTTCTTTCAAGATAATGAGTATTGCCTTCGTTTTTCCCGGCCAGGGGAGCCAAGCTGTCGGCATGGGCGCTGGATTGGCCCAAGCTTTTCCGGCGGCCAAAGCTGTTTTCGACGAGGTAGACGAGGCCCTGGACCAGAAGCTCTCCACGCTGATGTGGGAAGGGCCGGAAGGCGATCTGACCCTCACGGAAAACGCCCAGCCGGCGCTGATGGCGGTCTCGCTCGCGGCGATGCGGGCTCTGGAAAAGACGGGATTCTCTTTGCCGGACAAGGTCGCCTATGTGGCTGGGCACTCCTTGGGTGAGTATTCGGCGCTGGCCGCGTCCGGCGCGCTGAGCCTCGCCGACACGGCGCGGCTGCTGAAGATCCGCGGGAAGGCGATGCAGGAAGCGGTTCCGGTGGGCGAGGGCGCCATGGCCGCGCTGCTCGGGGCCGATTTGCCGCAGGCGCAAGAGCTGGCGGAAGCGGCGAGCGAGGGCGAGTGCTGCCAGGCGGCCAACGACAATGCGCCGGGCCAGGTCGTGATTTCGGGCAAGAAGACGGCCATCGAACGAGCGGTTGCGCTCGCACCTAAGTTCGGCGCGCGCCGCGCCGTCCTGCTGCCCGTGAGTGCACCGTTCCATTGCGCGCTGATGCAACCCGCCGCCGAGGCCATGGCCGCGGCGCTGGCGGATGTGACCATTTCGGAGCCATGCGTGCCGGTTGTGGCGAACGTGCTTGCCGAGCCCATTACCGATCCGGAAGCCATTCGGACCCGTCTCGTCGAGCAGGTGACGGGCATGGTGCGCTGGCGGGAGACGATGCAGTTCCTCGCGAACAACGGCGTCGACAAGATGTACGAGGTCGGCGCGGGCCGTGTGCTGACGGGTATGGCGCGGCGCCTCGACGGCGTCGATGCCAGCAGCGTCGGAACGCCGGAAGAATTGGAGAGCGCCGCCGCCGCATTGAACGGCTAGGCGGGCGCAAAGCTTTAGGGAGAGATTCGATTATGTTCGACCTCAGTGGGAAGGGTGCTTTGGTGACGGGCGCGACAGGCGGAATTGGCGGCGCTATCGCCAAGGCTCTGCACGATCAGGGCGCGACCGTGGCGATTTCGGGCACCAACGCTGCGAAGCTGGAGAAGCTCGCCGGCGAACTCGGCGACCGGGTCTTCGTGCTTCCCTGCGATCTGCGCGACCGCACGGCCGTCGCCGCGCTCGCGGACGATGCGGAGAAAGCTCTCGGTCAGGTCGATATCCTCGTGAACAACGCGGGCATCACCAAGGACAATCTCTTCATGCGGATGAAGGACGAGGAGTGGGACGACGTGTTGTCGGTCAACCTCACCTCCGTCTTCACGCTCACGCGCGGCGTGCTGCGCGGCATGATGCGCCGCCGCGGCGGGCGTATCGTCAATATCGCGTCGATCTCGGGCGTGCTCGGCAATCCGGGGCAGGGCAACTACGCTGCCTCCAAGGCCGGTCTCGTGGGCATGACCAAGTCGCTGGCCCGTGAGGTCGCCGCGCGGGGTATCACCGCCAACTGCATTGCGCCGGGCTTTATCTCCACGCCCATGACGGAGGCCTTGACCGAGAAGCAAACCGAGGCTATTGCCGCCGCCATTCCGGCGCAGGTCTTCGGCAAGCCGGAGGACGTTGCGGCCGCGGTCGTGTTTTTCTCAAGCGAAGAAGCATCTTACGTCACTGGCGAGACGATGCATGTGAACGGCGGGATGATCATGGTCTGAGGGCCATGGCGGCGGCGTCCGGCACGGACGTGATTTGGAATTTTTGTAAACGGGACTGCGAGTTAGGGGCTTCTGGCAAAGTCAATTAGAGTATGCTACGCAATCGGCCGTTTGCGGGGGCTTGACAAAGGGCAATCCCGCCGCGATCAACCCTCCTGACTAGCCATTAGAGGGTGTCTTGGGCCGGGGGCTGAATGCTCTGAGGTACGCGAGGCCAATAGGGATCTATGAGAGTTGAAGGGACGGTGAGGAGGACATGAGCGATATCTCTGAGCGCGTAAAAAAGATTGTTGTCGAGCATCTCGGTGTTGAGGCCGACAAGGTGACTGACAACGCAAGCTTCATCGACGATCTCGGGGCGGACAGCCTCGACACGGTCGAACTGGTGATGGCTTTCGAGGAAGAGTTCGGCTGTGAGATTCCGGACGATGCCGCCGAGACGATCTTGACGGTCGGCGACGCCATCAAGTTCCTCGAGAAGAACTCGGCCTAAAGCAGGCTGCCCGATCAGCCCAGGCGGTTGATCTCGAACTTCAGACCATGAGCGATCCGGCCCGAAAGGGCCCGATCCTCGAACTTTCTGTTTAAGGATCTGGCAAAGCCGCGATGCGACGTGTCGTCATTACAGGTCTCGGTCTCGTTTCACCCCTCGGCTCCGGCTATGAGTCTGCGTGGAAGCGTCTGACGGCGGGTGAAAATGCCGCCAAACACATCGAAGATTTCGACGTGTCCGATCTGTCGTGCCAGGTTGCCTGTCAGGTGCCCAGGGGCGACGGCAGCGACGGCTCGTTCAATCCGAACGATTGGATGGAGCCGAAGGAACAGCGCAAGGTCGATGATTTCATCATCTACGCGATGGGCGCTGCGACGCAGGCTCTTCAGGACGCCGGCTGGAAGCCCACGTCCTACGAAGATCAGACTCGCACGGGCGTTCTGATCGGGTCGGGCATCGGCGGCCTTCAGGGCATCGAGAAGACCTCGCTGCTGTTCAATGAGAAGGGGCCGCGCCGAGTCAGCCCGTTCTTCATTCCGGGACGCCTGATCAATCTGGCGTCGGGTTATGTCTCCATCGAACACGGACTGAAAGGTCCCAATCATTCGGTGGTGACGGCCTGCTCCACGGGTGCGCACGCAATCGGCGATGCCTCCCGGCTCGTCGCCTTCGGCGATGCGGACGTCATGGTCGCCGGCGGATCGGAATCGCCGGTGTGCCGCCTGTCCCTTGCCGGGTTTGCCGCCTGCCGCGCCCTGTCCACGAATTTCAACGACGCGCCCCAGAAGGCCTCTCGTCCCTATGACCGGGATCGCGACGGCTTCGTCATGGGCGAGGGGGCCGGTGTGGTCGTGGTCGAGGAACTCGAGCACGCCAAGGCGCGCGGGGCAACGATCTACGCCGAGATCATCGGCTACGGTCTTTCGGGTGACGCCTTCCACATCACGGCTCCGGCGGAGGACGGCGATGGCGCCTATCGCTGCATGACCGCTGCGGTGAAACGTGCGGGAATCGATGTGGCCGATATCGACTATATCAACGCCCACGGAACCTCGACGCCCATGGGCGACGAGATCGAGCTCGGTGCCGTAGAGCGTATGTTCGGAAATGCCGCCGGCAAGGTTTCCATGTCGTCGACGAAGTCGGCCACCGGCCATTTGCTCGGGGCAGCGGGTGCCGTCGAGGCGATCTTCTCGGTTCTGGCTATCCGGGACAACCTTGCGCCACCAACGCTCAATCTGGACAACCCGTCGGTCTCGACGGCAATCGACCTGGTGCCGCACAAGGCGCGGCAGCGTACGATCGATACCGTCCTGTCGAATTCGTTTGGCTTTGGCGGCACCAACGCCTCGTTGGTGATGCGCCGCTACGCCGCCTAGACGGTCGGTCCTTTTGCTTGCCAGGCGAAACACCCTTTCGCCATATTACCCCGGAATGTGGTGCCGTTGTCCTTAAGGTTCGCGCTCATCTAGCATGACTTCGTCGCGGAACACCCCTCCACCTCCGCAAGGAACGCGGCGCCGTATTTTCGTCGACCGGAAAACCGGACGGAAATACGTCGAGGATCCGGCCACAGGCCGCAAGATTCCGTATCAGCCGCCCGGTCAACAGCCCGGTCAGCCTCAAGCGGCAACTCCACCCCACCAGCCTCATCCCAAGCCTCCGGTCGCGCCCCGTCCCGCCGCGAACGTGGCGGCGAATAGCCCTGCCGAGGCGCTGGTGCCGCAGCGGCCGCCGGAACTGCCGCCTCAGGACGAAGACGACGACAACTCGCATCCGGTTCTGCGCTTGTTCGACGGGCTTCTCAATTTCGTTCTCATCGTGGCTGTCTTGGTGGCGTCGTTCTTCTACTTCCTGCGTGTTGAATTCGACCGCCCCGGCCCACTCCAAGTCTCGACGATCTTCGCGGTGCCGAAGGGGGCCAGCACGACGTCCATTGCGAACCGGCTCACCGAGGAAGGGGTCATCACGGATCGCCGCATCTTCATGGCGGCCATCTTCTATTTCATGCGGCTCAAGGGTGAGGGCACGCTGAAGGCCGGCGAGTACCAGTTCGATAAGCAGGCGACCATGCGCGAAGTGCTCAACACGCTGGTCGATGGAAAATCCGTTCAGTACAGAATCACGTTTCCGGAGGGCTGGACCAGCCAGCAGATCGTCGAGCGGATTTCCGCAAACGAAGAACTCGACGGCGGCGTGAGCGCCATCCCGCCGGAGGGGTCCTTGCTGCCCGATACCTATAGCTTCGGGACGAAGGATTCGAAGGAGGACATTCTCCAGCGCATGCAAGCCGCGCAGAGCAAGTTTCTGGCTCAAGTTTGGGAAGAGCGCGACCCGGACATCATGGTCAAGACGCCTGAAGAGGCCGTGATCCTGGCCTCCATCGTCGAGAAGGAGACGGGCATTGCGGAGGAGCGTCCGCGCATCGCGGCCGTCTTTAACAATAGGCTACGCAAGGGCATGCGTCTGCAGTCCGATCCCACCATCATTTACGGCATTTTCGGTGGGTCCGGCATGCGCGATCATCCTATTACGAAGGATGAGCTGAAACAGGAAAATCCGTACAACACCTATCAAATCGATGGCCTGCCACCGACGCCAATCGGCAATCCCGGCCGGGCCGCGATCGAGGCGGTTCTGAAGCCCGCGAAGACCGATGAGGTCTACTTCGTGGCCGACGGTACCGGCGGCCACATCTTTTCCACGACGCTCGCGGAGCATAATCGGAACGTCGTGAAGTGGCGGAAGATCGAGCGCGAGATCCGCGCGCGGCAGAAGGCCGAGGAGGAGGCCGCCAAATTGGCGGCCGAGCGTGGGATGCTCTTGCCGGAAGGCGAAGACGGCCTGACCCCGCCCGGGGGACCTGTCGGGTGGCCGTATCGCAACCCGATCCGATAGCCGTTCGGCGGCGATCGGTCTGACGCGACATCCATGCATACGCAAACGAGTGAGAACGCGGTAACGCCGGAGCATGCTTCGTGGCCGATTCGGTCCCGACTCGGGTATAAGTCCCGGCTATGTCGGTTCGCTAGGGCGGGCCGCGCCGCGTCGGGGAGGGGTGGGCAAGACCAATGACATTGAAAAGCATGACTGGCTTTGCCCGCGCCGACGGGACTCACGGCGACACGAACTGGTTCTGGGAGGTCCGCAGCGTGAACGGCCGGTCCTTGGACTTGCGCTTGCGCCTTCCCCCAGGGTTGGAGCGGCTCGAGCCCCAGGTGCGGGCGCGCTGCCAGGAGCAACTGGCGCGGGGCAATTGCACCATGTCGCTGTCGGTGAAGCGCGACGCCGGGCAATTGGAAATCCGGTTGAACGAGACGGCGCTGGCCGAGGCCTACGCCGTGGCGGAACAGGCGCGAAAGCAAACTCTTCTTGAACCTGCGAAGCTCGATACGCTTCTCGGTATGCGCGGGGTCGTCGAAGTCGCGGAGCCGGAGGAAAGCGACGAGCAGCGGGAAGCCTTCGCCGCCGCGCTGCTCGCCGGGCTGTCCGAGGCTCTCGATCAACTTGTTGCCGCGCGTGTCGCCGAGGGTGAGCGGCTCACCGAGGTCATCGAGGCGCAGCTCGCGGCCATCGAAACGCTTGTTGCCCAGGCCAAGGCCATCATGGCGAAGCAGCCGGAGCTGATCGCGACGCGGCTGCGTGATCAGATTGCCCGGCTGGATGAAGCCGGCGCGTCGCTCGATCCCGAGCGGTTGCATCAGGAAGGGCTCCTCTTGGCCGCGAAGGCCGACATACAAGAAGAGCTCGACCGGCTGATCGCTCATGTCGCCGCCGCACGCGAGCTGATTGCGAGCGGCCAGCCTGCGGGGCGTAAGCTCGAATTCCTGGCACAGGAGTTCAACCGTGAAGCCAACACCACCTGTTCCAAAGCAGCCGATATCGAGATCAGCAGGATTGGGCTCGAGCTCAAATCCGTCATCGATCAGCTGCGCGAGCAGGTTCAGAACATCGAGTGAGGCGAACAGATGAGCGCTCCCATGGAGACGATCAAACGTCGCGGCCTCATGCTGGTGCTGTCGTCGCCGTCCGGCGCGGGTAAGACGACGATCGCGCGGCGGGTTCTCGACGAAGATCCCGGCATTGCCGCTTCGATCTCGCATACGACGCGCGCACGGCGCCCCGGAGAAGTCGACGGCAGGGACTACCACTTCATCGACAAGCAGACCTTCACGAAGATGCGTGACGAGAAGGCCTTCCTGGAATGGGCTCTCGTGTTCGACAATTTCTACGGCACGACGCGGGCGCCGTGGACGAAGACCCTGGCGGACGGCCGTGACGTGCTGTTCGACGTAGATTGGCAAGGTGCGGACTCGCTTCGCGAGCAAGCCAATGACGATGTCGTCTCGGTCTTCGTCCTGCCGCCGACGGCCGGCGCGCTCGAGAAACGCCTAAAGGCACGGGCACAGGATTCCGATGATGTTGTTGCGCGCCGCATGGCGGGGGCCAGCAACGAAATCCAGCATTGGACCGCCTACGACTACGTGCTCGTCAATTTCGACGTGGACCAGTCCGTCGCGGCGGTGCATGCGGTGCTGGCGGCCGAACGTTTGAAGCGCACGCGCCCGGCTTGGACGGGTTCGTGCAGGGGCTGCTGACCGAACTCTAGTCGCCGGCCGACTCCGACCCGCCGCTATCCCTGCTGAGTGAGCGCGTTCGCGATACGGCAAAAGTCGGCGATGTCGAGCGTTTCGGCCCTGGCTTTGGGATCGAGACCAAGCGCCGTCAGCAGCGTCTCCGGATCGGGCGTGACTTGTTTGAGGCTGGCCCGGAGCATTTTGCGCCGCTGTCCGAAGGCGGCGGCGGTTACGCGCTCCAGCACCCTCACATCGCAAGGCGGCTCTGGATGCTCCTTCGGTACGAGCTTGACCACGGCCGAGGCGACTTTCGGCTTCGGCGTGAAGGCGTCCGGCGGTAGCGAGAAGAGGATGCGCGGGTCCGTGCGCCACTGGCACAGAACCGCGAGGCGTCCGTAGTCCTTGCCGCCGGAGGCGGCCACGATGCGCTCGGCGACCTCCCGCTGAAACATGAGCACGAGGCTGTCGAACCATGGCGGCCACGGACTGCTCTTGAGCCAACCGATCAGAAGGGGCGTGCCGACACTATAAGGAAGGTTGGCGACGAGGCGCGCAGGGCCGTGGATCGGTAAGGCGCCGTAGTCGACCTCGCGGGCATCGGCGCTCATGATCTCCAGCCGGTTCGGATAGGCCGCGGCGATGTCCTGGAGCGGCGCCAGACAGCGCTCGTCGCGTTCGATGACGATAACCTTGGCCGCGCCCTCCATAAGAAGAGCACGGGTCAGGCCGCCGGGACCCGGCCCCACCTCGACGACGGTGACACCTTCCAACGGCCCTGCGGAGCGCGCGATGCGCCGGGTGAGGTTGAGATCCAGCAGAAAGTTCTGACCGAGGCTCTTCTTTGCCGAGAGGCCCGCCGCTCGTATCACCTCCCGCAAGGGCGGCAGACCGTCCGGCGCGGTCATGCGCGAGAACCTGTGCCCTCGGCGGTCATGGCGTCCGCCAGCCGCAGGGCTCCGATGAGGCTTCTCGGGTTGGCTTTGCCGGTGCCGGCGATGTCGAAGGCGGTGCCATGGTCCGGTGAGGTACGCACGAAGGGCAGGCCGAGCGTGACATTGACGCCGTCTTCGAAGGCGAGCGTCTTGAACGGCACCAGGGCCTGATCGTGATACATGCAGATCGCCACGTCGTAACGCTCTCGGGCCGCTTCATGAAACAGCGTGTCCGCCGGGTAGGGGCCATGGACATCGAGACCCGCGTCTTGCGCCGCGAGGATCGTGCTCGCGATGATGTCGGTCTCCTCGCGGCCGAGACTGCCGTCCTCTCCGGCATGCGGGTTGAGGCCGCTCACGGCGATCCGTGGCCGCGCGAGCCCGAAGCGCCGGCGCATGTCCCGGTCGGTGATCGCGATGGTTTTCATCAGCAGGTCGCGCGTCAGGGCGGCGGGCACGTCCTTCAACGGGATGTGGATGGTTACGGGGACGACTTTCAGAATGTCGGACGCGAGCATCATGACGGGATGCGGGGCCTGGCCGTCCGCCGAGGCGAGCGCAGCCAAATATTCCGTATGCCCCGGAAAGGTGAAGCCGGCCTGGTACAGATTCGATTTGGAAATCGGATTGGTCACGACGGCCCGCGCTTCGCCGGACTGAACCATTTCGACGGCCGCTTCTATGGAGGCGGTCACGGCCGCCTGGGAGCCGGGCTCGGGCGTACCCGGCTGCACCGGAACCGGTACGGGAATCGGAAGGATCGGCAAGGCGTCGGCGAATACGTCGACCGCCTCCATGGGGCGCGCAACGGTCTCAACCCGAACGGTCAGGCCGAGCTGCTTGGCACGCGCTTCCAGGTATGGCTTTGTCGCGAGATAGACAAACGGAGGCAGCTGTTCGCGGTGCCGTGCCTCGAAGGCAAGCAAGGTAACGTCCGGACCGATGCCGGCTGGGTCGCCGATGGTCAGGGCGAGGGGCTTAGGGACCGGGACTGACATGCGCAATGGCCTAGCATGCCTGGGCGCTTAGGAACATCGCTGCAGCGCGCGGTTAGCGGTACTCGATGAACGCCTTTTCGCGGAGTTCTACCAGGTATTGCTCCGCCTTCTCCTTGAGCTCCTCGTTCATGATTTTCCGCTCGGTTTCGTCACGGATGTTGAGGTCGCCTGTGGCCGCGGCGGACGCCCCGCCGCAGACGGCATAGAGCTCGACACCGGCACGGCTCACCGTGGGCGGCGTCATCTGTCCTACCTTGGCGTTGCGGACCAGGATGCGCGCGGGAGATCCGAGCGTCGTGGCGTCCTGGACCTTGAGGTTACGGATGGTGGCGCCCTGTACGCCTTTGGCGAGGGTCTGAACGCTGCCGCACCCCCGAAACTGGGCCCGTAGGTTCTCGGCTTCCGCCACTCTGGCCGCGACGGTCTTTTGGTTGGCGCCATTGGAGAGGGGGAGGCGCAGCTGCTTGAGACCCCCCGAAGACGACCCGCTACCGGTCTCCGCCAGCGCTTCGTCGATCTGAGCATCGTTCACGTTCACTTCACGGCGGAATTTTTGCTGGACGACGCGCTGCCAGACCATCTGGGCACTGATACGGTTTTTCAAGGTACGGATGTTGACGCCCGAACGTGCCAGAGCCGTCGTCAGACCGGCGGCATCGAGATTGTTCTGGGAGGCCATGCCATCCAGAACCCGCGTCACCTCCGCGTCGCTGGGCGTAATGCCGAGCTTCCGGCCTTCCTGGAGCTGGAGGTGCTCCGTGATCAGCATTTCCGTGGTCTTCTTAGTGAGTTCCGGACCAGGCTGCGCCTTGGCGGTCAGCTGCAGAAATCTCTCACGCTGTGCGATGTCGTAGTCGGAGATTGGATCGTCGTTGACCAACAGCTTGATCTTTACGTCCTGCGCCTGGGCGCCGAAAGCGGCGAGCAGCAACAGCAGCACGCCCGCGGTGGCGGCGAAAACTCGCTTCAGGTTTGACGGTGCAAGGCTCATCGCTGCTAGAGCCCTCCGCTATCGCTGGTACCGAGTGCACCGGCATCGGCCGAGGCCGTGTACTCGCCGAGGTGCTTCAGGGCGAACGTGAAGACGAAGCGCTCATCCGGCTCGATGTCCTGATCGCGGATGAACGAACGCTGGTAGGTCACATCGATCTTGAAGCAATCGTCCTGGTACCGAAGACCGAGACCGTCCGTGATCGTCTGGCTGCCCGCAATATCGTAGCGCAGGTTACCGAGCAGCCACCACTCGTCGGTGATGGCCAGTGCGCCGGCAAGCAGAATTTCCTCGCTGTCGTCCGCGTTCACGACGTTGGTGAGATTCGGCGTGATGTCGCTCGTCTCGATCGTGCCCGGGACCTTCGCGTAGTTCACCCGCGCCTGAACCGGGCCGTAGTTGAGGCTGGAGCCCAGATCGGTCCGGACCATGTCGAAGTTATCCTGATCGAAACGTGCCTGGCCGGTGAAGGCGAAGCCGCTCACAGTCTGGACATAGACACCCGTAACGTAATCCGAGTTGCTCGTTGACAGACCACTGTTCTGGTAGAACGCGTTGTCGAACTCGTTGTCGCCAGCGACCTGGTAGCTCTGACCGAAGACGGCACGAGCGTAACCGCCGCTCGCGAGTTGGGCGGTATAGCCGAAGCCGGCGTTGATCCGCGTGCCCGTTTCGATCCGGTCGTAGCCGGAGAACTTGTCGATATCGAACAGGATCGTATCGTCGAACACCAAGCTTAGAGCGTCCTCATTGGGGATCTCCTGCTGGTCCCCGACGGCATCGGGTCGAGCAATGATCTGTCCAATGGGCTCGATCGTGTGCGTGACCATTCCAGTCGAGGTGACGAACGGATAGCGATACTCAAGACCGGCGACCGCATTGCCGCGCCAGATCGTGCCGTTGTCCCGGTTGTCGGAAAGCACGCTGTACGGATCGTCGATGGTGAGATCCTCGGTGCCGCCCAATTCGAGAACACCGGGATTGTCGAGACTATAGACGTCGCCGCGCAACCGGCCGAACGGCGTAAAGACCTGGCCGATGCCGTCGGTGATTTGCCGGCGCCAATTCGCCTCCATGATGAAGCGGTTCGAGTCCGTGCCGTCGGCGCTCGAGAACACCATCGTGTTGCTGTTGAAGCTCAGTTCGCCGCCGAGAATCGGCGTGTCGACGATGTAGTCGTAGTCGATGATCGGGTAGACAACGGCCTCGGAGAACT
The DNA here is from genome assembly GCF_001723355.1 of Methyloceanibacter stevinii. Classification (NCBI taxonomy): domain Bacteria; kingdom Pseudomonadati; phylum Pseudomonadota; class Alphaproteobacteria; order Hyphomicrobiales; family Hyphomicrobiaceae; genus Methyloceanibacter; species Methyloceanibacter stevinii. The sequence goes on along the minus strand of NZ_LPWE01000012.1, from coordinate 138,043 downwards.
CTTCGTCGGTAAACAGCAGGCTCTGCGTGTTGTAGAAGCGCGTCGAGAAATAGTTCCGCCCGCGCAGGCCCTCGAGATAGATCTGCGAGACGCGATCGGTGCGCAAGCGCGAGTCGAGGTTGTAGTAGCGCCGGAACGTTTCGTCGGTTTCGAGCAAGACGTCCCAACCCACGGAGTAGTAGGGGTCGAGCGCGAACACGCCCTTGGTCTTGATGCTGCCGCGGAAGTCGTCGCCATAGGCGGGACTGCTGTAGTCGTTGACGTTGTCGAAGACGCCTGCGAGCTCGATGTTGAAGCCGCCGTTCGCCGTACGCTGACGCCAGTCGCCGAGCAGCAACGTGCCGGCATTCTCCGTCCACATCGGGGCAAAGGTGAAATCGTAGTAGTCGGACAGGGCGAAGTAGTAGGGCACCTGGATCGTGTTGCCGAGCTCGTTCGAGTGGCTGTAGGACGGGATCAGGAAGCCGGACTTGCGTTTGACCGTGGGGTCGGCGGTCTCGAAATAGGGCGCCCAGAGAACCGGCACACCGAAGAGGTCGAAGGTCGCGTTGTTGAACGTGATCTTCGCCTGATCGCGCTTGTGCGTGATCTTGCCGGCACGGATGCGCCAGGTCGGTGCCTTGTCGGGGTTCTCGCGGCAGATCTTACAAGGCGTGAACATGCCCTTCTGGAACACCGTGACGTTGCCGGCCTCGCGCGAAGCCGACTGCGCGGTGATGCGCGTGTCGTCCTGCGTCACGAATCTCAAGGCGTCGACAAAACCGTCGCGGAAGTCGTCGGTCAGGGTCAGTTCGTTCGCGGTGATGACAGCGCCGTCGGGATCCTTCATCCGGACATTGCCTTCGGCAGCAAGCGTGTTGGCGCTGCGGTCATAGACGATGCGATCGGCGAGCAGAGTGTAGTCGCCGTAATAGACCTCGACATTGCCGCGTGCTGTGACCCGGGAGTTGTTGTTCTCGTAGATCAACTCGTCCGCCTGCAGCAGCATCGGGTCCGACGACTTCACGTCGGGCGCTTTGACGATCTGCTCGAGGCCTGTTTGCGCCTGCGCATGAGCGCGCTCGTGCGTGGCAAGCAGGGCGCCGAGCGTTACCGCAAGCGCCACGACCGGCAACGCCAATCGACGCCCATAAGACGCGTCAAGGCCGGGCAGGGCCCGGCGCATCGTTCGGAGGACTGTGGGGTTCACACGCATCGTCATCCGTCCTCTTTGTACAAGAGCACAGTGAGTGCGAGTGACATTGCGACGATGACCGGAATCCACGCCGCCGCGACCGCGGAGGTGAGGCCCGACATGGCGAAGTTTCGCGAGATCTCGGCGAAAACGAAGAACCCGAATCCGGCGGCCAATCCGAACACGGCGTTGATTTGCACGTTGCCGAACCGGAAGCTCTGCAGCGAGCATGTCGCCGCGATGAGCACCATGGTCACGAGCAAGAACGGTCTCGACAAGAGCAGCTGGTACTGCACGCGGTACTGAGTGGCAGGCAATCCGGCACGCTCGGCAATCTCGATGAAGTTCGGAAGATCCCAGAACGATATCGAGTAGACGGTGCCGAGCGTGTCGCGCACCTGCGTCGGGGTCAGATAGGTACTCAGCAGATAGTTTTCGTACAGAACCGGTTCACGGCCCGGGGCGCTGACCCAAGCCTCCTCCAGTTCCCAACGGCCGTTCTTCAAGACGGCGCGTTTGGCTTCGATGCGCTCGGTCAGTTCGTGGCTGGGACTGTACTGGAACACCGAGACGCCGCGCAGTTCGAGTCCTTGGTTGAGGACGCGCAAAGCATGGACGACGGAGGGGCCGTCCGCGCCATCTTCACGCAACCACGCGCCGGTACTTCCCGCCGATTGCAGGAAGGAGTCGCCTTTTCCGAACGCCGCCGCATAAAGCCGTTCGGCTTCGCCGCGTGCGGACGCCGCGACCGGGTTGTAGACGGTCACGAATCCGATCCCGAGCAGGAAGGCGACGAGGATGGCAGGAAGGGTGAACTGCCAAACCGAAACGCCGGCGGCCCGCAAGACGACAAGTTCGGAAGTGCGGCTGAGCATCAGGAAGATCACGATCGTCCCGATGAGAACTGCGAAGGGTAGGGTGAGTTCGGAGAACGACGGCAGACGCAACAGCGTGATCCACACCAAAAGAAAACCAGACGCTTCGTTCGAGTATTTTCCCGCGCGCCGTAGAATCTCGATGAAGTCCACGAAGAAGATCAGCACGCAGCAGACTAGGAACATCGCCACCATAGCGGCGAGGAAACGCGCAGAGAAATAGCGCGCGAGCGTTCCACGTGCACTGATGCCTGGCATCTGCGCCTTCACCCCGTCTGTACCCCTCGTGCGGTCCACAACTTTATGTTTTTGGGCTGAAACTTGAGCTCGAAGTTCAGCTTGGACCGCAGTTCTGGCGACATTCTAACGTGCGCCGTCCACGCCGCAATCAGAATCGCCCCGATTGGAATAGCATATACGAGGATCACCGCCCACGCATTCAGCGTGACCAGATTTCCGACCGTTATGCCGGCGACCCTGATGGCGACTGCAAGCCCAAAAACCGTGAGAATCTGCCCCCATCTACTCTCGCGCGTCGTCCGCGCCTGGCCCATCAGCGCAATGGCGAGAAAGATAAAGGCAAGAGGATAGAGCGGCGTTGCCAGTCGTTCATGTAATTCGTAGCGCAGAAGCCCATAATCTTTATCTGAGAGCCCGTCTTCCGTAGGCGGATCTATGAGGCTCATGATTGGCATTTGTTTGGGCTCAAGCTTATTTCGCTTGTCTCCGCCTTCTGTAAACTTGGACAAGTCGACCATATTCTGATCGAACGCGATTATCTGAACAGATTTATCTTTGTCCTTGGCGTTGTATCGATGAACGTATCCATCGAACATTATCAAAAAGCTACCTTCGTCATTGCTGAGAATTCGCCCTCTGTCGGCGAGATAGCTCATAACCTGCTTCGAATCTCGCTCGTCGTGGAACAGGAGCCCCTGCAGTTCGCCGTCCTGGGAGCGGCCCCGAATATGGAAGGTCAAACCCCGCTCGGGGCTGGAAAACCGCCCTGGTTGAAGGACTTGGGAGATCAGATCGGCGCGAACCTGCGTGATGAGGTCGCGGAGCGCCCGCATGCAGGCGGGATTGACGAACACGTTCACCAGCAGGATCAGCATGCTCACGATCAGCGCCAGGGCGATAAGGGGCCGGCAGATGCGCCAGACGGTGGCGCCGGCGGCCGTCATGACGATGATCTCGCTGTCGCCGTTCATCCGATCGAGGGTGTAGAGCGCCGCCATGAGGACGGCGTTGGGGGCAATCAGCGTGATGAGGCTCGGCAGGCTGAGCGCGGTCATCTGAAAAAAGATAATCAGGCCCTGACCTTGCGAGGTAATAAGGTCGAGCTGTTTCAACGCTGTAGCCAGCCAGATGATGGCCGTCAGCGTCAGCAGAATGAGGAGAAACGCACTCGTCACCTGCCGAAACATGTATCGGCTAAAGAGCGTCATGAGCCTGAATTTTCGGTGTCCCCTAAACGTCCCAAAACCGAGCCCCGCGAAGATGCCCCCAAATTCACGTCAAGCGGCTGGTTTCTATCGGGAATTTGACCAGTTTAACGTGGCGGAATTTCGGCCATTCCCTATGGGTTGCTTTCGCCCCACGCAACACTTACGAAGGTCGAACGATTTCCTGCCGCTGTTGCATTGTTGCACCACGGGCGCGCGGGCGCCCGCGAAGGCTGTTTCCTGCCGACCGCCGCCTCTCCTTAAGGCGGCGTGACCCACACCGATGGAGTTTGCCTTGACCAAACCGACGACGTTGTCCTTTGCCAGCCCGACCGGCGCCGCCGCCGACGGTATCGCTGTTGTCTTCGCCGAGGAGGGCCCCAAGCTCACGCCGGCCGCGCAGGATCTCGACAAGAAGACCAAGGGTCTGCTGCGACAGGCCGCGAAGATCGCCGGCTTCAAGGGCAAGCAGGGAACGAGCGTTGATGTGCTCGCACCGCAAGGCGTCAAGTTCGCGCGGATCGTTCTCGTGGGTCTCGGCAAGCTCAAGGACTATGCGAACGACGACTGGCTCAATTTCGGCGGCGCGGTTCGCGGCAAGCTGACAGGCCGGGAAGGGGATACGGCGCATGTCTATCTCGAGACGGCGAAAGACGACATCACGCCTGAGGACGTCGCGAGCTTCGCGCTTGGGGCGCAGCTTCGCAACTACACGTTCGACAAATACAAATCCAAGAAGCCCACGAAGAACGACGACGACAAATCGCTCAAGCGTCTCGTTATCCATTGCGCCGACCCGCGGGCGGCCGGACGGGCCTACACGCCGGAGCGTGCCATCCTCGATGGCGTCAATTTCGCGCGCGATCTCGTCAACGAGCCGGCCAACGTACTGAACCCTGCCGAGTTCGCGGCCCGTGCCAAGACGCTGACCAAGGCCGGCGTGCAAGTCACCGTCCTGAGCGAGGCTCAGATGAAGCGGCTCGGCATGGGTGCGCTTCTGGCCGTTGGGCAGGGCAGTGAGAACACCAGCCATGTCGCGGTGATGCAGTGGAAAGGCGGCGGCCAGAAGGGCGGCGACCCGATCGCAATTGTCGGTAAGGGCGTGACCTTCGATACGGGCGGCATCTCTCTGAAGCCCGCCGCCGGCATGGAGGATATGAAAGGCGACATGGGCGGCGCGGGCTGCGTCGCCGGGCTCATGCTCGCGCTTGCCGAACGCAAGGCGAAGGTCAACGTGGTCGGCGTGATCGGCTTGGTGGAGAACATGCCGAGCGGGACGGCGACGCGCCCCGGCGATGTGGTCGAGTCCATGTCGGGCACCACGATCGAAGTGCTCAACACCGACGCGGAAGGGCGCATGGTCCTGGCCGACTGCCTCTGGTACGCCCAGGAGAAATTCAAGCCGAAGGCCGTCATCAACCTCGCCGACGCTCACGGCGCCGTAATGGTGGCGCTCGGCAAGCTGCATGCGGGTCTCTTCTCGAACAACGACGAACTGTCCGAGCAACTGACCGCCGCGGGCAAGGAGACCGGCGAGACGCTGTGGCGGCTGCCGCTCGGCCCGAAATACGACAAGCTCATCGACTCCAAGGTTGCGGACATCAAGAACACGGGCGGTCGCTGGGGCGGCTCGATCTCGGCCGCGCAATTCCTGCAGCGCTTCATCAAGCCGGATACGCCGTGGGCGCATCTGGACATCGCCGGCACCGCCATGGCGTCGGAGCCGACCGAGGTCAATCGAAGCTGGGGATCGGGCTTCGGCGTACGCTTGCTCGACCGCTTTATCCGGGATCAGTACGAGCGGCGATAGATCGCTGCAGGGGCAGACGGCGGCGCTGTGGAAGCGCCGTCAGCCCACTAAGCCCCATATCCGATATTTTCCATAATATACCTTATGCGAATTCCGGGTATGGGTTGTGGCGAGTTCAGGATGCTCCCCTAAGGCCATGATCTAGCGTCTAAAATTGAACCTATAAGGTTGAGCGCTATGGGATGGAATTCATGACCGGATCGCGCATCAAGCCGGACGACAAAACCTATACGCTGGCCGATCTGCTGGCCGTCATGGCGCGGCTGCGCGATCCTGAGACGGGTTGTCCGTGGGACGTGAAGCAGAGCTTTGCGACCATCGCCCCCTACACGATCGAAGAAGCGTATGAGGTGGCCGATGCCATCGAGCGTGGCGACCTTGATGGGCTGAAGGACGAACTCGGGGATCTGCTGTTGCAGGTCGTCTACCACGCGCAACTCGCCAACGAGACGGGAGCATTCGCGTTCGATGACGTCGCCGATGCCATCACCAGGAAGATGATCCGGCGGCATCCGCACGTGTTCGAGGACCCTACCCGCCGCGATGAGTTTCTCGGCTCGGGTCTGTGGGAACAGATCAAGGCCGAGGAAAAGGCCGCGCGGGGCGAAGCCACCGATCCGACAAGCATCCTCAACGATGTGCCTGTGGGCATGCCGGGGCTGACGCGTGCCGCCAAGCTCCAGAAGCGCGCGGCGGATGTCGGGTTCGATTGGTCCGACGTCGGACTGATTATCGAGAAGGTCGAGGAAGAGTTGTCTGAGCTCAAGGAAGCCATCGCCCACGGCGAGCCTCAGGAGCGTATCGCGGACGAATTCGGTGATGTCGCCTTTGTGTTGGCCAACGTGGCCAGACACCTGCACGTCGATCCGGAATCGGCCTTACGGGGCACCTGCAACAAGTTCATTCGCCGGTTTCAGCACATCGAGACCGCGCTGGCCGCCGAGGGCCGCACGCCGAAGGACGCAGATCTCGACGAGATGGAGGCGCTTTGGAACGCGGCCAAGCGTGCGGAGAAAGCTGGCGACCAAGACCAAGACGCTTCCAGCGCAGATTCGGAGTAGGGAGCCCCCTACTCGTCCGCGGTCTGTAAGCGCGATGCGCCAGCGACGCGCGCGAGCTTGTCGCGCTTCTCCGGCGCGACGCGAATGCGCAAGGACACGGCGCCCTCTCCAAGATCGGCGCGGCTGATCACTTCGCAGTTCTCATAGATCCAGTTCGAGAGAGCGCCTTCTTGCGGCTGTACCACAATCTCCAGAGTCTGCCGGCGGCGGTTCAGGCGGGTTTCGATTTCCGCGAGCAAGGCGTCGAGGCCCTGCCCGCTCACGGCGGAGACCAGGATGGCACCGTGCCGCGCCGCCTCGTTCCGGGCGTGTTCCAGGGCGTCAGGATCGAGTAGATCGGCCTTGTTCCAGACTTCGAGCACGCGGTCCGGCTCCTCGTCGGCGTTGATCCCGAGATCGGCGAGAACCGCGTTCACGTCGGCGCGCTGGCTCGCCGTCGCGCCGTCTGAAATGTCTCGAACATGGAGGATGAGGTCCGCCTCCTGCACCTCCTCGAGCGTCGCGCGGAACGCGGCCACGAGCGTGGTCGGCAGGTCCGAGATGAAGCCCACCGTGTCGGACAGGACGGATTTCGATCCGTTCGGCAGCTGGAGCGCGCGAATGGTGGGATCGAGCGTGGCGAACAGGATGTCCTGGGCCAGGACCTCGGCGCCGGTCAGCGTGTTGAACAGCGTGGACTTGCCGGCATTGGTGTAGCCCACGAGCGCCACCGCCGGATACGGGACGCGCTGGCGCGACTTCCGGTGCAGCGTCCGCGTTTGGCGCACATGCTCCAGCTCGTTTTGGATCTTGGTGATGCGCTCGGAAAGCAGGCGCCGGTCGGTTTCGATCTGGGTTTCGCCGGGACCGCCGAGAAAGCCGAAGCCGCCCCGTTGCCGTTCCAGATGGGTCCAGGAGCGGACCAGCCGGCTCTTCTGATAGACGAGATGGGCCAACTCGACTTGCAGGCGCCCTTCCCGCGTTCTGGCGCGTTCGCCGAATATCTCCAGGATCAGCCCGGTCCGGTCGAGGACCTTTGCCTGCCAGGCCGTTTCCAGATTGCGCTGCTGGACGGGCGTCAGTGGATGGTCGACGATGACAAGCTCGGCTTCTTCCATGCGGACCACGCCAGCGAGTTCTTCGACTTGCCGGATCCGAACAGGGTCGCGGGCTTCGGCTGCGGTACGGGAACGACGCCGCTGGCGCGAATGTCGAGATCGATGGCCGCCGCGAGACCGACGGCTTCTTCAAGCCGGGCTTGCGGGGTCCGGTCTGGGGCGTCGGCGCCTGCGCCTAGAGACCTTTCCCGCCGGGACCGGCCTGCCCTCGCGTCGAGGATCGGCGCGAAGACAACCGCACGTACGCGGTGATCCGCGCGGTCCCCGTTGCGTTCTCGTTGTCCCTTCTTGCTTGCGAGCTGTTTGGGGTCAGTTGGACGCAATTACTCTGCGGTACCTTCCGCATCGGTGATGTCGGCAAGCTGAATAGGCTGGCCAGGCATGATGGTCGAAATCGCGTGCTTGTAGACAAGCTGCGAGTGTCCGTCCCGGCGCAGCAGAACGCAAAAATTGTCGAACCATGTCACGACACCCTGAAGCTTGACGCCGTTCACCAGAAAAATCGTGAGCGGGATCTTGGCTTTGCGAACGTGATTGAGAAAAGTGTCTTGCAAGCTTTGCGTGCGCTCTGTCGGCATGGGCTTGTTGTCCCTTTGGTTCACGCTTGGTCTCAAAAATGACGCCGGCTTGAGACGAACCGGCTCGTGGTCCTGTTAAGACGCAACCACAATGTGCGTCCGTAAGATATTCGACTTAGGACGAATTCCGTATGTGTGCCTCCCCCGTAAAGCGAGTCACTGAGCTATGCTAACGCATTGCGGCGTTTCTTTCATTCGAATTGACACCTAATGCGCGAAGTTTCCGGTGCAGTGCGGAGCGTTCCATGCCCACGAATTCGGCCGTCCGGGAGATGTTCCCGCCGAACCGGTTGACCTGGGCAAGGAGGTATTCCCGCTCGAAGATCTCACGTGCATCGCGCAGCGGCAGCGACATGAGGTGCTCGCCGCCTGCCCCGTTGGGCGTCAGTGGCACCGGCGAGACGATTTCGTCGGGAAGCATGTCGGCCGTGACGATGGTGTCCGCATCCCCGCCCACGAGGATCATGAGACGCTCCACGTTGTTGCGCAGCTGACGGACGTTGCCCGGCCATTCGTGCGACTGAAGAACGGCCATGGCGTCCTCGCCGATCCGGCGCGGCGGCAGGCCCGAGGCCACGGAAATGGTCTGCACGAAGTAGCGCACGAGGTCCGGCACGTCCTCGCGGCGCTCGGAGAGCCCCGGGATGCGGATCGGTACCACGTTGAGGCGGTGGTAGAGGTCTTCGCGCAGGCGCCCTGCCGAAATTTCCTTCTGGAGGTCGTGGCTGGTCGAGGAGACCACGCGCACGTCCACATGAACCTTGGTGCCGCCCCCGAGGCGCTGGAAGCGCTGTTCGACCAGCACCCGCAAGATCTTGGCTTGGGTCTCAAGCGGCATGTCGGCGACTTCGTCGATATAGAGCGTGCCGCCATGGGCCTCTTCGAGCGCACCGACTTTCCGGGGACCCGAGCCCGTCCCCTCCTCCGTTCCGAAGAGTTCGAGTTCCATTCGCTCCGGGACCATCGCGGCCGCGTTGAGGACGACGAACGGCCCGTCGGCGCGGTGCGACTTGGCGTGCATCACCCGCGCGGCGAGTTCCTTGCCGCACCCGGAGGGTCCGCTGATCAGCACGCGGCTATTCGTAGGCGCGACCTTTTCGATGGCCTGCTGCAGCTGGCCGATGGCGGCGGACTTGCCGATCATGTCGGAAGAATAGGAGCTGCGCTCCCGCAATTCCCTGTTCTCGCGCTTGAGCTTCGAGGTCTCGAGCGCACGCGCGGTGATGAGCACCAGCCGGTCGGCCTTGAAGGGCTTTTCGATATAGTCGTAGGCGCCCCGCTGGATGGCCGACACGGCCGTCTCGATATTGCCGTGGCCGCTTATGATGATGACGGGCAGATCCGGATGGGCCTTCTTGATCTCCTCCAGAAGATCGAGGCCGTCGAGCCGCGACCCTTGGAGCCAGATGTCGAGAATGACGAGCGAAGGCCGCCGCTCCTCGATGGCCTGCAGCGTTTCGTCGCTGTCCTTCGCGAGCCGTGTGCCGTGACCCTCGTCTTCCAGGATGCCGGATATGAGCTCCCTGATATCGGCCTCGTCGTCGACGATCAGGATGTCAGACGCCATGAGTTACTTCCTCTTCTTCGGCAGACTTTCGACTCGTCTCGGGCTCGGATGCAGACTCGACGGCAACGTCCTTGTCCATATCCTCGCGCGTCACGATCGGCAGATCGATCAGCACCGATGCCCCCTCCACTTTGCCGCCGCGCTTCGGAGCATCGGCAGCCGCAATTTGCCTCCGTGCTGCTCGGTGATGCGCTGCACGATGGCCAATCCAAGTCCCGTGCCTTTGACACGGGTCGTCATGTAAGGCTCGATCAGACGGTCACGGTCCTCTTTGGGCAGGCCGCAACCGTTGTCGATGATCGTGATGTGAACGCGGTCGCCCTTGGCGGCGACTTTCGCGGTGATCTCGCCGGTTCCCGCGCGGTCGGGATCGTTTTCGATCGCCGTATCGATGCCTTCGCTCGCGTTCTTCACCAGGTTGGTCACGGCCTGAGTGAGTAAGCGCTGGTCGGACATGGTCTTGACCGGCTTGTCGGGAAGGTCGAGCGTGAAATCGATGTCCGGGCGGCTCACCTGGAACAAGAAGACGGCCTCACGCACGATCTCACGCACGTCATGCAATTCCATCACGGGCTTCGGCATTCGGGCAAAGGCGGAGAACTCGTCCACCATCCGGCCGATGTCCGACACCTGGCGCACGATCGTGTCGGTGCACTGTTCGAAGATTTCTCGGTCCTCGGTAATGACCTTCCCGTATTTGCGGCGAATACGTTCGGCGGATAGCTGAATCGGCGTGAGCGGGTTCTTGATCTCATGCGCGATGCGGCGCGCGACGTCGGCCCAAGCCGTGGAGCGCTGCGCAATGACCAGCTCCGTTATGTCGTCGAAGGTGACGACGTAGCCCTGCCCGTCGCCCTCGCTCGTCACGCGGACTGCGAAATTGCGCTCCGACCCACGACGGCGCAGCGTGATTTGATCCGTTCCCGGCCGCCGCGCCGGCTTGCGGGCGCGCTTGAGCTGCGGCCCGAACTCGGGGACGGCGTCGGCGAGCTGCGTCCCGATAAGGTCGTCCCCTTTCAGGCCAAGGAGTTCCTCCGCCGACGGGTTCACGAGGTTCACGGTGCCGTCTGCATCGACGCGACGACACCTGCGGTCACGCCGGAGAGCACGGCGGACATGAAGCGGTTGTGTTCGTCGAGTGTCGCGTTGGCGCCCACCAGTTCATCGCGCTGGGTCTTCAGCTCGGAGGCCATGGTGTTGAACGTAGAGCCGAGCACGGCGAGATCGCCGTCGGCCGGGTTCACGCGCACCTTCACCCCGAGATTGCCGTGGCTGATCTCCTCGGCGGCGCCCATCAGCTGGCCGATGGGAGCTACCAGGCGGTTGGCGAACCACATGCCGATCCAGATCGCGGACAACAGCAGCGTCAGCGCGATGGTGACGTACATGAGGCCGAAGGCCACCTGCACGCCGGCGCGGCGTTGCTCGAGCAATTGGTACTCGGCGACGTTGGCGCGCGTCGCGCGTAGCTGCTGGAGCACGCGCGCGTTTACCGGGCGGATGACGTAGAGATAGGTGTCGTCGAAATTGTCGAGGCTCTTGATCGCGCCGACCAGGCTGGTCTTGCCGGGCGCGATGACGATGACCTGCCCCTTCTTGGCAAGGTCCATCGCTTCGGGCGGCGGCGCGCGATACGGGATGTTCGGCATGGAGGCAGCCGTCGCCAGCATCTTGCCTTTGCTGTCGATCAGATAGGCCGCCGGGATGGCACGAATGCCTGCCTGGGCGCGCAGGAAGCTCCCGAAGCCTTGCGGCCGTGCCCGGACGAGTTCCACGGCCTCGTCGATGTCCTTGGCCATGCCGACCGTGTCGGCGCGGATAACCTGGCCGTGCTCCTGAAGATAGGCCGTGGCCACGTCGATCGAATTCTGGATGATCGATTTCGTGCGGCTCGAGAACCAGTGATCGAGGCCGCGGTCGAGCGACACGCTGGCGAAAATCGCAAGAGCGATCGCGGGCACGACGGCAATGACGCTGAATAGGCTGACGATCCGAACGTGAAGCTGGGCGCCAGCTTCGTGACGCCGCCTGGCGAGCCACAGGCCCGTCACCTGCCAGGCAATCAGCCCCAGCATGCGACCACGAGCACCGCGTTGATGAGCAAGGTGGTGACGACCACCTGCTGCGTCGGGACGATCGGCGTGAGGCCCGTCAGAACAAGGTAGGTGGCCAGTCCCGCACAGAGGGACAGCACCATGATGATCAGGCCGAGTGTGAATTGAAGGCGTCGGCGCTTGGCCGGAACCGTGGTTTGCCCCTCAGGATCGCGCTCACGCGCGACTTTTGGTGGAGCGGATAACTTGCTGCCTGCCTTAGTTATTTTCGTATCTGGCTCGGGGTCGCGCAAGGTGTGCTGCTCTCCCTCCCAAGTCCCTGGTTCGGTTCGGGCCGATTGTCATCCGTGCGGCATTTTGACCACAGGCATGATGCAATAAGATCACAATGTGGCGCTTTGGCGACAGGCGGACGGTGCATGACTGTACGCGCCCCGAAGGACATGCACCGCGGTCATATGGGATGCGGGAGTAGCCCTGACCAGGGCTAGGCGGCGGGAGTCCGGATGACTTTGATCCCGAGGTCGCGGATCTTCTTGCGCAGCGTGTTGCGGTTCACGCCCAACAGATCGGCGGCGCGAATCTGATTGCCGCGGGTCGCGGCCAAAGGCGCCGTGATCAGGGGCGATTCCACCTTCCGCAGGATCCTCGTGTAGAGCCCGGCCGGCGGCAGTTCCTGGCCGAAACTCATGAAGTAGTCGCTGAGGTAGCGCTCCACCGCTTCGGACAAATCCGCCGCGGCCTCGGGTGTATCGCTGAACGAGGCCGCGCGCGCGGTCGGTGCGAACTCGCTTTCCACCATGTCGACGGTCACGATGTCCTGGGTGTAGATGGCCGACAGTCGGCGGACCAGGTTCTCGAGCTCACGCACATTGCCCGGCCAGTTATGCCGCTTGAGCCTCTCGATCGCACCGGCTTCGAAGCTCTTGGGCGGGAGCCCCTCTTTCTCGGCGATCGCGAGGAAGTGGCGCACGAGGTCGGGAATGTCCTCAAGCCGTTCGCGCAAGGGCGGCAGGCGCAGCGGCACAACGTTGAGCCGGTAGTAGAGATCCTCGCGGAACAGACCTTGATCGATCTGCTGCTGCAGGTCGCGGTTTGTCGCGGCGATGATCCGGACATTGGTTCGGATGGGCGTTCGTCCGCCCACGGTCGTGTACTCACCTTCCTGCAACACGCGCAGGAGACGCGTTTGCGCCTCCATCGGCATGTCGCCGATCTCGTCCAGGAAGAGCGTGCCGCCTTCGGCCTGCTCGAAACGGCCCACATGGCGGGTCTGCGCCCCGGTGAAGGCCCCCTTCTCGTGTCCGAACAACTCGGACTCGATGAGTTCCCGCGGGATGGCCGCCATGTTGATGGCCACGAACGGACCGTTTCGCCGTTTGCCGTATTCGTGCAGCGCGCGCGAGACGAGTTCCTTGCCGGTGCCGGACTCACCGGTGATCATGACGGTGAGATCGGTTTGGGTCAGTCGCGCCAGGACACGGTAGATGTCCTGCATCGCGGGGCAGCGTCCGATCAGCGGCATGCCGTCCGAGGACTCGGCGGAGAGCGGCTGCACCTTCTTGCGCGGTTCCGCCAGCGCGCGGCTCACGACCGAGATGAGTTCATTCAGATCGAACGGCTTGGGCAGATATTCGTAAGCCCCCCGTTCTGCCGCGGTGACGGCCGTCATGAAGGTGTTCTGGGCGCTCATGACGACGATCGGCAGATCCGGCCGCAGCTTCTTGATGCGCGGAATTAAATCGAACGCGCTTTCGTCCGGCATCACCACGTCTGTGATGATGAGATCCCCATCGCCTTGGCTGACCCAACGCCACAGTGTCGCGGCGTTGCCGGTCGCGCGCGGCGCATAGCCTGCGCGGGCAAGTGCCTGGTTCAGGACCGTTCGGATTGCCGCGTCGTCGTCGGCGATCAGGATATTGCCTTTTCCCATACTTCGGTCTGTCTCTTAGATATGTGCTTCGTCTTGTTCCGCTGTTTCGGCGGTCCGCGTTGTCCCATCGCGGCTCGCCATCGGCATCAGTGCACGGAACACTGTGTAGCGCGGCCGTGAATCGCACTCGATGATGCCGCCGTGGTCCCCGATGATCTTCGCGACCAGGGCAAGGCCGAGGCCCGTCCCGGAAGGCTTCGTGGAGACAAACGGATCGAACAGGTGTTGAATGAGGTCGGCGGGAACGCCGCTGCCATTGTCCTCGACGGCGATTTCCAGCGGGAGGCTCACACGGGCCTGACTTCCCGGCACCGAAAGCCTCACGCCCGGGCGGAACGCGGTCGACAACGTGATCTGACCATCCTTGCGGGAGTCGCCGATCGCCTCGGCGGCGTTCTTGACGAGGTTCAGGAACACCTGCACGAGCTTGTCGCGGCTGCCGGGCACCGGCGGAAGAGACGGATCGTAATTCTCGACGATCTTGATGTGGCTGGCGAAGCCCGTCGAGGCCACCTGCTTCACATGGTCGAGGACGTCGTGAATGTTCACCGGTTCGCGCTGCAGCGGACGCTCGTCGCCGAAGATCTCCATCCGGTCCACGAGTTTGCAAATTCGGTCCGATTCCGAGCAGATCAACTGTGTCAGTGTACGGTCGGACTCATCGCACTCACCCTCGAGAAGCTGCGCTGCCCCGCGAATGCCCGAGAGCGGGTTCTTGATTTCGTGCGCCAGAACAGCGGCAAGACCGGAGACGGATCGCGCGGCCCCGCGATGGGTCAACTGGCGTTCGATCATTTGCGCCATGCTGCGCTGCTGGATCATCACCATCACCGCGCCGTCGCCGACCGCCACCGGGCCGCCGTAGAGGTCGACGAGCTTCGTGGATTCGAAACGGAACGAGCTCAGTTCGACTCCGTATTCGTTGACCGTCGTTCCGTTGCGCTGAACCTGCTCCACGAGCGCGATCAGAGGACACCCAAAGGCGACCACGTCCGGCAGGCTGTGGCGGGAGAGGACACTGGCGCTCATCTGAAAGAAGTCTTCAGCCGCCGTGTTCACATAGTCGATGGCAAGTCCCTTGCCGATCACCAAAAGCGGATGCGGAAGGGCCTCCACAAGTGCTTCGCACGCAGGGCCCTTAATGTCATGGACCGTCCCTGGCGTTTTGGTAGAGAGCGTCAAAGCCTATATCCTCGCCGCCGCGTCCGGTGGCCCAATTGAGCGTGCATAAAATATAAGCACCGATGAGTCATGAACTATTATTGGGCAACATACGGGTGTTTTTCGTTTGGGGCAATAATCGATATGCCGCAGTGCAACAACGTTGGGAATCAGCGATTTAGGCTCCGAAATGGGCACTCTTGTTGCAGTGCTTGGGGAGGTGTTTGGTGACTGTTGCAGCGTTGATCGTCGCCGCCGGGAGGGGCGCGCGGGCCTCCACTGACGCGTCGCAGCCGAAGCAATATTGCGAGATTGGCGGCGCGCCGATGCTGTCCCGCACCCTAGCGGTGTTCGCGGCCCACCCGGGCGTGCACGATATTCTGGTCGTCATTCATCCAGACGATGTGGCGTTGTATGGCGAGGCCAGCGCCCCCTTTTCGTCGGACATCCTGCCGGCCGTGATGGGCGGTTCCCGCCGACAAGACAGTGTACGTCTTGGGCTGGAGGCTCTCGCGGACAAGGCGCCAACGAAGGTTCTGATCCACGACGCTGCGCGGCCTTTGGCCGACGAAGCCTTGGTCTCGCGGGTGATCGATGCGCTAGAGGCCTCGCCCGGCGCCCTGCCCTGTCTGGCCGTAACCGACACGCTGAAACGGGCCGACGCCGGTCACGTCGCCGGCACCGTGCCGCGTGAGGGTCTCTTGCGCGCGCAGACACCGCAGGGGTTCAACTTCGAGGCGATCCTGACGGCGCACCGCGCGGCCGCCCGGGATTCGACACTGGAGTTCACGGACGATACCTCCGTGGCCGAGTGGTTCGGGATCAACGTGGCGATCGTCGAAGGTTCGGAGCACAATCGTAAGCTGACTACGGCGGAGGACTTGATGATCGCCGATCGACTGATGCGGCAAAGCGCACCCGCCGGCACCATGCGTGTCGGGTCGGGATACGACGTACACAGGCTGGGGCCCGGCGATGCCGTCACGCTCTGCGGCGTGGTCATTCCCCATACGCGGAAGTTGCTTGGTCACAGCGACGCCGATGTGGGGCTGCATGCGCTGACCGACGCCCTGCTCGGCACGATCGCCGATGGGGATATCGGCGCGCATTTCCCGCCCACGGATGCGCGGTGGCGCGGTGCAAGTTCCGACATGTTCTTGAAAGACGCCGGCGAGCGGGTCGCGGCGCTCGGCGGCAAGATCGTGCATGCCGACGTCACCCTGATCTGTGAGACGCCGAAGATCGGGCCCCATCGCGATGCCATGCGCGGGGCGATTGCGGACATTCTCGGTCTTGGCCTCAACCAAGTCAGCGTGAAGGCCACCACGAACGAACAGCTCGGTTTTATCGGCCGCGAGGAAGGCATCGCCGCCATGGCCACAGCGACGGTGATGCTTCCATGAGTGACGTCCCTTCAGATGAAACGTTGACGGCGCTGGCGGCCGAGGTGCTGGAGGCCGCACGTGCTGGCGGCGATCTGATCGCTACGGCGGAATCGTGTACCGGCGGGATGGTCTCTGCCTCCCTCACGTCCGTTCCGGGATCCTCCGACGTGTTCGACCGCGGGTTCGTCACCTATACGAACGCCGCCAAGTCCGAAATGCTGGACGTGCCCTTCTGGCTGATCGAGAAACATGGCGCCGTGAGCGAGGAGGTCGCGCGCGCCATGGCGGGCGGCGCTCTTGCCCACAGCAATGCGACAATTGCTGTCGCCATTACGGGCATTGCCGGGCCCGGCGGCGGGACTGAAGACAAGCCGGTCGGGCTGGTACATTTCGCGGCCGAACGCCGGGACGTACCGACACAGCATCAGCGTGTTGAGTTCGGCGATCTTGGCCGAGACGAGATTCGCCGCTTAAGCGTTGAGTGCGCACTCCTCATGTTGCGCGCCCTCGCCTAGCGCCACGTCTAGCTGGTGAGTGCCGGGCCCTTCACGCCGTAGACCTCGTCCGCACGCGCCTCGAACGCGTCCGTGTATTTGCGAACCGCCTTGTCGAACAGGCTGCCGACCAGCCGCTCGAACATGCGCGAACGGAACCTATAGGCGATGAAGAAGTCTATCTCCGAGACGCCTGCGCCTTGCGGTTCGAACATCCAACGATTTTCAAGATGCTCGAACGGCCCGTCGACATACTCGACCAGGATCGACCGTGCCGCCGGATCGAGCGTCACGCGGCTGGTGAACCGCTCGCGGATGAGTTTGTATCCGACTTCCATACTGGCGGTCAGAACCTCTTTGTCGTCGACGGTCTCGCGGCGCACGATGCTGAGCGCTTCGCAGAGCGGCAGGAACTTCGGATAGTCCTCGACGTTCGCGACCAGCGCATACATTTCGTCGGCCCCATGGGCGACGCGGTGACGGGTTTCGAAAGTCTGCATGCTTGGTTTTTTAAGCTAGCCAGCGAGGCTCGCAAGCCGAGCCGCCTTCAGCTGCTCGAAATCTTCCGCGGCGTGATAGGACGAGCGCGTCAGCGGCGTCGAGGCGACAAGGAGAAAGCCTTTTGCTTCGGCGTGGCGCTTGTAGTCCGCGAAACGCTCGGGTGTGACGAAGCGGTCGATGGCGGCGTGCTTGCGCGTTGGCTGCAAGTACTGGCCGATGGTGAGGAAGTCCACGTCGGCTGCGCGCAGATCGTCCATCACGCTCTCGACCTCATCGTCGGTTTCGCCGAGGCCCACCATGATGCCTGATTTCGTAAACACTGCTGGATCGATGCGCTTCGCCTCTTTCAGCAACCCCGCGGAATGCGAAAAGTCCGCACCCGGACGAATGCGCCGGTAGAGCGAGGGCACCGTTTCGATATTGTGGTTGAAGACGTCGGGGCGTGCCTCCAGCACGATCTCAAGCGCGCCCGTCTTGCGCATGAAGTCGGGCGTCAGGACCTCAATCGTGGTTTCCGGTGCTGCCTTTCGGATCGCGGTGATCGTGAGCGCGAAATGGGCCGCGCCCCCGTCGGCAAGATCATCCCGGTCGACGGAGGTCACGACCACATGGGTGAGGCCGAGTTCGGCGATCGCGTCCGCCGTACGCATGGGTTCGTCCGGATCCAGATGCGCCGGCTTGCCCGTGGCGACGTTACAGAAGGCGCAGGCGCGTGTGCACACGTCGCCCATGATCATCACGGTGGCGTGCCGTTTCGACCAGCAGTCCCCGATATTAGGGCAAGCAGCCTCTTCGCAGACCGTGTGGAGACCGTGGCGCTGCAGCGTCTCGCGCGTGCCGTCGAGAGCGTGATTGCCCGGGGCCTTCACGCGGATCCATTCCGGTTTGCGCATGACGGGCGTATCGGGAAGCCGCGCCTTCTCGGGATGGCGCGGCCGGCCTTTTGTCTCTTGAACCGTATTCAGCAGTGTAACCATGCGTGATCTTGATTGCGTGGGCTATGGGTTGATCTTGCGCCAAAGCCAAATGACGATGACGGCACCGATCGAGGCCACGATCAGGTTGCCCACCCAGCCGTAGAACTCGACGCCGATGATGCGCGCGAGCGTGCCGCCGAGAAACGAGCCGGCGATGCCGACCAGGAAGTTGGTGAACAGGCCGTGGTCGCTGGCGGTGATCTTCTCGGCGATGTAACCGGCCAAGATGCCGATGATGATCAGGCCGATAAAGCCGACACCCGGCATCGAAAACAAACCGTGAGCTTCCATGCTCGCCTCCCTATGTGTTGTTCGTCCGCGCCGAACCTAGCGCATCCGCTGCCAAAGCCAAATACACAGAACCGCGCCTGCGGTTGCGATGATGACCTGGCCGAGGAGGTTCGAGGCGGTGATGCCGACGAAGCCGCCCAGCAGGCCGCCTACGACAGCACCGACGACGCCGATCAGGAGATTGGTGAGAAGATCGTTCTTCCGCCCCATCAGGTATGAGCCGAGTACGCCGGCGATCAGGCCGACCACAAGGAAGATAATGAGCGACATTTCAGGTCTCCTACCGTTGGTCTGGCTAAAGCTGGTGCGCCACCGTGCCGTGCGTCTCGTCGGCGCGATCGAGAATGGCGCGTTCAAATGTGCAAGGCACGCCCGAACGCGTCCAGAACCGACTCATGCATCATCTCCGATAATGTCGGATGAGGAAAGATCGTGGTCATGAGTTCGGCCTCGGTCGTTTCGAGCGTCTTGCCGATGGCAAATCCTTGAATCAGTTCCGTGACTTCGGCGCCGATCATGTGCGCGCCGAGTAGAGCGCCGGTCTTGGCGTCGAAAATCGTCTTGATGAGACCGTCGGTCTCGCCGAGCGCAATGGCCTTGCCGTTGGCGGAGTACGGATAGCGCCCGACCTTGAGCTCGTAACCCGCCTCGCGCGCAGCGGCTTCGGTCAGGCCGAGGCTCGCGATCTGCGGCGTGCAATAGGTGCAGCCCGGCACGTTGCGCGGGTCGAGCGGATGGACGCCTTCGATGCCCGCGATCTTCTCCACGCAGAGGACGCCTTCGTGCATGGCTTTGTGGGCGAGCCATGGCGGTCCGACCACGTCTCCAATGGCATAGATCCCTGGCGCACCCGTGCGGCACCATTCGTCGATGACGATGTGCCCCCGGTCGACCGTCACGCCAGACTGCTCGAGGCCGAGGCCTTCGACGTTGCCGGTGATGCCGACCGCGAGAATGACGCGCTCGGCGGCGACGTCGGTGGTGTTGCCGTCGGCGCTGCGCAGCCGGGCTGAGACACCGCCCGCGTCAGTAGGGTGCAGGTTCTCAACGGCCGTGCCGGTATGGATCGCGATGCCCTGTTTGGTGAAAGCCATATGGGCGAGCTTCGAGATCTCCTCGTCCTCCACCGGCAGAATTCGATCCTGGACTTCGACGACCGTCACCTCGACGCCGAGCGCCCGATAGAAGCTCGCGAACTCGATGCCGATCGCGCCCGAGCCGATGACGAGAAGCGATTGCGGCAGACGCGGCGGTACCATCGCTTCCTTGTAGGTCCAGATGCGGAGCCCGTCGGGCTCAAGACCGGGAAGGCTGCGGGCCCGCGCGCCGGTCGCGATGACGATGTGTTTCGCCGTGACCGACGGCAGGATGGTGCCGTCCTTCGTTGTCAGGGCGACGCGTCCGGGACCTTCGAGGCGTCCAGTTGCATCGAACACGGCGATCTTGTTCTTCTTCATCAGAAAAGCGACGCCGCGGGAGAGCTTGTCGGCCACGTTGCGGCTGCGCTGGATGAGCCGGCCGAAATCGAAGCCGAGCCCGTCGACACGCAGGCCGAACGCCTCGGCCTCCTTGATCTGCCGGTAGAGCTCCGAGGTCCGCAGCAGCGCCTTCGTGGGGATGCATCCCCAGTTCAGGCAAATGCCGCCGAGGTGCTCCCGCTCGATGACGGCCGTGCGCATGCCGAGCTGGGCGGCGCGGATCGCCGCTACGTAGCCGCCGGGTCCGCCGCCGATGACGACGAGATCGAATTCCGTGCCGGAGGTCATGAGAGCGCCCCCGTCGTCACTGGCCGTGTCATCAAGATCCAGTCTCCCGATTGCGGCAGGTCAGGCGGAAGCACGGCACGTTCACTTGCGATCTGCTCGTATCCAGCTCGCCGGTAGAGCCGCCCTGCCCCCTCGTTCCAGCTGCCCACGATAATGCTCGCGGCCGGCGCGTCGGTTTCACGCGCCCGCTCGTTCGCGACATCGAGAAGCTTCATGCCGAGACCCTGTCTGTGGTGCTCCGTAAACGTCGCCAATACGTGCACATACCATGTGCCGGGGGCTTGGGCTTCGAGACGAAGGAGCGGTTGAAACATGGCGGGCAGTTCGTCGACGCCGGAGAGGTCGTACGGGTCGTCCAGCCGGTAGCCGATGAGACATGCAACGATCTCATCGTCGATCTCGGCAATCGTGGTGTGGCGATAGGAGAAGCCGCCCTCCTCCCGGCGCGCGCGTTCGCGCCCCACCTCGAGTGCGGAATGGCCAGGGCCGGCTATATCGAGCCAGAGCCGGTTCGGCGCGCCCTCGCCCGCGATGTCCACGAGCACGGCCAACGCCGCGGCATCCGCGAGCGTCGCCGGGCGGAATGTCGGCGTCGTCGTCACGGCAGCGGCCTTTGCATCAAGATCCAGTCTCCAGATTGCGGGTACGACTCCGGCAGGATTGCCGGCTCCCGTGCCACCGGTAGAAATCCGCAGCGTCTATACAGACGTTCGGCGCCTGTGTTCCAACTGCCGACGACGAGACTGTTGCCTGCAGGACCGGCCTCCTCTGCCTTCGAGGCCGCAAGTGCAAGAAGCTTCGACCCGAGACCGTAGCCCCGGAACTCGGCGAAACTGGCAATGACGTCGATGAACCAAGTCCCCGGCGCTTGCACCGCGAGCCGGGCGACCGGGCGAAACATGTCAGGCTTCTCGTCCAGTCGGGACGCGTCGTAGAGGCTTTCCGGCAGTCCGCCGATCACGCATGCGGCGATCTCCGGGCCCATCATGGCGATTGTCGCATTGCGATAGGAATCCACGTCCTCGGGCCGTCGCACGGATTGGCGCCCCACTTCGAGCGCCGATTGACCGGGACCGGCCTGATCGAGCCAAATTTGGTTCGCCAGGCCATTGGCTGCGATATCGACGAGCACGGCCAGCGCGGCGGCGTCTGCGAGTGTCGCCGGGCGGAATGTGGGTTCGAGCGCCATGGAAGAGTCGGACGGCCTCCCCGCTAGACCAGCATCGTCACGGGGTCTTCGAGATAGGCCTTGAAGGCGGCAAGGAGCTCCGCGCCAAGCGCACCGTCAATGACCCGATGATCGCACGACAGCGTCACGCCCATCATGGTGGCGATCTTGATGGCGTCGTCCTTGACGATAGGCTTCTTCTCCGCGCGCCCCACGGCAAGGATCGAACTGTGCGGCGGGTTGATGACCGCATCGAAGTTGTCGATGCCGAACATGCCAAGATTGGAGATCGATGTCGCGCCGCCCTGATATTCGTGTGGGGCGAGACGTTTGGAGCGGGCGCGGGAGGCGAGATCGCGCATTTCGTTGGAGATCTCCGACAGGCTCTTGAGTTCGGCATCGCGGATCACCGGCGTGTAGAGCCCGCCGCCTTCGAGCGCCACCGCCACGGCGATGTCGGACGGGCGATGGCGCAATATGCCCTGCTCCGTCCAGGTCGCGTTCGCGGCCGGCACGGTCTGCAGCGCCATGGCCATGGCCTTGATGATGAAGTCGTTCACCGAGAGCTTGAAGGCGCGGGGCCCCTCATGCGGCGCCATGCCGTTCAACCGCTCGCGGGCGGCCAGCAACGCATCGAGTTCGCATTCGATGTTGAGATAGAAATGCGGGATCGTCTGCTTGGCAAGTGTCAGACGGTCCGCAATGAAGCGGCGCATCGTGTCGTGGGGCACGACTTCGTAGCGTCCGGGCTCATAGAGCGCGAGAATCTGCTTGTCCGGCATGGGTTGCGCCATGCCGGGGACCGATGCGGGCGGTGTCGACGGCGCCCGCATCAGTTCGCCGTGGATGGGTGCTTCAGGCTCAGCTGGGGGTGCGCCTTCGGCTGGAGTGGCCTTCGGCGGCTGCGGCTCCGCCAAGGCGCGTTCCACGTCGGACAGGACGATGCGGCCATGGGGGCCGGAGCCCGTCAGCGCGGCAAGGTCGATGCCGCGATCGCGAGCGATGCGCCGTGCCAGCGGAGAGGCGAACAGGCGTCCTGCGCCGGCGGTTCCGTCTTGCGTGCTTCCCAGAATTTGCTCCGCGATCCGGTCCATCACATGCTCAGCAGAGCTCTCGTGCGGACCATTGTGACCCACGGGGACGTTCATGGTCAAAGTCCCTTCTCGATCCACCAAGTCTCACGCTGATAAGCCTCGGGCAGCGTATCGAGTTCCTCATCAAGCACGCCGACCTCATGGCCCAGGATCTTCTCGGCCTCTTCGAAGAAGGCATCGCGCACGGACGGTGGAAGCGCCTTGCCTGTCCACGGATCGTAGCGCAGCGTGGTCATGGCCGGCCCGCCGTCGAACACAGGCATGCCGAATTCGCGGAACACGGGCGAGTAGATGATGGGCTGCTGCGGGTCGCAGGCCGCCCAGAGAAGATCCGGGAACTCGGAAAAGAGTTCCGACCTGCGCGGATCGAGGTCGAACACTTCGCGGACTTCGTCCATATGCTCGACCAGGATCGCGAAGAGGCCCTCCCAGATTTCCTCCCAGCCGTCCTCGTCCCGGTCATAGTCGTCGAGCCGCTGGCACACCGCCCGGTTGGCCTCGATTTCCTTGTCCATTTCCTCGTCGGTCAGCCAAAAGTCCGTCATGCGGCATCCTCACGGTAGCAAACAGATTTGGCCGCACTGACGACAAGGTCCACTGAGGGCAGCGCGAGCTTCTCGAGATTGGCGGCGTACGGCATGGGAACGTCGGCGCCCGTGATCTTCAGCGGCGGCGCGTCGAGGTAGTCGAAAGCGCCTGCTGTTACTTGCGCGCAAATCTCGGTGCCCACGGAACAGATGGGCCAGCCTTCCTCGATGGTCACGATGCGGTTGGTCTTCCGCACCGACGCCAGCACTGTGTCGATATCGAGCGGCCGCAAGGTGCGCAGGTCGATGACCTCCGCCTCGATCCCCTCCTCCGCCAACCGTTCGGCCGCTTCGATCGTGTAGGCGAGGCCGCGCGAATAGGAGACGAGCGTCACGTCGCGCCCTGGCCGTGCAATGCGCGCCTTGCCGATCGGCAGAACGAAGTCGTCGAGTTTGGGAACCGGGAAGGTCTGGCCGTAGAGAATTTCGTTCTCCAGGAACACCACGGGGCTGTTCTCGCGGATCGCCGCTTTCAACAGCCCCTTCGCATCGGAAGCGCTGTATGGTGCGATGACTTTCAGTCCGGGGACTTGGGCGTAGATAGCGGAAAAGTCCTGGCTGTGCTGGGCCGCGACGCGGGCAGCCGCCCCGTTGGGGCCGCGAAACACGATCGGACAGTGCATCTGTCCGCCCGACATGTAGAGCGTCTTGGCGGCGGAGTTGATGATGTGGTCGATGGCCTGCAGGGCGAAGTTCCAGGTCATGAACTCGACGATCGGCCGGAGCCCCGCGAAGGCCGCGCCCACACCGATGCCAGCAAAGCCATACTCCGTGATCGGCGTATCGATGACGCGGCGGTCTCCGAATTCCTCCAGGCAGCCCTGGGTGACTTTGTAGGCGCCCTGATACTCGGCCACCTCCTCGCCCATGACGAACACGTCGGGGTCGCGGCGCATCTCCTCAGCCATGGCGTCGCGCAAGGCTTCGCGCACGGTCATGTCGACAGTCTCGGTGCCGGGCGGGATATCGGGTTCAGGCGCAGGCTCGGGCGGCGCCGCTTGCGGGCCTGCGGGAGCGATCTCCACCGCAGGCTCGGTTTCGCCAAAGTCCGGTGGCGGCTCCTGTGCTTCAGGTGCCGCGGGTTCAGGCTGTGCCGGCTCGGAAGCGGGTGGCGGCGCGACGGCAGCAGGCCCGCCTTCCGCCGGGGCTTCGTCGTCCTCCAATTGCAGCACGGCGATGGGTTGATTGACCGGCACATGCTCGGTGCCTTCCGACACGAGGATCGACTGGATGACGCCGTCCTCGATGGCTTCCACCTCCATCGTCGCCTTGTCGGTCTCGATTTCGGCGATCACATTGCCGGTCTGGACGGCGTCGCCCTCCTTGACGTGCCATTTGGCGAGCGTGCCCTCCTCCATCGTAGGCGACAGTGCGGGCATGAGAATGTCGGTAGGCATCGCCCTAGCCTTTCGTCGCCACGACGTCGGTCCAAAGCTCGCTAGCGTCCGGCTCCGGCTCGTCCTGTGCGAACTGCGCGGCCTCGTTGACGATGGCCCGGATCTCCTTGTCGATCGCTTTCATCTCGTCTTCGGGACGGCCGAGGTCGGTGAGGCGTTTGTGGACGAGCTCGATCGGATCGTGGTGCTGACGCATGTCCTGGACCTCCTCGCGTGTCCGGTATTTCGCCGGATCCGACATCGAGTGACCGCGATAGCGATAGGTCAGCATTTCCAGGATCATAGGGCCGTTGCCGGCGCGGATATGGGCTAGCGCCTTCTCGCCGGCCTCCTTCACCGCCGCCACGTCCATGCCGTCGACTTCGCGTCCCGGAATGCCGAAGGCGAGCCCGCGATGATGGAGGTCTTGGGCTTGGGCCGAGGCGCGTTCGACGGACGTGCCCATGGCGTAGTGATTGTTCTCGATGATGTAGAGCACCGGGAGCTTCCACAGCGAGGCCATGTTGAAGCTCTCGTAGACCTGGCCCTGGTTGGCCGCGCCCTCGCCGAAGAAGGTCAGGCACACATTGTCGTTGCGGCGGTACTTGTTGGCGAAGGCGATGCCCGAACCGAGCGGCGCCGGCGTGCCGACGATGCCGTGGCCGCCGTAGAAGCCCTTCTCCACGGAGAACATGTGCATCGAGCCGCCCTTGCCTTTGGAGTAGCCGCTCTGCCGTCCCGTGAGCTCGGCCATGACGCCCTTAGGGTCCATGCCCGTGGCCAGCATGTGGCCGTGGTCGCGATAAGAGGTGATGACCTGGTCGCCGTCGCGCTTGGCCATCATCATGCCGGTGACCACGGCTTCCTGGCCGATATAGAGATGGCAGAAGCCGCCGATATAGCCCATGCCGTAGAGCTGTCCGGCCTTCTCCTCGAAGCGGCGGACGAGAAGCATCTTGCGGTAGGCAGTGAGGTACTCGTCGGGCGTGAGATTGGAGCCGGCCGGAAGCGTTGGCTCATTGGGG
The DNA here is from genome assembly GCF_001723355.1 of Methyloceanibacter stevinii. Taxonomy (NCBI): domain Bacteria; kingdom Pseudomonadati; phylum Pseudomonadota; class Alphaproteobacteria; order Hyphomicrobiales; family Hyphomicrobiaceae; genus Methyloceanibacter; species Methyloceanibacter stevinii. The sequence goes on along the minus strand of NZ_LPWE01000012.1, from coordinate 112,624 downwards.
CTCTCGGAGGGCTTCTGGTCCATCCAGAAATTGGCCGCTCCAGGCGTCAGGCTTGGGCTGGTCAATCCGGGCCTCCTTGCGACTCACACCGTGCTTGCCATCGAAGCTAGCACGACTCCAAAGTCAGCCCAAAGACACGGACTGCCGCATAAAGCCCGGTGTGGCACCGGAATTCAGCGCTTGATCAGCGGTCCCGTGGGATCGGGCGGTCGCCTGTTCATCATGACGAGGTCGCTCGGGTGCGCCAGGTTGAGAATGGCGCGGGCTCGCTCGTCCAGCATGTCCGGATCGAGGCTGTCGGGCTCCAGAAGCGCTACGTCCCGTTCGATCCGCTGCCGGACCTCGCGCAGCCCTTCGAGCTCCCCTTCCAGCACGGCGGCACGACGCTGCAGGTCGGTCTTCGCCGCCAGCCCGTGATCGCCATTTTGCAGATGGTAGCCGAAATAGCCGCCCGCTCCCAAAGCCAGAAGCGGGAATATGAACGCCCTGAACCGCATCGTTCCTCCCCACGCAGCGAATCACAAACATCGTTGCGTGGTCGTTAAGGCACGGTTACCGGCCTGCGGATTTTAGGCCTTCAGGATCGTCGTCCCGGCGTAGCGCGCCTTGGGGCCAAGCTCCTCCTCGATACGGATGAGCTGGTTGTACTTGGCGACCCGGTCGGACCGCGCGAGCGAGCCCGTCTTGATCTGTCCGCAATTGGTCGCGACGGCGAGATCGGCGATCGTGGCGTCCTCGGTTTCGCCTGACCGGTGCGACATGACGGCATTGTAGTTAGCAGCGTGTGCCATATTCACCGCATCCAGTGTCTCCGACAGCGTGCCGATCTGGTTGACCTTGATGAGGATGGCGTTGGCGATGTGCTTGTCGATGCCCTCTTTTAGCCGCGTAACGTTCGTGACGAAAAGATCGTCGCCCACGAGCTGGACGCGGTCGCCAATTGCTTCGGTCAGCGTGCGCCAGCCGTCCCAATCGTCTTCCGACATGCCGTCCTCGATGGAGAAGATCGGATAGTTGGAGGCAAGGTCGGCGAGATAGGCCGCCATCTCCTCGGAGGAGAGCGTACGGTTCTCGCCCGCCAGCACGTATTGCCCGTCCTTGAAGAACTCGGTCGCCGCCACGTCGAGGGCGAGATACATGTCCGTGCCCGGATGGTAGCCGGCGGTCTCGATTGCCTTCATGACGAAGTCGAGCGCGGCGCGCGTGGATTCGATATTGGGCGCGAAGCCGCCCTCGTCGCCCACGGCCGTGCCGAAGCCCGCGTCGTGAAGGCCCTTCTTCAGCGTGTGGAACACCTCGGCGCCCATGCGGACGGCCTCGGCGATGCTGGGCGCGCCGACGGGAACGATCATGAATTCCTGAAAGTCGATGGGATTGTCCGCGTGCATGCCGCCATTGACGATGTTCATCATCGGCACGGGCAGCAGGTTTGCGTCGTCCCCTCCGAGATAGGCGTAGAGCGGCTTCTCGCTGGCAGCTGCGGCGGCCTTCGCCGCAGCCAGGGAAACGCCGAGAATGGCGTTGGCGCCGAGCCGCTTCTTGTTCTCGGTTCCGTCGAGGTCGCACAACAATTGGTCGAGGCCGCGCTGGTCGTCGGCGTCGAAACCGTCCAGCGCCTTCCGGATTTCGCCGTTGACCGCCTCGACCGCCTTTCTCACGCCCTTGCCGCCATACCGGGGCCCGCCGTCGCGCAGCTCGTGGGCTTCGTGAGCGCCGGTCGATGCGCCCGACGGAACGGCGGCCCGGCCGTGATGGCCGTCCTCGAGGACGACATCGACTTCAACGGTCGGGTTGCCGCGGCTATCAAGGATTTCTCTGCCGACAATGGTGGCGATGGCTGCCATGTGGGTGTCCCCCCAAGAAACTCTGTGATGTTTTGAGGCCGTCATAGCCTAGGCGGACGAGAACGGGAAGGCGTATATGTCCAGGAGGCGCGTCCCCGCGTCTTGGGCCCAATTTGGAGACAACAGTCCATGGCATCATCCCCCGCAGCAGAACCGGCCGGTGCCTTGGTCTTGTTCTCCGGCGGCCAGGATTCCACGACCTGCCTGGCTACGCTCTGGACCGCTACGCCCGCGTGGATACCGTCGGCTTCAACTACGGCCAGCGGCACGGCGTCGAACTCGAGTGCCGGCAGCGCATCCGCTCGGCCATTGCCGAGCGCTTTCCGGACTGGGCCGCACGCCTCGGTCCCGATCATATGATCGATATCTCCAGCTTCGGGGCGATCGGCGATACGGCGCTGACGTCCGAGGCCGAAATCGTCATGACCGAGTCCGGCCTCCCCTCCACCTTCGTTCCGGGGCGCAACCTGGTGTTCTTCGTCTATGCGGCGGCGCTCGGGCATCGCCGGGGCCTGAACGTGCTGGTCGGCGGCATGTGCGAGACCGACTATTCTGGCTATCCGGACTGCCGGGACGAGACATTGCAGGCCCTTCAGACGGCCATCCGTTTGGGCACGGAGGTCCCCTTCTCCATCGAGACACCGCTGATGTGTCTCACCAAGGCACAGAGCTGGGCGCTTGCGGACAAGCTCGGGGGCGCCGCCTTTATCGACCTCATCCGGGAGGAAACCCATACTTGCTACAGGGGCGACCACGCGACCAAGCACGATTGGGGCTATGGCTGCGGGACCTGCCCGCCTGCGATCTGCGCGCCAAGGGCTACCGTGAATGGCGCGAGATGGCGCAGGCCGGTTAGGGCTCCTGGGAGTCCGGTTAGAGCGGCTGCGCCGTGGGGCGAACGACGATCTCATTCACGTCGATGTTGTGAGGCTGCTCAATGGCGAAGCCGATGGCATCGGCGATGGCTTGAGCCGGGATCGCAAGCGCACGGAGCTGATCCACCATCGTCTTCGTCTCGCCATGGGTGATGGTGTCCGCCAACTCGGATTCGTCGCCCCGGGTGAGATCACGGTGACGCGGATATCTGCGTTCTCCGCGCGCAACCCTTCGGAAATGGCGTTCACGGCGAACTTCGTCCCGCAATAGACAGCGCCCGACGGGAACACCTTGTGTCCGGCGACGGACGAGACGTTGATGAATTGTCCGTGGCCTGGCGCTTCATGATCGGCAGTCCCGCGGCGATGCCGTAGAGCACGCCCTTGATATTGACATCGACCATCCGGTCCCATTCGTCGACTTTGAGCGCCTCGAGGGGCGACAGGGGCATCAGCCCGGCGTTATTGACGACGACATCCACCTTGCCGAACGTCTTGTCGGCGAATTGCACGAACTCGTCGACGCTCTCACGGCTGGTCACGTCGAGGGGGCGGTATTCCGCCGTGCCGCCCTCGGCGCGGATCTCTTCGACGATCTTCTCGAGCTTGTCGGTGCGGCGTGCGCCGAGCACGACGCGGGCGCCCTTCTTGGCCAAATGTCTGGCCGCGGATTCGCCGATCCCGCTGCTTGCACCGGTGATGGCGACGACCTTTCCTTCGATGTTCGACATGGTCTCAGGTTCCTTTCCTCTTGCGGCGGGAGAGCCCCGCCTCGACTGAGGCAAAACGTGGTGTCCGGACCCCGATCTGCGGTAGACCAAAGCTCTCGCAGTATTGCCTAATCCTCCAAGTTTCGGCTCTTCTGGCTGCGGCATTGTTGCGCGCGCCCTACTCCCGGCGCATCAATGGGCGTAGATTTTCACTGTCATAAAGGTCTTCCCAGACGATATTCATGAGCACGAACCAGTCCGAACTCGCCAGCCTGATTGACCGATCCGCCAAGACGGACGGTGTCCACGCGACCGCCGTGCCCCGGCTGTCCGTGATCCGGAGCTCGCGCCCGACGCTACCCTTGCATGCGGTCTACGAGCCTGCGGTCTGCATCATTGCCCAGGGAAGCAAGCACGCCATTCTGGGCGACGCCGTCTATGTCTACGACCAGGACAAGTACCTCGTGATTTCGGTCGGCGTCCCCGTGGTCGGCCAGGTCACTGAGGCGTCCGAAGCAAAGCCCTATCTATGCGTCAAGTTCGATCTGGACGTGGCGACTCTCGGGATGCTGCTGCTCGATACGCGTCCGGAGCCGGACAGCGGCGAGCCGGCCCCGGCGCTTGGCCTCAGCAAGGTCACACCCGAGTTGACGGACGCAGTGATCCGTCTGATGCGCCTACTCGATACGCCTCAAGACATTCCCGTCTTGGCGCCGCTGTTCGAACGCGAGTTGCTGTTCCGTTTGCTGCAAGGCGATCAGGCGGCGAAGCTTCGCGAGATCGCGCTGGGCGACAGCCGCCTGCAGCAGGTCGGCCGCGCCATTGACTACATCAAGCGCAACTACCGCGAGCCGTTCCGGGTCGAGGATCTGGCCGACGTAGCGCGGATGAGCGCGTCGGCGCTCCACAGCCACTTCAAGGCGGTGACCGCCATGAGCCCGCTGCAATACCAGAAGCAGATGCGGCTTCAGGAGGCGCGGCGGCTGATGCTCCAAGGCCTGTGCGATGCCGCGGCTGCAAGCCATAACGTCGGCTATGCCAGCCCATCGCAGTTCAGCCGCGAGTACCGCCGCCTGTTCGGTCTGCCGCCGCAACGCGATATCGCCCGCCTGAAAGACGTTCCAGGCGGGTTCGTCGCCGCCTGACTCCGCCCGGCGAACCTGCGGCGGGAAGCTGGCTGGTCCCCTCGTCTATGGGAATCCTATGCTATAGGTTGGGGACTGCGCACCGTCCTGGTGCGTGAGAATTTCTAGGTAATTAGAGGAAAAATATGAACCAGCCCAAACGCCCGAAATGGGTGAGCGCGCTTGGCCTGTTCTTGGCGGGTGCGTTTATTGTGGGGGCGGCTCTCGTGACCAGCGAGCCGTTCAAGGACAACATGGCCTTTGCGGCCGTGGCTGAGCAGGTCGAACGCTCCGAAGCCCAGGCTCCGTCCAATGGCGCCGGTGACGACGTGCCTCCGAGCGCAGCGGGAACCGATTCCAGTGCAACCGTGACCGACACGTCCATGCGCGTTGCCCAGGCCGACACTGGCGATGCCGACGGCGAAGCCGCATCAGAACCGGCAGAACAACCTCCAACGGATCCGGTTGCCACGGAGGAAGCCGAAGCTCAGGAAGCCGCCGAGTCGGAACTTGCGGCCGAGGAAGCAGAGGACAAGTGCTGCAAGAAGGGCGACAAGACGCCCCCCTTCGAGCTGATCGCCAAGACGCCGCCGGGCGAACTGCATAACCCCTACGACTGGCAAGAGCTGAAGGAAGAGCACAAGGACAATCCGGATTATCTCGTTAAGCAGTTCCGCCTGCCGGGCTGCAACGAGTGCCACGGCGGTGGCGGTGGCGGCGGTTTCTGCCCTGCCCTTAGCCAAGGCGTTTGGTTTTGGGGCAACACCGACGACGTGCTGTTCCGTCTGATCGCGCTCGGATCCGCGGAGCTGCAGAAGCAAGGATTCACGCGCTACCAGTACGGAACCGTGAAAGCGCCGATGCCGGAAATGGGACACGTCATCAAGACGTCCGACCACCTCTGGCAGATCATCGCCTTCATCCGGTCGATCAATCCTCCGGGCACCAACCCGCCCGAGAAGGTCATCCCGGGCAAGTACACGCCGCCCGTCGAAGAGAGGCAGGCCGAGTAGGCTTCTAGCGCCTCTAGGACGCAGCATCGCCCAGGCATTTGCGCTCACCAAGCCTTTGGCAAGCAGCGCAAGGATAGTGCCTGGGCGATTTTCAATGGCGAGTTGGACATGGGGCTTGTCTCAAGGGCGTTTTGCGCCCACTTACCCGCTCATGTATGCGGTCAAGGAAATCTACTACACGCTGCAGGGCGAAGGGGCGCAGGCCGGCCGTCCGGCCGTTTTCTGCCGTTTTGCGGGCTGTAACCTGTGGTCGGGGCGGGAGAAAGACCGCGCGGACGCCATTTGTCGTTTCTGCGATACGGAATTCGTCGGAACCGACGGGCCCGGCGGCGGACGGTTCGAAACGGCGGAAGACGTTGTCCAAGCGTGCCGGGCAGCCTGGAAGGGCAACTCGGGCGCCGCCGAATTTGTGGTTCTCACGGGCGGTGAGCCGATGCTGCAGGTCGACGAGGCCTTGATCGACGCCTTCCACCAAGCCGGTTTCGAGACCGCCATCGAGACGAACGGCACCCTTCCCGTCCTCGACGAGATCGATTGGATCTGCGTCAGTCCGAAGGCAGGGGCTCCGATCCGACAGCGCTCCGGCGATGAGTTGAAGCTCGTCTATCCGCAGCCGGATATGGAGCCTGAGGACGTGCTCGGCCTCTCCTTCACGCACTTCCTGCTGCAACCGCTCGACGACCGGTCGGGCGGGACGACGAATTTGGAAGCGGCGCTGGACTACTGTCTGCGACACCCGCAGTGGCGTTTGAGCCTGCAAACCCATAAAATCCTGGGATTGCCTTAGGGCGGCGCGCGTTGACGCTGTGGCGTACAGCCTCTGGTCGGCCACGCAAAAATCCCCTAAACAGCGCGAATGCGAATTTACAAGGAATTTTTCTTCGAGGCGGCGCATTTCCTGCCGTCGGCCCCACCCGGGCATCCGAATGCGCGGGTGCATGGGCATTCGTTCCGTGCGCGCATCACCGTGGACGGCCAGCCCGACGAGGACACGGGCATCATCATCCATTTCGGTGAGCTGGAAGCAGCGGTCCAGGACGCGAAGGATGCGCTCGACCACCGCATGCTGAACGACATCGAGGGCTTGTCGGCCCCGACCTTGGAGCGGATCGCCATGTGGCTCTGGGACCGGCTTCATAACCGGCTGCCGGGTCTCGTGGAGGTCGTCGTGGCGCGCGACTCCTGCCACGAGGGCTGTGTCTATCACGGGCCGCCCATGCGGCTTGCGGCCGAGTAGCGGATGGCCAAGCGCCCCTCGAAAAGAACGGCAAAGAGCCCGGCCAACAAGATGGCCGAGGCGGCGAAGAAGGCATCCGTCAAGAACCAAGGCCTGCGGCAGCTCGGCAAGACCGCGCCGCTGCCAGCCTCACCCGACGATGCCATTCTGGAGCGGGTTCCGAACCCCCATCCGGACACGGCCTATGTGGCGCGGTTCACCGCACCGGAATTTACGTGCCTGTGTCCCGTCACCGGTCAGCCGGATTTTGCCCATTTCGTCCTGGACTATACGCCCGGTGCCTGGCTGGTCGAATCCAAATCGTTCAAGCTCTATCTCGGCAGCTTCCGGAACACGGCGGCCTTCCACGAAGACACGACGCTTACGATCGGCAAGGCCATTGCCGATCTGCTCGAGCCGTCTTGGCTGCGGATCGGCGGCTACTGGTTCCCGCGCGGCGGCATCCCCATCGACGTTTTTTGGCAATGCGGGAGCCCGCCCGAAGGGATTTGGATTCCCGACCAGGGCGTCGCACCCTATCGCGGTCGCGGCTAGTCGCGGCAAAGGTTCTGAAAACATGGTCGATCTCATCATCACCAACGGCGATTCCGCGGGCGAACTCTTGCGGCGGACTTTGCAAGGTACGGAGGTTCTTCCGTGGCGCGACGTGCTGCACGAAGGCCCGGTGCCGCTCACGGAAACGCGGGAAGAGTTGGGCGCGGCGCGGGTCGCGTTCTTGGCGGAAGCCGGCGCCGCGGACCCGGGCGTTCTCGAAAACGACTTTGAGGCGCGCTATCGGGGCCTGAGCATAAGCGCGAATTTCGATAGGGTTATCCTATGGTTCGAGCACGATCTTTACGATCAGCTCCAACTTCTGCAGGTGCTCGATTGGTTCGCCGATCATCCGCGCGAGCCCGAAACGCTCCTGATGGTGCAAACCGATGAGTACATCGCGCGCCAAGAGCCGGAAGCGATTGTCGACGAGGCCGCGCTGGCGCGGCCCGTAACGGATGCGCAGCTCGATCTGGCGGTCAGGGCCTGGGCGGCTTTCCGCCAGCCCACGCCGGAAGCCTGGGCGCATCTCCTGAGAGAGGATATCTCGGCCTTGCCGTTTCTCCGGGGCGCTGTCGTCCGCATGCTGGAAGAGCTTCCTGGTCCCGATGGCGTGACGCGGACGGAGCGGCTGGTCCTTGCCTGTTTGAACGCCGGGTCCGGCCTCACCGCGGTCGCCCTATTCGGCGCCGTGCAGAAGATGGAAGACGCCGAGTTCATGGGCGACTGGAGCTTCTGGCGCGTGCTCGACGGGCTCGCGCTTGGTCCCGCGCCGTTGATTGCAGGGCTGGACGGTGCGTCGTTCCAGGTCGAGGACAAGGCGCGCATGGAAGCCTATGTGAAGAGCCAGCCTGCCCTCACCACTCTCGGTAAGGACGTGGTCGAAGGCCGGGCCGACTGGGCCGAGCGTCACCCGATTGACCGTTGGTGGGGCGGCACGCATCTCACCAATGCGAGACTTTGGCGCTGGGACCCGGAAACTGAACACCTCATCGCGCCGCTCTAGGCGATTGGCAGGTCGCGTTCGCTGCCTAGCCGCGCGTGCTCCTTAGCCTTGCGCCTTGGCCAGGCGATCGAAGGCCAAGAGGTCTTTCAGCAAACGTTCGAGGTCGCGCAGGGGCACCATGTTGGGACCGTCCGACGGCGCTGCGTCGGGGTCCTGATGGGTCTCTATGAAAACACCGGCAACGCCGACGGCCACCGCCGCACGCGCCAAAACAGGGACGAAGCGCCGCTCGCCGCCGCTGGTGCCGCCCTGCCCGCCCGGCTGCTGCACCGAATGGGTCGCATCGAAAATGACCGGCGCACCGGTCTCCGCCAGGATCGGCAGCGCCCGCATGTCGGAGACGAGCGTGTTGTAGCCGAACGATACGCCGCGCTCGGTCACGAGGACGTTCGGGTTGCCGGCGCCGACGACCTTCGTCACCACATGGCGCATATCCCACGGTGCCAGGAACTGCCCCTTCTTGACGTTGACGACCTTGCCGGTCTTGGCGGCGGCGATCAGAAGGTCCGTTTGGCGGCAGAGGAACGCGGGGATCTGAAGCACATCCACGGCTTCGGCCGCGGCGGCGCATTGGTCCGGCTCATGGACGTCAGTGACCACGGGTAGCCCCGTCGCCTCGCGGATTTCGGCGAAGATGGGAAGCGCCTCTTCCAGGCCAAGCCCCCGGGCGCTGGACAGGCTCGTCCGGTTGGCCTTGTCGAAAGAGGACTTGTAGACGAGCCCGATCCCGACCCGGCCTGCGATTTCCTTCAGGGCTGCGGCGGTTTCGAGCGCATGTTCGCGGCTCTCGAGCGCACAGGGACCGGCCATGATGGCGAGCGGCAACGCGTTGCCGAAGGTGACGGATCCGGCGGAGACCGTGGCCGCCGGCGCGGGCTTCATTGCTTCATTCATGGGGCTCTTCATGGGCCGTGCGCGGGCATGCGTCAACTGTGGGGAACTCGACCGGTGGCGTGATCTGACTAGGCAGCCGTGCGGCGAACATGCAGTGCTTTCGCCGCCGGGTTTCCCGGACATCTCATCGAGGAGGAATGGGTATGAATAAGGCGATCGCCGAATTCATCGGGACGTTTGCACTGGTTCTTTTCGGCTGCGGTACGGCCGTGATCGCCGGCATGGGCGAAGGCGCGACGTCCGTCGATATCCTAGGCATCGCCATGGCGTTCGGCCTTGCCATCGTGGCCATGGCGTACGGCATCGGCCAAGTGTCCGGCTGTCATATCAACCCGGCCGTCAGCCTCGGCGTTCTCGTGGCGGGGCGGATGACCGTGTCGGATTTCATCACCTATGTGATCGCTCAGGTGCTGGGCGCCATCGTGGGTGCCGCCGTGCTCTATGTCATCCTTTCGGGCAAGGCCTCCGGCTGGACGGGCAGTCTCGGCCAGAATGGCTGGGGTCCGGGCTATCTCGGCGAGTACAGCCTCGCCTCGGCATTTGTCTACGAAGTCGTCGGAACGTTCCTGTTTCTCGTCTGCATTCTCGGCGTGACCCAAAAAGGCGCTCCCGTAGGGCTCGCTGGGCTGGCGATCGGGTTCACGCTGGTTGCGCTCCATCTGCTCGGCATCAACATCACCGGAACCTCGGTGAACCCGGCCCGTTCGTTCGGTCCGGCGCTGGTTGGCGCGGCATCGAATCCGCTGGCTCTGGCCCAAGTGTGGTTGTTCATCGTCGCGCCGCTGTTCGGCGCGGGACTGGCCGGGCTCCTGTTTAGGCCGGGCGGCGTACTGTCGGGCGACGATGAGATTCCGATCAGGGGCGAAGGCGATTCCGACGTCGCTCCGGGTGCATCTGCGCCAACGAAATAGAGCGGATACTACGCGGCGCCTGCCTATTCCGGCTCGCGCCGCGTCCACTTCTGCCGGCTCTCGGGGAACTGGCTCACACAGGTCGGAAAGGCCGGTAGCCAGGGCTCGCGGCGCTTCGTCCAAAGTTCGTATGTGGGCGTGAAAGCCCCGATCTCGTCGAACGAGCCGGGGTGCACGTAGAACTCGTCCTCGCGGAAATAGGTCGAGTAGATGGGCGCGCCGCAGTTGCGGCAGGAAAAGCGCCGGACCTTCTCGGTGCTCGCGAAGGCGATCACCTCTCCCGACACGGTAACCGCCTCGGGTGGAAACACGGCGTAGAAGTTGAACGGCGCGCCATGGGCCTTGCGGCATGTCATGCAGTGACACACGCCGACCCGGTACGGCTCGCCTCTTGTCTCCACCTGAACCTGGCCGCAGGCGCAGGATCCTTTCAGACGCTTTTCCGCCACGCGATCCTCCGTGGTTACACCAATCGGCTCTGCTCGACGGCCGCCGCAATGAACGACTTGAAGAGCGGATGAGGATCGAACGGCCGCGATTTCAGTTCGGGGTGGAACTGAACGCCGACGAACCAGGGATGGTCGGGGATCTCCACGATCTCGGGCAAGAGGCCGTCAGGCGACAGGCCCGAGAAACGTAAGCCTGCGTTCTCGAGTTGCTCGCGATAGCGCATATTCACTTCGTAGCGGTGCCGGTGGCGTTCGGAGATCTCCGTCGTTCCGTAAATGCTGGCGACCTTGCTGTCGGGCGCGAGCGTGGCGTCGAAGGCGCCGAGCCGCATCGTGCCGCCGAGATCGCCATTTTGTTCGCGGCGCTCCAACTCGTCGCCCTTCATCCACTCCGTCATAAGGCCGATCAGCGCTTCGTCGGTCGGGCCGAACTCGGTCGAGCTTGCGGCCTCGATCCCCGCCAGATCGCGCGCGACTTCAAGCACGGCCATCTGCATGCCGAAACAGATTCCGAAATACGGAAACTTCCGCTGCCGCGCGTAGCGTGCCGCCAGGATCTTGCCTTCGGCGCCGCGTTCGCCGAATCCGCCCGGCACGAGAATGCCGTTGACGTTCTCCAGATAGGCAGCGGTGTCCTGACTCTCGAAGATCTCCGACTCGATCCATTCGAGATTGACTTTGACCTTGTTGGCGATGCCGCCATGGGTCAGCGCCTCGCTGAGGGACTTATACGCGTCCTTCAGCCCGGTATATTTGCCGACGATTGCGATCGTCACCTCGCCATCGGGCTCGGCGATGGTCGAGGAGATATCAGTCCACAGGGACAGGTTCGGCGCCGGTGCATCGGCGATGCCGAAGGCAGCCAGGAGTTCGCTGTCCAAACCTTCGTAGTGATAGGCCAGCGGCACGTCGTAGATGCTCGACACGTCCAGGGCCTGGACCACGGCTTCGGGGCGGACGTTACAGAACAGCGCAATTTTGCGCCGCTCTTCCGGCGGTAAGGGTCGGTCGGCGCGGCACAAGAGGATGTCCGGCTGAATACCGATCGAGCGCAGTTCCTTCACCGAGTGCTGCGTGGGCTTGGTCTTGAGTTCTCCGGCGCTCGGAATGTATGGCAGCAGCGTCAGGTGGACGAAAGGCGCTCGTTCCGCGCGCAACTCGTTGCCGAGCTGCCGAATGGCTTCGAAGAACGGCAGGCCCTCGATGTCGCCCACCGTGCCGCCGATCTCGCAGAGGACGAAATCTACGTCTTCGTTGCCGGTGACGATGAAGTTCTTGATGGCGTCGGTGACGTGCGGAATGACCTGGACGGTGGCGCCCAGGTAATCGCCCCGGCGCTCCTTGGCGATGATCTCCTGGTAGATCCGGCCCGTGGTGATGTTGTCGGCCTGCCGCGCGGGCCTGCCGGTGAAGCGCTCGTAATGGCCGAGATCCAGGTCCGTCTCCGCACCGTCATCGGTGACGAAGACTTCGCCGTGCTGATAGGGGCTCATGGTCCCTGGATCGACGTTCAAATAGGGGTCGAGCTTACAAAGGCGCACGCGATAGCCGCGCGCCTGTAAAAGCGCTCCTAGCGCTGCCGAAGCGAGCCCCTTGCCGAGTGAGGAAACCACGCCGCCGGTAATGAAGACGTACCGCGCCATGGGCCTCGACCCTACACCGAGTCTTCGCTCATGCGCAGCCTAAACCTGGCGTGAGTGACGTCATGGCGCAGAATTTCCTGTGAGAAACTTGGGACGCAATCAGTTCGACTGCGGAACTTGCGGTCCGGACGGCGCAGCCGGTGCCGCGGGCGTAGCCGGTTCGCTCTGACCGGGGATCGCAAGCGGGGTCAGCCCGCCTTCGCCGCCACTGGTCGGCACGATCGACGGACCGGAGGCCGTATTGTGGCTCGCCAGAATCGACAGGGTCAGGCTGGTGGCGAAAAAGCAGGCCGCCAAAATGGCCGTGGCCCGCGTGAGAGCATCGCCGGCACCGCGGCCGGTCATGAATCCGGCGCCACCGCCGCCACCGCCGCCGCCAATACCCAGCGCGCCGCCCTCGGAGCGTTGCAGCAGGATGACGCCCACGAGGGCCATCGCGATCATCACATGGATCAGAAGAAGTACGGTGCTCATAGTGTCGCCTTGTTATTCGAAGGCGCTGTCTTATCCGAATCCGCTAGGGCTTGGCTAGCCCCTGCCGTATGGCGGCCTCGTCTTTTGCCAGGGCCTCCCCGGCGGCGTTCACCCCGCCCGCGGCGCTGGCGAGGCCGCTATTGCCGGGGTCCTCGTCCTTGGAGGCTTCATCCAAGCCGTTGTCGATGTCGCCTTCCCCCTCGCCTTCTTCGCTAAGGACAGACGCGATGGCGTCGGCCGCCTCTCTCGAGGGGTTGCGCAGCGGCATGAGCGATGTGGCGTCGACACCGGCCACGACGAAGGTCGGAACGGCGGGTTTGCGGTCGGGCAGCGGCGGCGGCATCGGTTTCGGAATCCGGACGCCGTCCGTGCGGCAGCGGAAAGCGAGCTTTTCCTCGACCAACAGGTATTCGCGGACCTGCTCGATCTTTTCCTGGTCGTGAAGGTTGTCCTTGACCCAATCAGGTCCCTTTGTCAGGGCGGACTGGACCGTCGGGGTTAGGAGCGATTTCTGCTGGGTTTTGAGTGCCTCGCACTCTTCGGGTTCCAGCATCTCGGCGTGCGCGGTGCCGTAGGGCGCAACGAAGCCGGCAACGAACAGTATGACTGCCATTGGATGCAGCTTCGTCATCGGCTTCCCAAGCAAATCTTGGCCCCCTGCCGTCTTCACCTTGGCAGAATGCAGAACCCTAGCGGATTTGCAAGCGCCGACCCAAGCTTTTCCGGGGACTGATCAGCCCTGAATTTCCGCGTAAACGGCGAGAATCTCGTAAAAATCGTCAGCCTTCAGGCTGGCCCCGCCAACCAGGGCGCCGTTCACATCCGGCACGAACAACAGCTCGGCGGCGTTGGCGGGTTTCACGGAGCCGCCATACAAGATCCGCATGGCGCCCGCTTCCGAATCGCCCAGCAGTTGACCCAGAACGGAGCGAATGAGGCCATGGACCTGGGCCACCTCGGGCGGCGTGGGCGTGAGCCCGGTGCCGATCGCCCAGACGGGCTCATAGGCCACGACGGTATTCGCGGCGCGCGCGCCCTCCGGCACCGAGCCTTCGAGCTGGCTGCGCAGGATGTCGAGGGTCTTCCCGTCCCGGTATTGGGCTTCGGTCTCACCGATGCAAATGATCGCGGTCAGCCCGGCCCGGTATGCGGCAAGGGCCTTGGCGTGCACCAACGCGTCCGTTTCGCCGTGATCGATCCGGCGTTCGGAGTGGCCCACGATCACGGCCGTGGCCCCCGCATCGGCCAGCATTTCTGCGGAAATATCGCCTGTGTGGGCGCCGGAGGGCAGCGGATGGCAGTCTTGCGCCCCGAGCAGGATAGAGGAGCCCTCCAGCACATCCCGGGCTCGGGCGAGAAGGGTCGCCGGCGGGCACATCATGGCGTCGGCCTGCGGAACGGGCGCGGCGTCGAGACGTTTCCGGAGCGCCGAAAGCTCGGACAACGAACCGCTCAGCCCGTTCATCTTCCAATTGCCGGCGACAAGCGGCCTGATTGCAGTCACTCTTCCCCCCAACTCGCGCAGTTGCCTTATCGAAATAGCGCGATTTTCCTTTGCTCGTGCGTGTTGCCGCACCCGCGCTGTCTACCTATGATGCGCGCCGCGCCAAGCGGCCATACCATCGGACGCGGATGCGCATTTGGCAATTCATGTATAAGAAGGTTTTCGAGGCGTGGCACTCGCTACATTGCGCAAAGGCGCAGCACGAACGTTTGGTTTGATTCTCGTCGCCCTGTTGGTGGTGAGCTTCGCCATTTGGGGTATCGCAGATATCTTCACTGGCTACGGCCAGCAGACCTTGATCGAGGTCGGCGATACCGAGATCTCACCCCAGGACTATCAGCGCGCCCAGCAGGACGTCTTGCGCACTATGAGCCAAGACGCGGGCCGTGCCCTCAGTCTGCAAGAGGCGCGCGCGGCGGGTCTCGATCAGCGCGTGCTGGAACGGCTGGTGGGCGGCGCCGCTGTCGACACGCATGCGAGCCATCTCGGTCTCAGCATCAGCGACGAGGCACTGCTCGAGCAGATCATGAAGGATCCATCCTTCCAGGATGGAGCGGGCAATTTCAGCCCCCTCGCCTTTCAGTCCGCCTTGCGCAATATCGGTATGAGCGAAGGCGCCTATCTGCAGACGCTGCGCGAGCAGACGCTGCGGCGTCAGTTGCTGGTGACGGTCGGTGAAGTCGCGAGCAGCCCCAAGGCCGTCATCGATGCCTTGAACCGCTTCAATGAAGAGCGCCGCATTCTGAAATATGTGCTCGTCCCGAAGTCCGCGGCCGAAGCCCCCGGCGACCCGACCGAAGAGGACTTGAAAGCGTACTACGACAATCACAAGCAGACCTTCACCCAGCCGGAATACCGGAAGGTCGGTCTCATCGCGGTGACGCCGGATACCGTGAGGGACGAGCTGAACATCACCGAGGCGGACATCAAGGCACGTACGAGTCCAAGAAGGACACGCTCGGTCAGGCCGAGACACGGCATGTGCAGCAGATTGCTCCTGCCGAGTGCGGAAGAGGCTGAGAAGGTCGCCGCCAAGATCGAGGCCGGAACCGATTTCGTCGAGGCCGCGAAGGAATTGGGCCTCAGCGAATCCGACATCGACCTCGGAACCGTGGCGAAAAAGGACCTCGCCGATTCCGTCGTCGCGGAGGAAGCCTTCAAGCTCGAGAAGGATGAAGTCAGCAAGCCTGTCACCGGTAAGCTCGGCGGTGTGGTGCTGCTCCGGGTGACCGAAATCACCCCGGGCAAGATTCCGACTTTCGAAGAGGCCAAGGCCAACATCGAGAACGACCTCGTCAAGGAGCGCGCCTCCGGGGCGATCTTCGACATGCATGACAAGGTCGAGGACGAACTTGCCTCCGGCGCGACACTCGAAGAGACGGCGGGCAAGCTCAAGCTCGACTATGTGGTCGTAGACCAGGTCGATCGGACGGGTCCAACTGACGGCACGCAGCTCGAAGCGCCGGCGCAGAAGGAGCTCTTGAACGGAGTCTTCGCGACCGATGCCGGAATCGAAAACGATCCGATCGATGCTCGTGACGAAGGCGTGGTGTGGTACGAGGTCTTGGGGATTACGCCCGAGACGCTGCAGCCCTTCGACGAGGTCCGCAGCGAGGTCGAAAAGGGCTGGCGTGGGGAGGCCACGCGAAATCAGGTCAAGACCTACACGGACAAGCTGATCAGTGAGCTGAATAGCGGTTCGAAGACCCTCGAAGGTGTCGCCTCGGATCTCGGTCAGGAAGTGCTGCCGACGTCGGCGCTGAAGCGCGACGACATCACGGTCAATGTGCTTCCCCCTGCGGTGCAGCAGGCCTTCACGCTGCCGAAGGGTGGCTACGGCTCGGCTGCATCGGGCGCGACGAAGGCCGCATCGTGTTCCAGGTGGAAGATATCGTCGAGCCGCCCGAGGTCGACCCCCGCGCACTCAAGCAGTTGGGCGCGCGGATCGGGCTGCTCTATAGCGAGGACATCATCGCGGAATATTTCAGCGAGCTCGAGCAGACCTACGGCGTGAAGATCAACCGCCAGGCTCTGGCGCGGTTGACGGGTACCGGCGAGGCGCCATGAGTTCGGCGCCAGCTTCGGTGAGCCCGCCCTGCCCGATCTCGGTTCGGCTCCAATGGAGCCGGACTTCACGGCATTCGCGCGTCTCTACGAAGACGGTGTCCCGCAAGTGGTGTGGACGCGGCTTGTCGCCGATCTGGAAACGCCCGTCTCGGCCATGCTCAAGATCGCCGATGAGCGTCCGAACAGCTTCCTCTTCGAATCTGTCGAGGGCGGATCCAATCGCGGCCGCTATTCGATCATCGGCTGCGAGCCGGATCTGATCTGGCGGGCGCAAGGCAACAAGGCCGAAGTCAATCGGAGTCCGCAATCGGACCCGGACGCGTTCGCACCCGTTCAACAGCCGGCGCTCGAGAGCCTTCGCTCTCTCCTGACCGAGTCCAAGATCGCCCTGCCCGACGCGCTGCCGCCCATGGCGGCCGGCATCTTCGGCTTCATGGGCTACAACACGGTGCGGCTAATCGAGAACCTGCCCGATGGCCCGGCGGACGACCTCGGCCTGCCTGACAGCATCCTCGTGCGCCCCACGTTGATTGCAATCTTCGACAGCGTGAAGGACGAGCTGTGCGTCGTCACGCCGGTCCGGCCGGCGCCGGGCGTCAGCGCGAAGGCCGCCTATGCGCGTGCCGGAGAGCGCTTGAACGTCATTTTGGAGCGGCTGGATCAGCCTCTGCCCCACAAGCCCGAGCTTGCCGACGACATGCCTCATCCTGCGCCGCGCGCCATGACGCCGCCGGATGCCTATATGGCGAAGGTCGCGCGGGCGAAGGAGTACATCTCCGCGGGCGATATCTTCCAGGTCGTCCTCAGCCAACGCTTTGAGGCGCCGTTCGAGCTGCCGCCTTTTTCGCTGTATCGCGCGCTGCGGCGGGTCAATCCGTCACCGTATCTGTATTACCTGAACTTCGGCGGTTTCGCCGTGGTCGGATCGAGCCCCGAGATTTTGGTTCGTGTGCGGAAGGGAGACGTCACCATTCGCCCCATCGCCGGCACACGGCCGCGGGGCAGCACGCCGGAGGAGGATCAGGCATTCGCGAAAGACCTGCTCGCCGATGCCAAGGAGTGCGCGGAACACCTCATGCTGCTTGACCTCGGGCGCAACGACGTCGGTCGCGTCGCAGAAGTCGGCAGCGTCGAGGTGACCGACAGCTTCTTCCTGGAGTACTACAGCCAGGTCATGCACATCGTCTCGAACGTCGCTGGGAAGCTGTCGCCGAAATACGACTCCGTCGATGCGCTGATGGCGGGCTTTCCCGCCGGCACCGTGTCCGGCGCACCGAAGGTCCGGGCCATGGAGATCATCGATGAACTGGAGGAGACCGCGCGGGGCATCTACGCGGGCTGCGTCGGCTATTTCTCCGCCGACGGTGAAATGGATAGCTGCATCGTGTTGCGGACGTCCGTCGTGAAAGACGGTGTCATGTATGTGCAGGCCGGCGCTGGTATCGTGGCAGACTCCGTTCCGGAGAACGAGCAGACCGAATGCCTCAACAAGGCCGGGGCCCTGTTCAAGGCCGCGGACGAGGCCGTCCGATTCGCCGCCCGGGTCAAGCGCGGCCAATAGGAAGCCCAGGAGGTTTCGCCCATGCTCACCCTCACCCTCCTGCGCCATGCGAAATCGAGCTGGAAGAACCCGGCGCTCCCCGACCGGGAACGGCCGCTGAATACGCGCGGCATGGGGGATGCGCCGGCCATGGGGCGGGCAATGTCCGAACGCGGGATCGATCCGGAGCTGGTCCTCTGTTCGTCGGCGCAGCGCACGGTCGACACGCTCGCGCTCGTGCTGCCTGAACTCAAGATCGAGCCCGAGGTGGTCTACGACGATGCGCTGTATCATGCGAGTCCGGACCAAATGCTCGGCATGCTGCGCGACCTTCAGCCCGGCGCGCGAAGCGTCTTGCTGATCGGACACAACCCCGAAATTCAGGCCCTGGCTCTCGGGCTGATCGGGGCTGGGCCGAAGGAACTGCGGGACCGCTTGGCCGAGAAATATCCCACGGCGGGGCTGGCGGTGATCAACTTCACGGCCGGTTTATGGTCGAGCGTCGACGCGGGAAGCGGCAGCCTGTCCCTGTTCCTCGCCCCTCGCGACATCCGGGGAGATGCCGCGTCCTAACAGCTTGCCGGTCTTGACGGCACATTGGCGCAAGGCATAACTGGACCCATGCTGACACTGATCGATAACTACGACAGCTTTACCTACAACCTCGTTCATTTCCTTGGGGAATTGGGTGCGGAAACCAAGGTCTACCGGAATGACAAGGTGACCGTCGACGAGGTCCTCGCGGAGGGCCCGGAGGCGATCGTGCTGTCGCCCGGCCCGTGCGACCCGGACCGCGCCGGCATTTGCCTCGAGCTGATCAGCCGTGCCGGGCCCGACGTGCCGATCCTCGGCGTGTGCCTCGGCCACCAGGCCATCGGTCAGGTCTATGGCGGCAAGGTCGTCCGTGCGCCCTATCTGATGCACGGGAAACTCTCGAAGGTGCACCACACGGGTAAAGGCATCTTCGCCGGGCTGCCGCAGGACTTCTCCGCCACCCGCTATCATTCGCTCGTCGTCGACCGGGACACGCTGCCGGACGAGCTGGAAGTGACGGCCGAAACGCCGGACGGCATCATCATGGGGATGCAGCACAAAAGCTACCCCGTGCATGGCGTTCAGTTCCATCCCGAGAGCATAGCGTCCGAGTACGGGCATCAACTGCTCGCTAATTTTCTGGACCTCGCCCGTGTGGAGCGGAACAGCCGCGGTCTCCCGGAGAAAGATACGGCCGGTGTCCTCTAATCCCCCGCCCGCCCCGCAAGCGGAGTCCGAAGTCGTACGGGAGGCGCTCAAGATCATCGCCCACGGCGAGACGCTGTCGCAGAAGGCGTCCGCGATGACGTTCGAGGCCATCATGTCGGGCCAAGGCACAGACGCTCAGATCGGGGCGCTGTTGATGGGCCTGCATGTACGCGGCGAAACCGTCGCTGAAATCGCAGGCGCTGCCGGCGTGCTTCGCGACAAGGTCTTGCCGGTCAAAGCGCCCGCAGACGCGATCGACACCTGCGGCACGGGCGGCGATGCCAAGGGAACGCACAACATCTCGACCTGCGCCGCGTTCGTCGTGGCCGGCGCCGGCGTGCCCGTGGCCAAACACGGCAACAAGTCGATTTCCTCGCGCTCGGGTTCGGCCGACGTGCTCGCAGCGCTCGGCGTCAACGTGGACTGCCCACCCGAGACCATCGAGGCTTGCATCGCCGAGTGCGGATTGGGGTTCATGTACGCCCCGGCCCATCACGCTGCCATGCGCCATGTGGCCAAGGTGCGCCGCGAGCTCGGTGTGCGGACGATCTTCAATCTGCTCGGACCTTTGGCCAATCCGGCGGCGACCAAATATCAGGTCGTGGGCGTGTTCGATGCCAAATATGTGGAGCCGATCGCCCGCGTTCTCGGGCGCCTCGGCGTCGAGCGCGCCTGGGTGGTGCACGGGCTGGACGGTCTCGACGAGGTGACCACCACAAACATCACCGAGGTGGCCCTCCTCGACCAGGGCCAAGTCTCCACATTCCGGATTTCGCCGCGCAATGCCGGCCTGCCGGACGCCAAGCCCGAGGATTTGATCGGGGGCGATGCGGAAGAGAACGCGGCGCATATCCGGTCCGTGCTCCAGGCAACCAGGGGCCGAATCCGAGACATCGTCCTCATGAATGCCGCCGCGGCGCTGCTGGTCGCCGGGAAAGCCAACACGCTGCGCGACGGGGTCGCGCTGGCGGCGGAGTCCATCGACAGCGGCAAGGCCTTCAAGGTTTTGGAGGGGCTTGTGGAACGCACCAATGCTAAGGTGGACGGATAGGAATATCCCATGGCGACCGTCCTCGACAAAATTCTGACCTACAAGCGCGAAGAGGTTGCGGATGCTAAGAAAACGCACTCCGAAGCCGACCTGAGAGCGCAGCTCGATCCGGCCGATAAGCCCCGGGGCTTCGCTGGCGCCCTGAAGGCGAAGATCGCGGCCGGGGACTTCGGCCTCATCGCGGAAATCAAGAAAGCCAGCCCGTCCAAGGGCCTGATCCGGGCCTATTTCGACCCACCGACCCTTTCGGTCGCCTACGAGGCCGGCGGCGCGGCGTGTCTGTCCGTGCTGACGGACGGTCCCTCGTTCCAGGGCAACCCGGAATATCTGACCATGGCCCGCGCGGCGTGCTCGCTGCCCGCTCTGCGCAAGGACTTCATGGTCGATCCGTACCAAGTGCTCGAAGCGCGCGTTCTCGGGGCGGACTGCATCCTGATCATCATGGCGGCGCTGGACGACGCCTTGGCTCGCGACCTCGAGGACGCGGCGCAGGATCTCGGCATGGATGTGCTCGCGGAAGTGCACGACGAGGCGGAGCTCGAACGCGCGTTGAAGCTCAAGACCGAGCTGATCGGCATCAACAACCGTGATCTCAAAACCTTCGACACGACGCTCGAGACCACCGAACGTCTCGCCCCACGCGTGACCGGAGACCGCATCGTCGTCTCGGAGAGCGGCATCTTCCATCATGAGGACCTGGCGCGGCTCGCCCGCGCCGAAGTGCGGGCGTTCCTGGTGGGCGAGAGCTTGATGCGGAAGGTGGACGTGGCCGCCGCAACCCGCGCGCTCCTGACGGGCGAGGAAGCCAGCGCCGAGGCCGCGCAATGAGCAGCCCCATGAAGAGCCCGCTGTCGCATCTCAATGCGCGCGGCGAGGCCCATATGGTCGATGTCTCGGAGAAGGCCGTTACCTCACGCAGCGCCACTGCCGAAGGCTTCGTGACCATGGCGCCGGCGACGCTCGACATGATTCTGGACGGGACGGCGCCCAAGGGCGACGTGCTGGCGACCGCGCGGATCGCCGGCATTATGGGCGCCAAGAAGACCTCCGAACTCATTCCTCTGTGCCACCCGCTGGCGCTGTCGAAAGTCACGGTCGATTTCGAGCCGGACCGCGACAACGCCTGTCTGCGCGTCGAGGCGACGGCGAAGGTCGACGGCAAAACCGGCGTCGAGATGGAGGCGTTGACGGCGGTCACGGTCGCCTGCCTCACGCTCTACGACATGTGCAAGGCCGTGGATCGGGCCATGGGCTTCACGGGCATCCGCCTTATCGAGAAGACGGGCGGCCGGTCGGGCACGTTTCGCGCGCGGTAAGCGATGGCCCTTTCTTCCGTCGAGGATGCGCTTGAAGCGGCCCTCCGGGGCATGACGCCGCTTGGTGTCGAGCGCGTTCCGGTGGCGCAAGGCGCAGGCCGCGTGCTGGCCGAGGATTTGAGCGCGACGCTCACCCAACCCCCTTTCGATTCCTCGGCCATGGACGGCTATGCGGTTCGCGCCGCCGACGTGCGCGCCCTCCCCGCGACGCTCGCCCTCGTTGGCACGTCCGCAGCCGGTGCGCGCTTCGACGGCATCCTCGAGCCTGGCCAAGCCGTTCGGATCTTTACGGGCGCGCCGGTGCCCGACGGGGCCGATACGGTGGTGATCCAGGAAGACACCGAGACGCTGGGAAACAGCGTCCTGATCAAGGAGGCCGAGGCCGGGCGGCACATCCGCCCGCGCGGTCAGGATTTCATGGACGGCGACGTGCTGTTGACCGAGGGAACGCGGCTCGGCGCGCGCGCGATCATGCTGGCCGCGTCGATGAATCATGCGGAGCTGCCGGTCCGCAAGAAGCCGCGTGTGGCGATCCTTTCGACCGGCGACGAGATCGTGCCGCCGGGGAGCACGCCCGGTCCCGACGAGATCGTGGCGTCCGTCAGCTACGGCATCGCTGCCCTTGTCGATGCGTTGGGCGGTGAGCCTGTGGATCTGGGGATTGCACCCGACGAGGCGCAGGCGCTTGCCGACGCGATCGCGAGGGGCGCCGACGCCGATGTCCTCGTCACGATCGGCGGAGCCTCTGTCGGTGACCGCGATCTGGTTTCCGGTGCCCTCGCCGATGCTGGCCTCGAGCTCGACTTTGCCAAAGTGGCCATGCGTCCGGGAAAACCGGTGTTCGCAGGACGGCTCGGCTCCGCACGGGTGCTCGGTCTTCCGGGGAACCCTGTCTCGGCACTGGTCTGCGGCTTGGTTTTCCTGCGGCCGATGCTGCGTGCGCTTCTCGGCGAAAGCCGTAAGGATCTCCTGCAAGAGGCCGTTCTGGCCGCTCCGCTTGCCAAGGGCGGTCCCCGGCAGGCCTATCATCGGGCCGTTTCCGCCTTTACCGGCGACGGCACCCGCACCGTTCGCCCCTTGCCCTCGCAAGATTCGTCCCTGATGGGAGCACTGGTGCGTGCGGACTGCCTCATCGTGCAGCCGCCCTCCTCCCCGCCAGTCCCTGAGGGCGGAAAGGTCTCCGTCCTGCCCTTCCCGGACTAGTTAACCGCCCGGCAACCCGAATCAAACGAACAAAAGGCGTCCAAAAGCGCCGTTCGGGCCAACACCTGCCGGGTACCGCTTGCGGAACACAAATAGAACATCTATACTGTTCACGATTTGTACGATACGGGCGAGGCCATATCCAAGAGTGGCCGAAGCTAGTTTTGGTTGGTGCTCGGTTCGAGCCGCTCAAATAGGGGGCCAGATGCTCACAGCGAAGCAAAAAGAGCTTCTCATGTTCATTCATGAGCGGTTGAAAGAGTCAGGCGTTCCGCCTTCGTTCGATGAGATGAAGGAAGCTTTGGATCTTCGGTCCAAATCGGGCATTCATCGACTCATCACGGCGCTGGAAGAGCGCGGCTTCGTGCGCCGCCTACCCCACCGGCACGCGCCATGGAAATCATCAAGCTTCCCGAATCGGTGCCGCAGAGCGTTGCCGTGCGCGGACGCGGCTTTTCGCCAAGCGTGAGAAGGCAGTCTCGGGCGCGCGTCGACTCCGGTGGCGGGGGCAGCCTCCGACGGACAGACCGTCGTGCTGCCGATCATGGGCCGCATCGCGGCCGGTGTGCCGGCCGAGGCCATTCAGACCAAGCTGGATACGATCGAAGTGCCGCCGGAGCTTCTGGCCAAGGGCGAGCATTACGCGCTCGAGGTGAAGGGCGACTCGATGATCGATGCCGGCATTCTGGAGGGCGATACGATCCTGATCCGCAAGTGCGACGATGCCAACAATGGCGACATCGTCGTCGCTCTCGTGGACGAAGAGGAAGCAACGCTGAAGCGTCTGCGCCGGCGGGGCGATTCCATCGCGCTGGAAGCGGCCAATCCCGCTTATGAGACCCGCATCTTCGGGCCGGACCGTGTGCGGGTTCAAGGGCGGCTCGTGGGCCTTATTCGCCGCTACTGAGTTCCCTGCCCTTCGGGATCGGTCTGCGGTTCCGAGGCTTCGCGCTGATCGGTGGCAGGAGCTACCGCGTGCCCTGACCAGGGGCGTCTTCCGCGGTGCTCAGCAACGGTCTCCGTCCGAATGGACAATCCTTCGATGTAGAGCGCGTGCGCGCCTTGGGTCGACAGCGCCGCCCTGTCGACAATGATGCGTGGGGCTTTGCAGGCCCTACCGAGCTTGAACGGCGCCACCACGATATCGGCCTTGCGGCAGTCCTCGGCGATGGCACCTGTTTCGCGTATTAGCGCAACCGTCTTTCCTTTGACCGTGCCCACACAGCCGAGCGGATCGCAGCGAAACGGCGTGGTTCGCGGCAGGCCCTTCGGGTCGGTGTCGTCGCCATCGGCCAGGAGCCATTTCTCGACGCTGTAGCTTGCCGCGGTTGCCGACGGGAAGATCAACCCGTCCGCGCCGCGGATGGCGGCCGTCTTCCCGTCGCGCTCGATCAGCACATCGGGACGGTTGCCGGGCGGTGCCAATGCGAGTCCCAGTGCGGCGATGACGAGGCCGAGCGCCCGCAGCCGCGTCCGCCATAGACATAGCCACAGACCGCCCAACGCGATGAGCGCGAGCGACCAGCCCGACAGATCCGGCAGGACCGTGACGGCGCCGGGCCAGGAGGCCACCCACGCCGCCGCCCCCACCATGAGTTCGATTCCATATCCCATGACCTTTAGGCGGCCAGGCTCGAGGCCAAACGGCATGGCGATCAAGGACAGGAGTGCCATCGGCATGATCAGTAGGCTGATAAGCGGCGCGACGAGCATGTTCGCCGCGATGCCGAAATGGGTCATGCGGTGAAAGTGATAGACCGCGAAGGGTGCCACGGCCGTGCCCGCGATCAGGGTCGTCAGGCCCGCCCCCAGCACGAGCGCGCCGGTCCAGCGCAGGCGGCGCCACAGGGCGCTGGTCTCGGCCGCGGACACGCGGTCACGGGCCGATAGAGCCTCGTATACCGCCACCAGACCGATGACAGCCGCGAAGGACATCTGGAAGCTCGGGTCGAACAGGGATTCGGGCGCGAATGCGAGAATGGCAAGCGCAGCGATAGCGACATTGCGCATGGTGATCGCGGGGCGGTCGAGCATGATCGCGATCATGACGACGCCCATCATCAAATATGCGCGGACAGTTGGGACGGCCGCTCCGGACAGAACCAGGTAGAACGTGGCGGCCAGGAGCGCGGCGGCTGCCGCCCATTTCTTGATGGGGTACCGCAGGGCAAGCGCCGGCACGCTAGCGAGCAACGCCCGCACGAGCCAGAAGACGCTGCCGGCCATGATCACCATGTGAAGGCCGGAGATGGCGAGGACATGCGCGAGGCCTGCGTCCCGCATGGCTTCGGTCACGCGCCTCGGGATGCCGCCCCGCTCCCCGGTGATCAGGGCCACGGCGATCGCGCCGTCCTCGCCGGGCAGCGCGGCCCGCACACGCGCGCCGACGGCGTTTCGAAGCCGGTCTATCCGGGCCCAGAGGCGCACGCCCGTCGGCGGTGGCGGGGCACCGTCGAGTTGGCTGACCCGGCCCGTGGCATAGCGATGCCGCCGAGCTTGCTGGAACCACGCCCGCCGTCCAAAATCGAAGTCGCCGGGGGCGACCGGTTCCGGTGGCGGGTTCAGCGTCGCGCGCAAGGAAACCGCCTCGCCCGGGAAGACTGTCGTGTTCTTGCCGGAGATGCTCACGCGAACGCGTTTCGGAGTCTCCGCAGGGATCAGCGAGCCGATCGAGAGCACGCGCAACGTCAGCCTATCGCGGGCATCGCTGCGCCTTTCGAACGCCTCCACGTATCCTTCGACGGACACGTGCCGCAGTTCGTCCTGGAGAACCGGCGCGCGGACCAGCTCCGTTCGTAGTTTGGCGGTTCCGAAACCCAGAGAGAGCGCCAGAAGCGCGACGGCCAAGGCAAGCCCAGTGTGCGAGCCTCGGACGAACAGGAAGATGCCCAGCGCGCCGAGAATGAATGCGATTGCCAAGCGTGCTTGCGGCTCCGTGGGTAAGGCAAAGTAGAGAGCTATCCCGCCTGCGAAGATGACGGGCAGCCATAGGATCCAGCGATCGGTCTCGGCCTCCAGTGCGTCAGCGAGGGCTCGCGCAAGGCGTGCGAGCAGTCCTTGCGGGCGCCGCTGTGCGCCCGGCGGCCATGCGTCGCCGTCTCCACCCTCGCTGTAACTGGTCTCCGGCATGGCCCCCCAGCCTGCCCTTACCCGCGTGCTTCCCTTATGCTACACCCTCGCGCGGACGCTTTCCTTCTTCATCTCAACCACTTTTTCCGGGTCAAGACCTCACCGATGACCGAGACCGTTATCACGCGATTTGCGCCGTCTCCGACGGGTTACCTGCATATTGGCGGCGCGCGTACCGCCCTGTTCAATTGGCTCTTCGCCAAAGCGCATGGCGGCAAGATGCTGCTTCGGATCGAGGACACGGATCGGGCCCGATCCACGGACGCCGCCATTGAGGCCATTCTGGACGGGCTGCGCTGGCTGGAGCTCGATTGGGACGGCGAGCCCGTCTACCAGTCTTCGCGCGCGGAGCGTCACCGTGAGGCCGCCGAGCAACTCCTGGCCGAGGGCAAGGCCTATCGCTGCTATGCGACGCCTGAGGAGCTGCAGGCCATGCGCGAGAAGGCGCGCGCCGAGGGCGGATCACCGGGCTACGACGGGACGTGGCGCGACAAGGACCCGGCCCTGGCACCGGAAGGTGTCGCACCGGCGATCCGGTTCAAGGCGCCGCGCGACGGCGAGACCGTCATCGAGGACCGAGTTCAGGGCCGCGTGACCTTCGCCAACAAGGATCTGGACGACTTCGTGCTCCTGCGCAGCGACGGCACCCCGACCTATATGCTGTCGGTGGTGGTCGACGACCACGACATGGGCATTACCCACGTTGTCCGGGGAGACGATCACCTCACCAATGCGGCACGCCAGACGCAGCTCTTCGAGGCGCTCGGCTGGGAGACACCGATCTATGCCCATGTGCCGCTCATTCACGGGCCGGACGGGGCGAAGCTGTCGAAGCGACACGGCGCGCTCGGTGTCGAGGCCTATCGCGAGATGGGCTACCTGCCCGTCGCCTTGCGGAACTACCTGGTGCGGCTCGGCTGGAGCCATGGCGACGCGGAGGTCATCTCCACCGACGAGATGATCTCGTGGTTCAATCTCGAGGCCATTGGGCGGTCGCCGGCGCGATTCGACTTCACCAAGCTCGAAAGCCTCAACGGGTACTACCTGAGGGACATGCCGGATGCGGAGATCGTGAGTCATTTGAAGACCCTCGTGCCGCATCTTGCGGACGGGGACGAGCTGCTTACACGCATCGGCGACGACGGTTGGGGCAAGCTCGAGCGCGCGATGCCGGGCTTGAAGGAACGGGCCAAGACCCTGATCGAGCTCTTGGACAGCGCGGACTATCTCTTCGCCAAGCGTCCTCTCGTGCCCGACGACAAGGCGGCCAAGCTCCTCGATGGCGGCGGCCGCGAGACCTTGGCCGAGCTGCTGCCGGATCTCGAGGCTGTCGAGCCCTGGTCCGCGGCGGGAATCGAGGCCAGTGTCCGCGCCTTTGCCGAGCGGACCGACCGGAAGCTTGGTAAGGTTGCGCAGCCGCTTCGCGCGGCCCTGACCGGCCGGTCGACCTCGCCCGGCATCTTCGATGTGCTTGAGGTTCTCGGGCGCGACGAGGCTTTGGCGCGAATTGCAGACCAAACGCAAGCCGTCCAAAGTGCGTAATATTTATGCAGCAACTCGTGTTGCGCTGCAGTAAAATCAACGCGAAAATGCGGCAACGCAAAACGAAGCGGTGAATTTTGGGGGCGTCGTTATTCTCTTTATCCGGTTGAGCGTTTTGCCCGCCACCCCGCTTATGTCCAGGAGGTTTTGAGATGAGTATCGCAGAAGAGCTTGGCTCGAACGACGTGGACGAAGCGACCGTCACGCTCCGCGGTGGCGAGCATGTGATGCCGGTCCGCTCCGGCACGATGGGACCGGATGTCATCGACATCACGTCGCTCTACGGCCGCACGGGGTGCTTCACCTACGATCCCGGCTTCACCTCCACGGCGAGTTGCGAATCAAAGATCACGTATATCGACGGCGACAAGGGCGTCCTGCTGTATCGGGGCTATCCGATCGATCAGCTTGCGGAGAATACGACCTTCCTGGAGACGGCCTATCTGCTGCTCTACGGCGAGCTTCCGACCAAGGAACAGTACGACGCGTTCACGGTGCGCATCACGCGCCACACGATGCTGCACGAGCAGATGAACCGCTTCTTCTCCGGCTTCCGCCGCGATGCGCATCCCATGGCGATCATGGTGGGCATCGTCGGCGCGCTGTCGGCCTTCTATCACGACTCCCTCAACATTCGCGATCCGTGGCAGCGCGAGATGGCCAGCATCCGCATGATCGCCAAGATGCCGACCATCGCCGCCATGGCCTACAAATATTCCATCGGCCAGCCCTTCATCTATCCCAAGAACGATCTGGATTATTCGGCCAACTTCATGCGGATGTGCTTCGCAGTGCCATGCGAGGATTATCCGATCGATCCGGTCCTGACCCGGGCCATGCGACGGATCTTCATCCTGCACGCCGATCACGAGCAGAACGCTTCCACCTCGACCGTCCGGCTGGCCGGCTCGTCGGGCGCCAATCCGTTTGCGTGCATCTCGGCCGGTATCGCCTGTCTGTGGGGCCCGGCGCATGGCGGCGCGAACGAAGCGGCGCTCATGATGCTGGAGGAGATCGGGTCGGTCGACCGGATCCCCGAATACGTCAAGCGTGCGAAGGACAAGGACGACCCGTTCCGCCTGATGGGCTTCGGGCACCGCGTCTACAAGAACTACGATCCGCGCGCCAAGATCATGCAGAAGACCTGCCACGAGGTTCTCGGCGCCGTGGGGCTGAAGGACGACCCGATCCTCAAGGTAGCCATGGAGCTCGAGAAGATCGCGCTGTCGGACGAGTACTTCATCGAGAAGAAGCTCTACCCGAATATCGACTTCTATTCGGGCATCACTTTGAAGGCGCTCGGTTTCCCGACGGAGATGTTCACGGTGCTGTTCGCCCTTGCGCGGACGGTCGGCTGGATCGCGCAGTGGAAGGAAATGGTCGAGGATCCGTCTCAGCGCATCGGCCGTCCCCGCCAGCTCTACACCGGCGCCACGGAGCGTCCCTTCGTTCCCATGGGCGATCGTTAGGGACTAGGCGTCCGTCTCTTCCTGAGGGGCTCCGTAGATAAAGAGCTTCCGTTCGTTGGCGATCTCGAGCGTACGATTGTAGTCGGCGATGAGCACGCGCTGCGCCGCGACGGCTACACCGGAAAGCCCCGCCTCCGCCGCCTTCAGCATGGTCTCCGGGCCGATGGTGGGCATGTCGACGCGCTCTTCCTGACCCGGTTTCGGCGCCTTCACCAGCACACCCGGGCCGGTCCCATGGCTGCGGCCGCGCCGTTTGATTTCCGCGCAACGCTCCAACATCGCATCGGTGCCTTCGGCGGCTTCTAAGGCCAGGACGTAGCCGCTTGCGATGACGGCGGCCTGGCCGATGTCGAACTGGCCCAGTGCACGGACGACCTTGAAGGCGAGCGCCATGTCCGCCTTGTCGTCCGCTGAGGGTGAGAGCCGGGTCAACGTTCCTTCGGGAACCAGAAGCTCGGGCAGGACGTCGCCCGCACCATGCACCCGATAGCCATTCTGTTCGAAGAAGCGCACGATCCGCGACAGAATACGGTCGTCGCCGCCTTTGCGTAGGCTGAGGAGAAACGGCAATGCTTTGACGGCGCCGAAATCGATCCGGACGTTCTTGATATGCGGGCGGGTCACGCCACCGATGATGACGAGATCCTTGCAGCCGCTTTTGTCCAAGGCGGAGAACACCTTCCCCACCTCGCCCCATTTGATCCAGGTGTGTGGAAAGCGTTCGATCTCGGAGTCAGCCTCGCCTTGGATCCCGACGATATGGACCGGTACATTGTCGGCCCTGGCCGCGTTGGCGATCATCACCGGCAAGGATCCGCGCCCGGCTATGATGCCGAGCGGCCCCGTGACCTTTGTGGTCTTGAGGGCTTCCGACGGCTGACTGTCAGCGGCTCGGCGATGCGACATTGCTGGGAATGCAGAATTGGCGATCCGTATCGCTCTTGATGAAGTCGATGATCTGACGCGCGAGTTCGTTCGTGGAAAACATCGCTTCGACGTCTTCGAGCTGCTCTTTCATGGTGCCTTCGCTCGAGAATAGCATGCGATAGGCCTTGCGCACCTCATGGATCTGTTCGCGCGGGAAACCGCGGCGTTTGAGGCCGACGATGTTCAGGCCGTTGAGGTTGGCCCGGTTGCCCAGGGCCATGCCGTAGGGGATCAAATCCGCGGCCACGCCCGACATGCCGCCGACGAATGAATAGGCGCCGATACGGACGAACTGGTGAACGGCCGAAAGCCCGCCGATGATTGCACCGTCGCCGACGGAGACATGGCCTCCGAGCGCCACGTTGTTCACGAGGGTGACATTGTCTCCAATCTGGCAGTCATGCGCCACGTGCGCCGCGATCATCAGAAAGCAGTTCGAACCGACACGGGTCGCCATATGCCCCGTGGACGTTCCTCTGTGTACGGTCACATGTTCGCGCAGAACCGTGTTCTCGCCGATCGTAACCGTGCTCGGATCGTCCTTGTATTTGATGTCCTGCGGTTCAAGCCCGACCGAAACGAACGGAAAGATCTTGCACCCTGCCCCGATGGTGGTCCGCCCTTCGATCACGGCGTTGGCGCGAATGACGACATCGTCGCCGATCTCGACATTGGGGCCGACCACGCAAAACGGCCCGATCTCGACATTCGACCCGAGCTTGGCACCCGGATCGACCTGCGCGGTCGCATGAATATTGGACATGGAACGTTTACTCTGCCTCGATCGTATCGACGATCACTGCACTGACTTCCGCCTCGGCCACGAGGTTGCCGTCGACCAGGGCACGCGCCTTGAAGCGCCAGACTTTGCCGCGGCTGCGCATCTTCTCCACGTGGTAGTGGACGGTGTCCCCGGGGATCACCGGGCGGCGAAAACGCGCCTTGTCGATGGCCATGAAATACACGAGCGGCGGCTCCTCGAACTCGTCGAGGAATCGCATGCACAGAGCGCCGGCCGTCTGGGCCATGCCTTCAATCAGAAGAACGCCGGGCATAACCGGGTTGCCGGGAAAGTGCCCTTGGAAATAGGGCTCGTTGGCCGTCACGTTCTTGATGCCGGTCGCAGAGCGATCCCCATCCATGTCGACAATGCGGTCGACAAGCAGGAAGGGGTACCGATGGGGCAGAAGCTTCATGATATCGGCGGCTTCTACCCGATCAGGCCTCTGAATTTCTCCGCTCTCGTTCATTCGGACCGGCTCCTTCGATGCGGGCTGGCTACTCGCCGTCCCCGCCTTCTTCTTGGTCAATCTTTACATCCTTACGTTCGGCAAGCTGCCGCAAAAGTGTCAGCTCCCGGAACCACAGCCGGACAGGTTTGGCCGGTGTGCCGCCCCAGCGTGCTCCGGCCGGGACGTCGCCCCGTACGTTGCTGCTCCCAGCGATCTGCGCTCCAGCACCGATCTTCAGGTGGCCAACTACGCCGACCTGCCCGCCCAGAGCCACGAAATCGCCGAGTTCGGAACTGCCCGAAATACCCGTTTGCGACACAATAATGCAATGCCGGCCGACGATGACGTTGTGCCCGATTTGGACGAGATTATCAATTTTAGTGCCTTCTCCGATAATCGTATCCCGAAGGGCCCCGCGATCGACGGTCGAATTGGCCCCGATCTCCACATCGTCCTGAATCACGACGCGCCCGATCTGAGGCACCTTCATATGGCCCTCCTGCCCCATCGCAAAGCCGAATCCGTCCTGGCCGATCGCGACGCTGGAATGGATGACGACGTTGTTTCCGATAAGGGCATGGGTCACGACGGCGTTGGGCCCGATATAACTGTTCCGGCCGATATGGACCCGGTAGCCGATGACGGCGCCGGCGGCAATCGTGGTACCCCGTCCGATATGAGCTTCGGGCCCTATGACGGCGCCTGGCTCGACGATCACGTCGGGCTCTAGGACCGCGGACGGATGGACGCCGGGGGCCGAATCCCCCTCCCTGCCCGGTCCGGCCGTCTTCGGACGAACCGATTCCGGATAGAACAAGGCGATTGCTTTGGCGAAGCACGATAGGGTTCGCGCATCCTGAGAGCAGCGGTGCCGGAAGGCACCTTGCGGACGAATTTCGGCGCGACAATGCATGCGGACGCCTTCGTCGTCTCCAGCGCGGGTAGATATTTGGGATTGTCTACGAAGGACAAGTGCCCCTCACCCGCATCTCGAGCGGCAGGACGTCGACGATCTCAAGGTTGGGGTTAGCGTCAGGTGCGAGTTCTGCCCCGACAGTCTCAGCAACGAGACCCAAAGTGAACGGACCGGCGCGTTTGAAAAATCCCGGATGTTCCATTGGGCCTCCTTACGAGCCGCGCTCAAGCGCTCGCGACGATGGGACGCCGCGTCGTCCCACGGCAGCAACCTTTAGAAAGCGGTTGAGGCGCCGAAGCGGAACAGCTCGGTCCTGTCGAAGTCGGCCTTCAACAGGGCCTCGGCAAGATCGGCGCGGAGCGGACCGAGCGGAGACTGCCAGATCAGGCTGACACCGGTCGAGAGGCGGATGTCCGCGGTGTCCTCGATGTAGCTGCCTTCGTCGATATCGACCGCCTGGATGGCCGCCTCACCCGGACCCCAGAGAGAGCCCGCATCGACGAACACTGCGCCCTGCATGCCGAGGTTCTCCGGAATAAGAGGCAGCGGGAAGCGTACTTCGGCCGTCGTGGCCCAGAAATACTTGCCGCCCAGGGAGTCCTGGCTGCAGTCCGGGACGCGCTTTCCGGTTGTCGGGTCGCGACAGGCGTCACGCGGGCCATAACCGGCGCGGTCGAAGCCGCGGATCGTCTCGCCGCCCTTGAAGAACAGGTCGGTCAGACGCAAATCCTCGCCGCCCCAGGGTTCGATGACACCGCCCTGGACGCGTCCCACGAGCGTGATCTTGTTGGTGATTGGGTAGTAGCCCCGGGTGTCGAGGATGAAGCGGTTGTACTGCACATCGCCGCCGACGCCCGCGAAGTCTTGCGAGATCGAGGCGAAGATACCGCTGGTCGGCGACTGCGGCAGGTTCCGAGTGTCGTAGGCCAGCGTATAGCCAAGGCTCGAGACGAGGACGGCGCCTTCGTCAGCAGCCTGCTTGATCGCAAGCGAGGCGTCCCGCGTGGCGTCGTAGATTTCTTCGCGCTGCAGCCGGTAGCGCAGGCCAAGCTGGGTGTTGTTCGCGACCGGGAAACCGATACGCAAGTTTCCACCCGTATCGCGCTGCTTGAACGAGGCGACGTTGGTCAGGTCGACTTCTTTGTGAAAGAGGTCGAAACCGGCGGCGATGTTCCGGCCGAGGAAGGCCGGCTCGGTGAAGCTGAAGTCCACCTGGAAACGTTCAAGGCTGCCCGACAGACCCAAACGGACATACTGACCGCGGCCCATCAGGTTTCTCTCGGTGACGCTCACGTCGCCGATGACGCCTTCCGTCGTGGAGTAACCGACACCGAACGAGAATTCGCCCGTCGGCTGTTCGACGACGACGACATCGATGACGACGCGATCCGGTGCACTGCCAGGTGATGTCTGAATGTCGACCGTTTTGAAGAAGCCGAGCGAGCGCAAGCGCTTTCGGGCAGCCTCGATCAGCAGACGGTTATAGGCGTCGCCTTCTGCCAGACGAAACTGCCGGCGAATGACCTGATCTTCGGTTCGGTAATTGCCGACGATGTTGATCCGCTCGATGTAGACCCGCGGACCTTCGTCGATCACGTAGGTGATGTTGATCGTTTGAGTTGTCGGATCGCGATCGAAACGGGGCCGGACCTGACCGAAGGCGTAGCCTTGTTCTGACACCTTGACGGTCAGGGCTTCGACGGTCTTCTCGACCTTTTCGACGTTGTAGCGTTTGCTGGGCCTCGTCAGGAGAGCGCCACTGAGCGCGTTCACATCCAACGACGGCAAGGCACTCTCGATATCGATATATCCGAAGTCGTAGCGCGGTCCTTCGTAGATCTCGAACGTGATTACGAAGCCGCCCTCGTTCCGGTTCAGCAACCGCCGCCGCCCTCGCCCGGCAACATATCGGCGTCGAGGAGAGGATGCGTACATCCGCGTACCGTTCTTCAAATAGAACTGGCGCAGCAATTCGCGGTCCAGAGCGAGCCGGTCCGGATCGTAGATGTTGTCGTTCTTCAGAAAGCTCAGCCAGCTTGTCCGTTTCGTCGAAACCACGAAGCGCAGCTGGGAGGCGCTGAACGCCTCGTTGCCCACAAACTTGATCGCTTTGACCTTGGTCTTAACGCCCTCGCCGATCTGATAGACGACTTCCACACGGTTGCCGCCGAGCGGAATGACCTGGGCGCTGACTTGCGCGTCGTAATGGCCCTGGCGGGCAAGTACATCGCGGATTCGCTGCTCGTCGGCCTGAACGCGGGCTTGGGTATAGACGGACCGCGGCTTGACCTGAACTTCGGAGCTCAGCGTGTCGCTTTCGACGTCCTTGTTGCCTTCGAACCGCACGCGCGCAACGACGGGATTCTCTACCACGACCACGACGACCGTGGAGTATTGGCGCCGAATGCGGACATCCTTGAAAAGGCCGGTCGCGAAAAGGGTCTTCAGGGATTGATTGATCTCGCCGGGGTCGTAGGGGTCGCCAGCGGAAAACGTGAGGTAGGAGCGGATCGTTTCGGCTTCGACGCGCTGATTACCTTGGACGACGACGGAGCTGATGGTGGCATTTTGGGCAAGGGCAGTGAGATCGCCAAAGCCCGCGCTGATACCCAGCGAGAGCGGGACGCTACACAACACCAGGAGGACTGCTGCGAGCCCTCTTTCCAACGTCCACCGCACCATTTCTGGTGTAATCCCCCGTTAACCCAAACCCCCCATAGGCTATGGGCCTATGGACCAAGCTGGCCATCTGTTTGTGGCCGATTTTAGATACGTTCTGTCTCTTTTCAGGTGAATTTGAGCGGTTATTTTCGTCCCCTGCCCGTCAATCCCACCATCACAGAAACTTCAAATGAATCAGATCGTTCCAGGTCGCAAAGATCATTAGCATGAGGACGAACGCAAGGCCAATGCGAAAACCGATTTCCTGTGTGGTTTCGCTTAACGGTTTACCCCTCACGGCTTCGATTCCGTAAAACAGCAGATGGCCACCATCGAGCATAGGTATTGGGAACAGATTGATGAGCCCAATACTGACCGAGATGATGGCAGCGAGGTTGAGGAGCGCAAGAAAGCCTGCGGTCGCAACCTGCCCGGATACTTGAGCAATTCTCAGCGGACCGCCGAGTTGATCGGCATCTTCACGGCCCTTGATCACGTCATAGAGGTACCCGAGGGAGCGGGACACGACAAAGTAGCATTCCTTGACGCCCATCACGAAGGCCGTGGCGGGATCATGGCGCTTCAGCGTCCAGTCGTCCGGCGAGGCACTGCGTTGAATTCCCAACAGCCCAATTTTGAACGTGTTTCCAAAGCGGTCGGTGATTTCCTTCCGCTCCGGAACTGCCGTCAGGTCCACGGTTTTGCCGTCCCGGTCGACCTCGAAATGGAGCTCCCGGTCGGGGCTGGTGGCGACGATCCGCTGCATATCGGAAAAGTTCGTGATTTTCGTCCCGTCGATGCTCGTGATGAGGTCGCCGGGCTGGAAACCGGCCCGCTCCGCGGCGCTGTCCGGGTTGATCGCGTCCACTTTCGGGGCGGTGATGCGTTCGCCGAAAATGCTGAAAATGGTCGTGAAAATCAGAATCGCGAAGATGAAGTTCGCGATCGGGCCTGCGGCGACGATGGCGGCGCGCTGACCGAGGGTCTTTCCCTGGAAAGTCTTCTCGCGGTCGGCTTCAGGTAGCGACTCGAGGGACTTCTGTCCGGCGCTTGCGGCATTCTCGTCGTCGATGAATTTCACGTAGCCGCCAAGCGGGATCCAGGCAACGCGCCAGCGGGTGCCGTATTTGTCGTTGAACCCGAAAATCTCGGGGCCGAAGCCAATGGAAAACGCCTTGATTCCCACGCCGCACCAGCGAGCCACGAGGAAGTGCCCCATCTCGTGGACGAAGACCACGACGGTCAGAACGAACAGGAACGGGATGAGATAGCTGAGAAAGTTGCCGCCGAAACCGGCGAGCGAAGTGAATATGTCCATAAGTCCGGTTACCTAGAGAATTGGGCCCTTCTTAGTCAGTTTGTCGGCGCAGGCCTATTTTGGCACATCCCGGCATGCCGGTACCGGCCCGGTGCGCTGTGTTTCTAGTTCGCCGCGTCTGCCCCCGGCCAACGGGGCAGCCGATCCCTCGCCCGGCGGCGCGCTTCTTCGTCGATCTCGTAGACATCCTCGGCGGTTTCCGCGGTGAGAGCGATCAGGTCGGCACAGTCGACCAGCGTGGTCTCCACCAGCCCCGCGATTCCGAGGAACCCTAGCCGCTTCTCGAGGAACGCCGCAACGGCGACTTCGTTGGCCGCGTTCAGAACGGCGCCGGCGCCGCCGCCGGTGTCCAGAACCTCTTTGGCCAGACGCAGGGCCGGGAATCGTTCGGGGTCCGGCGCTTCGAAGGTCAGGGAGCCGAGCGTGGCGAGATCGATGCGCTCATTGGGCACATGCATGCGCTCCGGCCAGGCCAGGCTGTAGGCAATCGGCGTGCGCATATCCGGGCAGCTCAGTTGAGCCAGCACCGCCCCATCGGTCATTTGCACAAGGCAGTGCACGATGGATTGGGGATGCACCAGCACGCACAGCTTCTCGGGCGGCAGCGCGAAGAGATGATGCGCCTCGATGAGCTCCAGCCCCTTGTTCATGAGGGACGCGGAATCGATCGTGACTTTCGCGCCCATCGACCAGTTCGGATGTTTCAGGGCCTGTTCGGGGCCGGCCTCCGCCATTTGCTCGACACTCCAGGTCCGGAAGGGACCGCCCGATGCCGTGAGGCAGACGGACTCGATCTTGTCGGGTTCGGTGCCGGTCATGGCCTGGCGGGCAGCCGAGTGTTCGGAGTCCACGGGCAGCAGGGTTGCGCCGTGCCGGGCGACCTCGCGCATGAAGATCTCCCCGCCGGAGACGAGACATTCCTTGTTGGCGAGCGCGACGGCCGTTCCCTGCTTCACGGCGCGCAAGGTGGGTCTGAGTCCCGCGACGCCGACGATGGCGGCCATGATCCAATCCGCGGGACGGGACGCGGCATCCAAGAGAGCCTTCGGGCCGGCCGCCACTTCGATGCCCGTACCCGCCAGCGCTAGCAGGAGGTCCTTGTAGCTTCCCGCATCCGCCGTCACGGCCAGCTTCGCGCCATGCTGCACGGCAAGTTCGGCGAGCCGTGCGATGTTCTTGTTGCCGGTCAGCGCGATGACTTCGTAGTCGTCGGGATTGCGCCCGACGAGATCGAGCGTGCTTTCGCCGATCGATCCGGTGGCGCCGAGCACGCTGATCCTCTTCGGTTGCTTGGCGCTCGAACGGGGCTCGGAGTCGGCGTTTTCTCTTACGGGAAACAGGGTACGCGCCTCACCATATCAAGAGCCCGGCGGCCGGAAATTCAGGGTTCCGCAGGGCGATCAACGCGGCCACGACCGCCGCCATCAGTAGGCTGTCGATCCGGTCGAAGAAGCCGCCATGGCCCGGAATAAGCTGGCTCATATCCTTGATGCCCAGGCTCCGTTTCACGGCGCTCTCAAGCAAGTCACCCATCTGGCAGGCGAAGGCAAGCACTAATGCCACCAGCGCCAGAGCCACCGGCGAGCTGTTGCCGAGATAGTACGCGAAGAGCACGCCCACCAGCATGGGTGTCGCGGTGCCGATGACGAAGCCGCTCCAGGTTTTCTTCGGCGAGATCGTCGGGGCGAATTTCGGGCCGCCGAATGTCCGGCCACCGACATACGACGCCGTGTCCGTGGTCCAGCTGACAACGAGAACAAACAGGATGGCTGTCAGCCCGTGGTTCGGGTCGCTGCGCAGCCAAATAAGCGCGGCGGCGGGCAGCACGACATAGGCCAGGCCGCCCGCGTCGAGTTTCGCTTCCTTCGGCGTCTTCTTCTGGTAGCCGGAAACGAGGAGCGTCACCATCGCGGCGGCAAAGATGATCGCTGCGTACTCGTACTTATGGACCGCAACAAAAATGACGACGGCGGTTGCGCAAGCGATATGGATGATCGAGGTGGCGTCGCCGCCTGTCGCCCGCGTTGCCGAGCCCCACTCCCAGGTCAGGACCATGGCCGAGGCGATGACGAGGACGAGGAAGGTCCAGGGGCTGAGGACGAGCGCGGCGAGCGTCAGTGCTGCCAGGAACACGGCGGAACCGATCCGGCGCCACAGTTCCGGCAACGGTTTGCGCTGAGACTGCGAGGAGTTGTCTTCGGAAGGCGACGGTGACGTCACGCCGTCGATCTCACGGTGCGGCCGCCAAAGCGGCGGTTCCGCCGCTGGAACTCGGCAATCGCTTCTTCGAAATGGGTCTTGTTGAAGTCGGGCCAATAGGTGTCGACGAATACGAACTCGGCATACGCCAGCTGCCACAGCAGGAAGTTCGAAAGGCGCAATTCTCCGGAGGTGCGAATGAGCAGGTCCGGATCGGGCAGACCGTCCGTGTCGAGATAGGACCCGAAAAGCTCCTCCGTCACATCGTCCGGCGCGAGCGCTCCCGCCTTGACGTCTTCGGCGATGCGCGTTGCCGCCCGTGTGATCTCGTTGCGCGAGCCGTAGTTGAACGCGATCGTGAGATTTAGTGCCGTGTTCTCTTTGGTCAGCTCCACCGCGTCGTCCAGCATGCGCTGAATATCGTCGTCGAGGTTGGTGCGGGATCCGATGATGCGAATGCGCACGCCGTTCTTGTGGAGGTCGGCGAGGTCACGCCGAATGAAGCGCCGCAACAGTCCGAAGAG
This sequence comes from Methyloceanibacter stevinii, assembly GCF_001723355.1. Lineage (NCBI taxonomy): Bacteria > Pseudomonadati > Pseudomonadota > Alphaproteobacteria > Hyphomicrobiales > Hyphomicrobiaceae > Methyloceanibacter > Methyloceanibacter stevinii. The sequence continues at coordinate 74,073 of NZ_LPWE01000012.1, read as the reverse complement.
GTCTTTGATCTCCTCGGCGGGTCGCGACCAATTCTCCGAGGAGAAGCTGAACAGGGTGAGATGCGTGATGCCGAGATCGCGCGACGCCTCGACAACCCGGCGCACGGCCTCGACGCCGCGGCGGTGACCTTCAACGCGCGGCAGGCGCCGTTCCGAGGCCCAGCGGCCATTGCCGTCCATGATGATGGCGACATGGCGCGGACCCGGCTGGGTCTCACTGTCCCATTTGTTGTCCACTACGAGCGTCACTGCGTGCTTCTCCGAAACCGGCCACCGAGCGTCCGCATGCGGGTCCTGGTCAGACCTGCATGATCTCCGCTTCCTTCGTGGCGAGCGACTCGTCGATCTCCTTGATGACCTTGTCGGTCAAATCCTGAACCTTGTTGGCCAGCGCATGGTGTTCGTCCTTGCCCATGTCGCCGTCCTTCTCGGCCTTCTTCAAATGCTCCATGCCGTCCCGGCGCACGTTGCGCACGGCAATCCGTCCTTGCTCCGCATATTTGTGAGCGACCTTCGCCAGTTCCTGCCGCCGCTCCTCGTTGAGCTCGGGGATCGGCAGGCGCAAGAGCTGGCCTTCGACAACCGGGTTCAATCCCAAATCGGATTCGCGGATGGCTTTTTCAACCGCTGGTACCTGTCCCTTGTCCCAGACCTGCACGGTGATCATCCGTGCTTCAGGAACGTTGACGGTCGCCACCTGGTTCAGCGGCATCGGGTTTCCATAGGCGGACACCATCACCGGATCCAACAGGCTGGCGCTGGCGCGGCCGGTGCGCAGCCCGCTGAACTCGTGTTTTAGAGAGCTCAGCGCGCCGCGCATTCTCCGTTCGATTTCATCCAAGTCAAAGTCGGACATCTTGTCTTCCCTAGCAGCCATCGTTCCGGCGTTCCGAGCCGGCTTTGGCGCGTTGTGTTGGCGTTTCCGAATGTGTGGGACGGCTTAACCGCCGTCGATGGTCGTCGAGGCCCCTTGCCCTTGGAGTTCAAGAGCCAAGCTGCCTTGGTTCTTGATCGAGAACACAATTATCGGAATCCGGTTGTCGCGGGCAAGGGCGATTGCGGCCCCGTCCATGATCCTCAGATCCTGCTTGAGGACATCAGCATAGCTCAGCCGGTCATAACGCTTTGCATCCGGCACCTTCTTTGGGTCGGCGGAATAGACTCCGTCGACCTGCGTGCTTGTACAGCGCCTCGCATTCCATCTCGGCGGCCCGCAAAGCGGCGGCCGTATCGGTCGTGAAGAATGGATTGCCGGTCCCGCCGGCGAACACCAGGACGCGTCCCTTGGCAAGGTGGTCGAGCGCTTTGTCCCGGATATACGGCTCGCAGACTGTCGGCATCGGGATCGCGGAAAGGACGCGGGCCGTCTGCCCTGCCCGTTCGATGGCCGTCTGAAGCGCGAGCGCGTTCATGACTGTCGCCAACATGCCCATGTAATCGGCGCGGGCGCGGTCGATGCCGCCCTCGGCTGCCATCATGCCGCGGAAGATATTGCCGCCGCCGACGACGACGCAGATCTCGACGCCGATCGCCGCTGCGGCGGCGATGTCCTTCGCGATCGGATCGATGACATCGAGGTCGATTCCGAAGCCCTTATCGCCGGCGAGAGCTTCCCCGGAGAGTTTGACGAGTACGCGCCTGTAGCGCGACTTCGCGGCAGACGGTGTGTCCATCAACGCATGGCTCCGGCGGCAATATGGCGGGATTAACCCGAAAACTGGCCGGGTGAAAATGACCCCGGCCCACCCAGGCTGGATAGGCGCGACTCGATACCGAGCACCGCCTGAACCCTATGCGCCCGAGGCAGCGGCGGCAACCTCCGCGGCGAAGTCGCCTTCATCCTTCTCGATGCCTTCGCCCAGGGCAAACCGGTAGAATCCGACGATCTTGACGGGTGCGCCCGCATCCTTGCCGACGGCCTCCATGGCCTTGGCAACCGTGTTGTCCGGATCGTGCACGAAGGGCTGCTTGAGCAGGACCACTTCCTCGTAGAACTTCCGCAAGCGGCCCTCGACCATCTTCTCGATGACGTTGTCCGGCTTGCCGGATTCTTTTGCCTGCTCGGTGAGGACGGTACGCTCGCGCTCGACCAGATCCTGGTCCAGGCTGTCCGTGTCGATGGCTTGCGGGTTCGTCGCCGCGATGTGCATGGCGACCTGCTTGCCGAAGCCCCTCACGGTCTCCGCATCGCCGGTCGACTCCAGAGCGACGATTACGCCGATCTTGCCGAGACCCGGCGCGGCCTGGTTATGCATGTAGCTCGCAACCACGCCCTTGCCGGCGTCCAAATAGGCCGTCCGGCGCAGGGTCATGTTCTCGCCGATCGAGCCGACCATTTCTTTCAGCGTTTCGGCGACCGAGCTGCCGCCATTGTAGGCTTCCGCGCCGAGCTTCTCGATGTCGCCCTTTGCTTTCACAGCCGAGTTGGAGATGGCGGTGACCATTTCCTGGAAGGTCGGGTTCCGGGCCACGAAGTCGGTCTCGGAATTGACTTCAACGAGGGCCGCTTCCGTATCTGTCTCCGCGATGCCGATCAGGGCTTCTGCGGCGACACGGCCGGCCTTCTTCGCCGCCTTGGCGAGGCCTTTGGCACGAAGCCAATCGACGGCGGCTTCCATGTCGCCGTCGTTCTCGTTCAGGGCCGACTTACAATCCATCATGCCCGCGCCGGTCTTCTCGCGGAGCTCCTTGACCATGGCCGCAGTAATCGTCGCCATCAGTTCCTCTTCACTTGTTCCGGGCCGACAGGGCTCGGCTTTTCAATTACGCGCTTGCCGTGGACTCAGCTTTGCCGGCTTCGGCCGGGGCTGCTTCCGTTGCCGGGGCCTCTTCGATGGCCGGTTCGGCCATGGGCTCCTCGGCCTCGCCCAGATCGACGCCAACCGATCCCTGGCCGCGCTCGATGCCGTCAATGGCGGCACGGGCAATCAGGTCGCAGTAAAGCGTGATCGCGCGGCCGGCGTCGTCGTTGCCGGGAATGGGATAGTTGATGCCGTCCGGGTCGCAGTTGGAATCGACGATTGCGACGACTGGGATATTCAGCTTGCGGGCCTCGGCGATCGCGATGGACTCCTTGTTGGTGTCGATCACGAAGATGAGGTCCGGCGGAGCACCCATGTCCTTGATGCCGCCGAGCGAGATCTCCAGCTTGTCCCTTTCGCGGGTCAGTTGCAGCAGCTCTTTCTTGGTGAGGCCGCGATGCTCGCCGTCGAGCAACTCCTCTAGTGCCTTCAGGCGCTTGATGGAGTGCGAGATGGTGCGCCAGTTCGTCAGCGTACCGCCGAGCCAGCGGTGATTGATGAAGTACTGTGCCGACGAGCGCGCGCCCTCGGCAATTGCTTCCGTGGCCTGACGCTTGGTGCCCACGAAGAGCACGCGTCCGCCCTTGGCCACCACGTCGGAGACAGCGACCAGAGCCTGGTGCAGCAGCGGCACCGTCTGGGTCAGGTCGATGATGTGGATGTTGTTACGGGAGCCGAAGATGAACGGCGCCATTTTCGGGTTCCAGCGATGCGTCTGGTGGCCGAAGTGAACACCAGCTTCCAAGAGCTGGCGCATAGATAGATCGGGCAGTGCCATGGGACTGCAGACTCCTTTTTCCGGTTTTTCCGCCGCGGGGCGTGAGAGACCGGCCAAAAGACCGGTCACCGGAGCGAGCGCAAAGGTTATAGAGGCCCTTTGTGACGCTTTGTCCCCGCGTGTGAGATGGTGCGCCTTATAGGGGGCACGCCCGTGCTTGGCAAGTCTGGAAGCGCCACCAAAACAAGGGCTCAGAGGACTTCGGCAGGCCCTAGATCGCGCTGACGTCCAGGACCCCGTCCAGAAGCTTCAGCGCACTGCGCTGGCGGGGTGTGGAATCGATGCCTTGCGGCAGGTCGAACTCGACCTCCTTGCCGTCGATGAGGAGACGGAGGAGAAACCGTCCCTGCCCGCCTTCAGCGTCGATCTGCGCGGCGAGCAGCGATAGGGCCTGTGGATCGTCCATGGTGACTTTCATGCCCGAAGAGCGCTCTTCGGCGGTGTTGTCCAGGGATGAGAGCCCTTGAACGCGGACCCGCACGGTTTCGCCATCCGCTTCCGCTTCCACGTCGAGGAGCACCACCGATCCGGCTTCCAGAAGGTCCCGGCCCGCAATCAGCGCTTCGGAGAAGATCACCGCCTCGAACTGGCCGGTGGCGTCGGAAAAGGCAACAAACGCATAGGGGTTGCCGGTCTTGCCTTTGCGCTCGCGCGAAGACAGGACCGTGCCGGCGAGCCTACCGACCACCCGCTTAGTCTGGGCCTTGGCCGCGAATTCGGTCCAGGTCTCGACGCCCAGAGACTTGAGGACCTCGCTGTATTCGTCGAGCGGGTGCCCGGTCAGGAAGAAGCCCACAGCCTCGAACTCTTTGGCAAGCCTGTCCGTCGGCAGCCAGGGCTCCGCCTTGCGCAGTTCGATGGGTGGCGGCGCCTGATTGCCGCCCGGAGAAGAACAGGTCGTTCTGGCCGCCGGCGCGAGCTTCTTGCGCGCTGTTCCCGGCGAGGACCATCCGGTCCACGTTCTCGAGCGCCGTGGCCCGGTCGATGCCGAGCTCGTCGAGGGTCCGGCGGTCGCGAGAGTCTCCAAGGCACGCTTGTTTACGTGGCGCGGGTTCAAGCGGCGTGCGAAGTCGGAGATGTCGGCGAACAGCCCGTTGGCGTTCCGCTCCGCCACGATGGACTCGACGGCTGGTTGACCGACATTCTTAAGTGCTGCAAGGGAATAGCGAATTGCCTTCCCATTCGGGATGAAGCCGACTTCCGAGTAGTTTACAGACGGCTGTTCGAGCTTGATGCCGAGCCGCCGCGCCTCCTGCGCGAAGCTGTTGAGCTTGTCCGCGTTGCCCATGTCCAGCGTCATGGACGCCGCCACGAATTCGGGTGGGTAGTTCGCCTTGAGATAGGCCGTCTGGTAGGCGATCAGCGCATAGGCCGCTGCGTGGGACTTGTTGAAGCCGTAGCCGGCGAACTTTGCCACCAGTTCGAAGATGTATTCCGCCCGGCCCTTCTCGACGCCGTTTGCCACGGCACCGTCGACGAAGCGCTTCCGCTGCTTATCCATCTCGGCCTTGATCTTCTTGCCCATGGCCCGGCGCAGCAGGTCGGCTTCGCCCAGCGAGTAGCCCGACAGGACCTGAGCGATCTGCATCACCTGCTCCTGGTAGATGATGACGCCGTAGGTCTCCGCCAGGATTGGCTCGATCATGGGATGAAGGCTCTCGATCTTCTCCTTGCCGTGCTTCCGGTTCACGAAAGTCTCGATGTTGTCCATCGGGCCCGGCCGGTACAGGGCGACCATGGCGATGATGTCTTCGAACCGGTCGGGCTTCAGCTTGCGCAAGGCATCGCGCATGCCCTGGCTTTCCAGCTGGAACACGCCGACCGTCTCGGCCCGCTGGATCATCTCGTACGTCTTGGTGTCGTCGAGCGGGATCTTCGACGGATCGATATCGGGGCCGTCGCGGGCAATCAGCTTTCGCGCCATGTCGAGGACCGTGAGCGTCTTGAGCCCCAGAAAGTCAAACTTCACCAGCCCGGCTGCTTCTGCCCATTTCATGTTGAACTGGGTTGCCGGGAGCTGCGCGCGCGCGTCCCGATAGAGCGGCACCAGCTCGGTCAGGGGCCGGTCCGCGATCACCACGCCCGCCGCATGGGTCGAGGCGTGCCGGTAGAGGCCTTCGAGCCGTTGCCCGATGTCGAGCAGCTTGGCGACGATCGGCTCCTTGTCGCGCTCCTCTTGCAGGCGCGGTTCGCCGGCAATGGCCTGAGGCAGCGTGACAGGGTTGGCCGGGTTCATGGGGACGAGCTTGCAGAGCCGGTCCACCTGCCCATAGGGCATCTGCAGCACGCGCCCCACGTCGCGCAGCACGGCCCTGGCCTGGAGCTTACCGAAGGTGATGATCTGCGCGACCCGGTCGGCCCCGTACCGGTCGCGCACATAGGCGATCACCTCGTCGCGGCGGTCCTGGCAGAAGTCGATATCGAAGTCCGGCATGGACACGCGTTCCGGGTTGAGGAAGCGTTCGAACAGGAGCCCGAAACGGATGGGGTCCAGATCGGTGATCGTGAGCGCATAGGCGACGAGCGAGCCCGCGCCGGAGCCGCGCCCCGGCCCCACGGGGATGCCCTGCCCCTTGGTCCATTTGATGAAGTCCGAAACGATCAGGAAGTAGCCCTGATAGTTCATGCGGGTGATGATTTCGAGCTCGAAGGCGAGCCGCTCGCGATAGGCCGCCTCGTCCGACCCCGGGGCTGTTCCGTGTTGTGCAATACGCGCGGTAAGTCCTTCTTCTGCTTGCCGTTTCAGTTCTTCGGCCTCGGTCTCCGCAAGGGCGGCGCTTGCCTCGCCACCGGAGAGAAACGCCGGCAGGATCGGACTGCGCTTTTGCGGCCGGTAGGCGCAACGCTGGGCGATCTCGGCCGTGTTCTCGATGGCCTCGGGCAGGTCGGCAAATAGAGCCCGCATCTCGGCCGCGGACTTGAAATAGTGCTCGGGGCTGAGGCGCCGGCGCTCGTCAACGGCGACGTAGCTGCCTTGCGCGATGCAGATCAGGGCGTCATGGGCCTCGAAATCGTCCGTGGTGGCGAAGAACGGCTCATTGGTCGCCACGAGCGGGATCGACCGCTCATAGGCCAGCTGCACCAGGTGGGGCTCGACGGCCCTTTCCTTTGCGAGACCATGGCGTTGGAGTTCAATATAGAAGCGGTCTCCGAAGATGGAATGAAGCGCCTCGACGCGGGCACGAGCAAGCTCCGCGTTCCCGTCCGCGAAGGCCGTGTCGATGAGGCCCTCGGGCCCACCGCTGAGTGCGATCAAGCCTTGCGAATGTTCCGCCAGTTCATCGATGGTGACGAAGGCCTCCCCCGTCTCCGCCGCCGTGAAATAAGCGCGGCTCGTCAGCTCCATCAGATTGCCGTAGCCGGCCTCGTCCTTGGCAAGGAGCGCTATGCGGCCATCCGGCGTCTGGTTCAACGGCTCCGGGGCCGCTCCCTTCTTGCCGGCCTTCTCAAAGGTCAGGTTCAGCGTGCAGCCGACAATGGGCTGGATGCCGGCGCCGGACACGGCCTCGGAGAATTCGAGCGCGCCGAATAGATTGTTGGAGTCGGTCAGCGCCAGGGCGGGCGCCGCGTCGGCCTTGGCCAGCTCGACGAGCTTCGGAATCTTGAGCGCGCCTTCCAGCAAGGAATAGGCGGAATGCACGCGAAGGTGCACGAAGGGTTTGTTTTCGCTCATGATGTTCCGTCTTGGGGGCGGTCAGAGACTCACCGGGCTGCTCGACGGAATTGTGGACCCTTGAGCCCGTATGGCAAGGTGCCTAGCCGACCGCTTCCACGACGGCGACCTTTTCCTCCACAAGCAAGCCGTCGGTCAGGCGCAGGACCCGATCCATGCGCGCGGCCAGATCGAGATTGTGGGTCGCAATCACGGCCGCGACCCCCTCGTCCCGGACGAGGTGCATCATCTGGTCGAAGACCTTGTCGGCGGTGGTTGGATCGAGGTTCCCCGTCGGCTCGTCGGCAAGAAGTACCTTGGGCTGGTTTGCCACGGCGCGCGCGATGGCGACGCGTTGCTGCTCGCCGCCGGAGAGTTCTGCCGGCCGGTGTGTCCAGCGGTCCTTGAGACCGAGCGGGTCCAAAAGCGCTTTGGCCCGGGCTTCGGCATCGTTCTTGGAGCGGCCGAGCACGAGCTGTGGCAGCATCACGTTCTCCAGCGCCGAGAACTCAGGCAACAGGTGGTGGAACTGGTAGACGAATCCCACTTCCATCCGGCGGATGCGCGTCCGCTCGTTGTCTCCCGATGTGACGCAGTCGCGGCCGTTGATGATCACGCTGCCTGCGTCCGGCTTCTCCGAGAGGCCCGCAATATGCAGCAGGGTCGATTTGCCGGCGCCCGAAGGGCCGAGCAGCGCCACGGTCTCACCCGGATAGAAGCTCGCGTTGGCCAGCTTCAGGACATCGATGCGGCGGTCACCTTGCGTGAAGCCCCGCTCGAGATCGACGAGTTGCAATGCCGGCGTTCTTTCGATCGCGTCCACGGTTCCCCCTACTCGTAGCGCAGCGCTTCAACCGGATCGAGCCGGGAGGCGCGCCAGGCCGGATAGACCGAGGCCAGAACGGAGAGCGTCAGCGCCATGATCACGACCGAGGTCGTCTCACCCGAATCCATCTCCGCCGGCAGCTCGGAGAGGTAGTAGAGCTCGGCCGGGAAGAGTTCGGTGTCCGTAAGCCAGGAGACGAACCAGCGGATGTGGTCGATGTTCAGGCAGACGAGCACGCCGAGGGCAAGCCCGGCCAGCGTCCCGGCGACGCCGATCGTGGCGCCCGCGATCAGAAAGATGCGCATCACGGAGCCGCGCGTGGCTCCCATGGTTCGAAGGATCGCGATGTCGCGCGCCTTGTCCTTCACGAGCATCTTCAGGCCTGAAATGATATTGAGTGCCGCCACCAGAACGATCAGTGTCAGGATCAAGAACATCACGTTGCGTTCGACCTGAAGGGCCGAAAAGAAGGTCGCGTTGCGCTGGCGCCAGTCGGTGACATAGATGGACGGTCCGCCGGCCTGGAGGATAGCGGGCGCGAGTTCGGCAACTTCGTCCGGTGATTTCAGGACCACTTCGAGAACCGTCACCGAGTCAGGCTGATTGAAATAGATCTGCGCCTCGTTCAGCGGCATGAACATGATGCTCGCATCGTATTCGGACATACCGATCTCGAAGATCGCTACGACGGGATAGCGTTTGATGCGCGGCGCCGTGCCGAGCGGGGTTGACGCACCGCGCGGTGTCAGGATCGAGACGCTGTCTCCGACCTTGACGTTGAGCGTGTTCGCCATGCGGCTGCCGATGGCGATGCCGGGATTGTCGTCGAAGCCGTCGAGCGTGCCGAAATGAACCTTGCTCGAAATCGCCTTGAGGCTCTTGAGATCGTCTTCGCGCAGGCCGCGCACCAGGGCTCCGGTAGAGCCGAGCGGCGTCGATGCGAGCACCTGGCCTTCGACAAGCGGGAGCGCGTGCTTCACATCGGGCACGTTCGCAATGCGCTTGGAGACCTCGTCATAGTCCTTGAACTGCCCGACGCTATGCACGACCACATGGCCGTTCAGCCCCAGCATCTTGTCGAACAGCTCCTGTCGAAAGCCGTTCATGACCGCCATGACGATGATCAGTGTCGCCACGCCGAGCATGATGCCGATGAAGGAAAAGCCGGCGATGACGGAGATGAAGCCTTCCTTGCGGCGCGCGCGCAGGTACCGCAGCGCCACCAGCCATTCGAAGGGCGCAAAGGGGCGCGTGGTCGGTGCCGCCGGGCTTTCGACTTGTCCGGCTACGGTGTCACTCGCGCTCATGCGCCTTCCCTCGTGCGGCCTGTCATTGCATCGGTCAGCATAGTCAACGCCGAGTCGAAGGTGAGACTATGGCGAGCGCCGGTCGCACGTTCCTTGAGTTCGACCTCGCCGGCTTTCAGGCTTTTCGGCCCAACGATCAACTGCCAAGGGAGACCGATCAAGTCCATGGCGGCGAATTTCGCGCCGGCGCGATCGTCGCGGTCGTCGTATAGCACGTCGAAGCCCGCATTTTGCAGCCGTGCGTAGAAGCCCTCGCACGCGGCATCCGTGTCCGCATCGCCAACCTTCAGGTTGATGAGACCGAGGTCGAACGGCGCCACTGATTGCGGCCAGATGATGCCTGCCTCGTCGTGAGAGGCTTCGATGATCGCTCCGACAAGGCGGGATACGCCGATGCCGTAAGAGCCCATCTCGACGGTGATCAAGTCCCCGTCGGGGCCTTGTACCTTGGCGCCCATCGCTTCGGAGTATTTCGTCCCGAAGAAGAAGATGTGGCCGACTTCGATACCGCGCGCGGTGACGCGGTCCGCCTCGGGGACGTCGGATTCGAACTGCGCGGCATCGTGCATCTCAGAGGTGGCCGCGTATCGGCCGGTCCAGTCTTGGACGAGCGGCGCGAGGTCGCCGTCGTAGTCGAGGTCGGCGCCAGGCGGCTCCATCGCGAGATAGTCTTTGTGGCAATAGACTTCGCTTTCGCCTGTTTCAGCCAAGATGATGAACTCGTGTGAGAGGTCGCCGCCGATCGGGCCGGTTTCGGCCGCCATGGGGATCGACTTCAGCCCCATGCGGGCGAAGGTGCGCAGGTAAGAGACGAACATTCTGTTGTAGGACTTGCGGGCGTCGTCCTGGGTGAGGTCGAAGGAGTAGGAGTCCTTCATCAGGAATTCGCGGCCGCGCATGACGCCGAACCGCGGTCTGATCTCGTCCCGGAACTTCCATTGGATGTGGTAGAGGATGCGCGGCAGATCCTTGTAGGACTTCACGCCGTCGCGGAAGATCGCCGTGATCAGCTCCTCGTTGGTCGGACCGTAGAGCATGTCGCGCTCATGCCGGTCCTGGATGCGCAACATCTCCTTGCCGTAGTCGTCGTAGCGTCCGCTCTCGCGCCACAGATCGGCGGATTGGATCGTCGGCATCAGGAGTTCGAGCGCCCCTGCCCGGTCCTGCTCCTCACGCACGATCTGCTCGATCTTGCTCAGAACCCGGTAACCCAGAGGGAGCCAAGTGTAGATGCCAGCGCTCGACTGGCGGATCATGCCTGCGCGGAGCATGAGCCGGTGGGAGACGATTTCCGCCTCTTTGGGGTCGTCACGCAGGATGGGCATAAAGAAACGGCTGAGGCGCATCGTGAAGCTCTGAAGGCGTTGATGTGGCCGAGGCCATGGAGGGCCGGCCGCGTTTGATCTCGGGGCTGCAAGCGGCGGCGATGGCACCATGACGCACCCTAGATGCGGCTAATAGACAAGTTCGCCCATGGTGGCAATCGAGCCGCGCAACCTTTGCCGGTTTGCCGCGATGATTCCCCCAGTCGACTCCTCCTCGACGTTGGTACACGCGCGCGCCCGGTGCTTGCGGTCGAAATTGTGGCTGAAAGCGCGCTATGGTTTTGGTCAGTTAGGGCGTGTGCCGCTCTTTAAGGCAGTTTTTTCCGGTTTGAGCAGTCAGAAGGCCGACTTTCTTTTGGTTCGCAAATGAAGTGATCGATTTTTCGAATAAATCTGCGTCGACCGGTCACAATCATGGTGACAATTTGGCGCGGCCAAGCTAGGGTCCGCCCACAACGCAAGAGCGCTCAGCCCCCGTAGGTTGTGACGTGAAGCGTTTAGAGATTGGACAATGTCAACGACCACTTAGTGGCAAAGACTATTTGGGTCCAAGTCTTGGGAGGAAAGACTCCTGGCGCGCATCCACCCGATGGATAAGCGCAGCCGCTTCACCGCCCCGCTCCTCGAGAGCTGTCCCGGTAGTGAAGAAAAGGAGTAAATACTAAGAAAGCAGGGTCCTTAGGGACCTTGCTTTTTTTTAGGCCCACCCGCGCGCCAGCCTTCCATTCACATCTCAATTTGCTCGAGGCGCTTCCTGAACCCGCTCGTACCGTGGGAAGAACGGAATGTCGTCGAGCTGATGATGTGATGCACCATGATGGCGTAGATGAAGGCGAAGACGATGCCGGACACGATGGTCGTGGCGACGATCTTCGGCAGCAATCTAGGCTTGTGGGGCGCACTGTCGGCGAAACCCGGATTGCTGGCTTCGCCCGCTTCCTCGGACGTGCGCACGCCCCAGGGCAAGATGGCGAAGAGCACAACCCACCAGATCACGAAGTAGATGGCGACGCCGAAGGCGAGACTCATGGCCTAAGCCTCTTCGAGTTCGACCAAGGTGCCGCAGAAATCCTTGGGGTGAAGGAACAGAACCGGCTTGCCGTGGGCGCCGATCTTCGGTTCGCCGTCGCCAAGCACACGCGCGCCCTCCTTGGTGAGCTGATCGCGCGCTTCCATGATATCCGGCACCTCGTAGCAGATGTGATGGATGCCGCCGCTCGGGTTGCGCTCAAGAAAGGCCGCGATCGGTGAGTTGTCGCCAAGGACGCCCAGGAGTTCGACCTTCGTGTTCGGCAACTCGATGAAAACCGTCCGTACACCGTGCTCCGGCTGATCTTCCTCCGGAGAGACTGTCGCACCGAGCGTGTCGCGATAGACGGCGGTCGCGGCCGCCAGGTCCGGCACGACGATCGCCACATGGTTCAAACGGCCAATCATGTATCTCTGCTCCAGGTTCGCATAGGGATCTCGACCTCAGTCTAAACGGCAATTGCGGCGTTCAAGGCCTCTTTCTGCGGCGGTTAGAGCACGGTCGTCAACACGGTACAGATGGGCTTCTTGCCCCAGGCCTGCCCGAGTGCCGCCCGAACGGCGCGGCGTACCGCTTCGGAGACAAGCTGCGGGTCCTTGCGGCGCGGGCGCGGGATGCTCTCGACCGTTCCAATGGCGGCGTCGCGGGCAATCTCCTCGAGCGGAACGCCGTCATTGTCTTCCTCGGGCAGCCCCGTCAGCGTCACTTCGGGGTCGGCGACCAGTTCGCCTTTCGTGGTCAAGACAAGGGACACGGCGGCGATGCCGGCAAAGCTGAGCTTGCGGCGATCCCGGACCTGGCCCTCGTCGGATGACGTCAGTATGTAGCCGTCGCGATAGAGCCGGCCCACGGGCACGTCATCGACGATGCCCGCCGGCTTCGGCAGAAGCTGCACCAGCGTGCCGTTGCGAGCCCGGACGACTTCCGGGACGCCGAGGTCCTCTGCCAGTTCGGCGTGCGCTTCCAGATGGCGTCCCTCACCGTGCATCGGCACCGCGATGGCCGGCTTCACCCAGGAATAAAGCTGCTCCAATTCCCCGCGACGCGGATGGCCGGACACGTGCACAAGCGCGTCCTGGTCGGTGAGGATCTCGACGGCGTTGTCGGACAGCGCATTCTGTATCCGCCCGACGGATTTCTCGTTCCCCGGGATTGTGCGCGACGAGAAGATCACCCAGTCGCCTTTCCTGAGAGAGACATGCGGATGCTCTCCCGCCGCGATACGCGACAACGCCGCGCGTGGCTCGCCCTGGCTTCCCGTGCACAGCGCCACGACCTTGTCGCCTGGGAATTGCCGGAAGGCCGTTTCCTGATGAAAGCTCAGTTCCGGATCGAGATAGCCGGTCGCCTGGGCCGCTTCGATCACCCGGTACATGGCGCGTCCGACGACGACGAGTTCGCGCCCCGCGGCTTGGGCCGCCTTTGCCACCGAGCCCAGCCGGGCGACATTGGAGGCGAAAGTCGTGACGGCGACGCAAGCCGGGGCTTTCTTGATCAGCGTGATCAGGTTCTCCGCGACCTCGGCTTCCGAAGGCGAGACGCCTTCACGAATGGCGTTTGTCGAATCGCAGATCAGCGCATCGACACCGTCGCGGCCGATCTCGCGCAGGCGGTTCTCATCCGTCGGCGGGCTCGTCAGCGGCGTCTCGTCGAGCTTCCAGTCGCCCGTGTGGAGCGCCGTTCCGAGCGGCGTGCGGATGGCCAGCGCCGTAGGCTCGGGAATCGAATGGGACATCGAGATGAGTTCGACATCGAACGGACCGATCTTGCGCCGTGCGCCCAGCGGCACGATTTCGAGCGGCAGGTCGTCGTCGTCCATGCGCGCCTCGCTCAGCTTTCCGCGCAGCATTGCCGCCGTGAATGGCGTGGCATAGATCGGAACCCGCCCAATCAAGGGCCAAAGATCGGGGATGGCGCCGTAATGATCTTCATGGGCATGGGTCAGCACCAGCCCCGCGATGTTGTGGCGTTCTTCTTCCAGGAAACGAATGTCGGGCAAGATGACGTCGATGCCCGGCTCGTACTCGCCGCCGAAGGTCACGCCCATATCGACGATGAGCCAGGTATAGGCGTTCTTCTGACCGTACCCGTAGAGGTACAGGTTCATGCCGATCTCGCCCACACCGCCGATGGGGACGAAGACGAACCGGTTCTTGTTTTTGGATTCCTTTGCAGCCATGGCGTCAGGACGCGAAGAAGACATCGCCGGCCGCGATGGTGCGCTTGCCGCTGTCGGTCTTGAGGCGTAGCGCCCCCTCCAAATCGAGGCCCTCGTAGGTGCCTTCGATACGTTCGCTGCCGATCTGCACGACAAGCTTTCGTCCCGTGGGGCCCGCACGGTCGAGCCAGGCGCGGCGAACGGACGGGAAGGTTGCGCCTTCGTCCCAGCGTTTCAGCCATTCATGGGTCGTGGCTGCGAGCACTTCGAGTGCCTTTGCCGGTGGGACGCTCAGGCCGTAGGCATCCAAGCTCACGGCAGGCTGCGGCAGCCCCTCGGGATGGCTCGCCAAATTGATGCCGGTGCCGATCACGACCGCCGAGCGCCTGTCGCCCGGCGCGCCGAGATTCTCGAGCAGCATGCCGGCGATCTTCTCTTCGTCCAGCAGCACATCGTTGGGCCATTTGAGGAGCAGCTTCGAACGGCCTTCATAGGCGATCAATTTCGAGATCGTCTCGTAGGTAATGATGCCGGCCACGAGGGCGAGCTGGCTCGCGGTCTGGAGCGGGCAGTTGAGGCGGACCAGGAGACTGGCGAAGAGATTGCCGACTTGCGAAGTCCATTGCCGCCCTGCCCGTCCCCGCCCCATGGATTGGCGTGCCGACCAGATCCACAAGGGCCCCGGCTCACCCATATCCGCGCGGCGCTTGGCTTCGTCGTTGGTCGAATCGACCGTGTCCAGCTGGACGAGGCGATAGCCCGCGGGAAGCTTCGGTGTGGTGCGCGCGAATTGGTTCATGCAGATAGGCGGATCCGGCTAGCGGTTCAATAAAAGCGGCGGGACGGATGCGCCCCGTTTCGTCAGACGACTGCTGAGTTCAAAAGAGCGATTTTGCAGCAGTTCCGGCCGCCGCGACAAGCGGAGACGGATAAACGAAGAAGAGCGCGATCAAAAGCCCGGCCGCTCCCAGCACGATGGCCAAGGGGCGCGGCATCGGCTCGAAGCCTTTCACGGGTTCGTCGAAATACATGAGCTTCACGATGCGCAAATAGTAGAAGGCGCCTACGACACTGAGCAGGACACCGATGATCGCAAGCGCGTAGAGCCCCGCCTCGACGGCCGCGAGGAACACGTAGAACTTTGCGAAGAAGCCGGCGAGCGGCGGGATGCCGGCCAGCGAGAAAAGCAGCACCGCCAGCGCAAGGGCCATGAGCGGGCTTGTCCGGGAGAGCCCCGCGAGCTGATCGATTTCCTCGACCATTTCGCCGTCGCGGCGGAGCGACAGGATGACGGCAAAGGTGCCGAGCGTCATCACGAGATAGATCGCGAGATAGATGATCACGCCCTGGACGCCCTGCTCCGTGCCGGCCGCAAGTCCCACCAGCGCGAAACCCATATGGCCGATGGAGCTGTAAGCCATCAGGCGCTTGATGTTGCGCTGGCCGATCGCGGCGAAGGCGCCGAGTCCCATGGAGGCGAGCGACAGGAAGACGACGATCTGCTGCCACTGGTCGGTAATTGCCGGAAAGGCCGAAACCACGACCCGGATGAAGAGTGCCATGGCAGCGATCTTCGGGGCGGCGGCGAAGAAGGCAGTCACCGGAGTCGGTGCGCCCTCATAGACGTCCGGTGTCCACATATGGAACGGCACCGCCGAGATCTTGAAGGCGAACCCGGTCAGCAGGAACACAAGGCCGAAGATCAGGCCGAGATTGTCGCCGGACGGCTGAGCCGCGTTCGCGATTTCGGAAAAGACAGTGGATCCGGTGAAACCGTAGATCAGCGAGGCGCCATAGAGCAGCATGCCCGACGACAGCGCGCCGAGGACGAAATACTTCATGCCGGCTTCGGATGAGCGCGTCGAATCCCGCTTGAAGGCGGCGACCACGTAGAGCGCGAGGCTCTGCAGTTCGAGGCCGACATAGAGCGCGATGAGATCGTTGGCCGAGATCATCATCAGCATGCCGGTGGTCGCGAGCAGCAACAGCACCGGGTACTCGAATTTCAGGCCGCCTTCGTCACGCCAGAAGTCCCGCGACATGATCAGCGCGACGCCCGCGCCGGTCAGGGCGAGCAGCTTCAGCATGCGCGCGAAGGGATCGACGATGAAGCTGTTGCCGAACACGGTCACCGTGCCCTCGCCCATGGCGACGAACACGCCGGCAAGGATCAGCACGGCTACCGAGAGCCACAACACGAGTTCACTGCGCTCGCCGTCACGGCCACCCACGCCCACCATGAGCAGCGCCATGGCGCCGATGGCCAAGGTGAGTTCTGGAAGAAGCGGCAGAAGATTGAGCTGTTCGGTCATAGGGCCCTCACTCACGGCACCAGCGCCAGCCGCGCCTGCTCGGCAGCGGCCAGGTTCGCTTTGAAGTCGGCCATCAGGGCCTCGACAGACGTCGCCGTGACGTCGAGAACCGGGTTGGGATGAAACCCGAAGTAAATCGTGAGCAGGATCAGCGGCGCCATGACGGCGATTTCCCGCCACGAGAGATCCTGGATCAACTTCAACGCCGGATTGGTGATCTCGCCGAAAATGACACGGCGATAGAGCCAAAGAGAATAGACGGCCGATAGAATGACGCCCGTCGCCGCGAGCGCGGCGACCCAGGTGTTCACCTGGTAGACGCCCAGGAGGCTCAGGAACTCGCCGACAAAGCCGGACGTGCCCGGCAAGCCCACATTGGCCATGGTGAATATCATGAACACGGCGGCATAGAGCGGCATCCGGTTCACGAGACCGCCGAATACGGAAATCTCATGGGTATGCATGCGGTCGTAAGAGACGCCGACGCAGAGGAACATGCCAGCCGAAACAATGCCGTGGGAGAGCATCAGGAAGATGCCGCCCTGAAGGCCCTGCATGGTCAGCGTGAAGATGCCGATCGTCACGAAGCCCATATGAGCAATGGACGAATAGGCGATCAGCTTCTTCATATCTTCCTGCGCGTACGCAACGAGCGAGGTGTAGATCACCGCGATCACGGACAGCGCGTAGATGAGCGGCGCAAAGTCGACCGAGGCGAGCGGGAACATGGGAATGGAGAACCGTAAGAAGCCGTATCCGCCGAGGCTCAAGAGGATGCCTGCCAGCACGACGGAGCCCGCGGTCGGCGCCTGCACGTGCGCGTCCGGCAGCCAGGTATGCACCGGCCACATGGGCAGCTTCACCGCGAAGGATGCGAAGAACGCCAGCCATAGCCAGGTTTGCATTTCCGGCGGGAAGTCGTGCGCGAGGAGCTCCGGAATGTTCGTGGTCCCCGCCTCCCAATACATGGCGAGGATCGCGATGAGCATCAGAAGCGAGCCCGCCAGCGTGTAGAGGAAGAACTTGAAGCTGGCATAGACGCGGTTCGATCCACCCCAGATACCGATGATGAGGAACATCGGAATGAGGCCGCCCTCGAAGAACAGATAGAACATCACCAGATCGAGGGAACAGAACACGCCGAGCATCAGCGTTTCGAGGATCAGGAACGCGATCATGAATTCGCGCACCCGCGTCTTGATGGCGCCGTAGGTCGACAGAACCGTGAGCGGCATCAGGAACGTCGTGAGAATCACGAACAGCATCGAGATGCCGTCGACGCCCATATGGAACCGGATCGGTCCCAGCCAGGCGCGCTCCTCCACGAACTGGAACTTGGCCGTCGTCGGATCGAAGTCGATCCACAGTAGCAGCGAGATGGCGAAGGTGATCAGCGTCGTCCACAACGCGATATAGCGCGCGTTGCGGGCGGTGCTCTCGTCGTTACCCCGCAGCGCAAAGATCAGCAGCGCGCCGACCAGCGGCAGGAACGTCACCGTGGAGAGAATGGGCCACCCATAACTCATGGCTTCAGCGCGCCTCCCGTCACGATGAAATAAGTGATCAGAAGCGCGACGCCGATCAGCATGATGAATGCGTAGTGGTAGATGTAGCCGGTCTGAAGCTTCACGACGCCTCTTGTGATGTCCAGCACGCGGGCGGCAACGCCGTTCGGGCCGATCCCGTCGATGATCTTGCCGTCGCCCACCTTCCAAAGGAAATTGCCGAGCCATTTGGCAGGACGCACGAAGATGCGGTCATAGAGCGCGTCGAAGTACCAGGCATGGAAGAAGAACTGGTTGGTCGCCGGGAAGCGCTTGAGCAGGCCGAACGGAACAAGTGGCCGCCACATGTAGCAGTACCAAGCGATCAGGAAGCCGAGCGTCATGGCGATGGTCGGCGACAGGACCAGCCAGAACGGCACGTCGTGATGGCCGCCATGGGGCAGGACGATGCTCTCGCGCCAGAAGCTTGCCTGGTCTGCGCCGATGAAGAGGTGGCGGAAGCCAAGCCCGGCGAACAGGGCACCGGCCGCCAGCACCATCAGCGGTACACCCATGGTCCAGGGCGGTTCGTGCGCGTGCGCCTTGACGTCCTTCGGCCCGCGGAAATTACCCTCGAAGGTCATGAACATTAGCCGCCAGGTGTAGAGCGAGGTCAGGAAGGCGGCGATGAGGACCATCCAATAGGTGTATTGGCCGACGGCCGTGTGATCGAACCAGGTCGTCTCGATGATGAAGTCCTTCGAGACGAAGCCCGACGTTAGCGGGAATGCGGTCAGCGCCAGCGACCCGATCAGCATCATCACCCAGGTAAAGGGGATGATCTTCCGCAAGCCGCCCATGCGGCGCATGTCCTGATTGTCGGCCAGCGTATGAATGACGGCGCCGGCGCACAGGAACAGCAGCGCCTTGAAGCAGGCATGGGTGAACAGGTGGAAGATGCCCGCGCCATACGCCCCTACCCCTTCGGCGGCGAACATATAGCCGAGCTGCGAGCAGGTGGAGTACGCGATCACGCGTTTGATGTCGGTCTGCACCACGGCGGCGGTGGCGGCGAAGAAGGCACTCGTCGCGCCGATGAACGCCACGAAGGCGAGCGCATACGGGGCGAGATCGAACAGCGGCGACATGCGCGCCACCATGAACACGCCCGCCGTGACCATCGTAGCGGCATGGATGAGTGCGGAGACCGGTGTCGGGCCCTCCATGGCGTCCGGCAACCAGGTGTGGAGCAGGAATTGGGCCGACTTGCCCATGGCGCCCATGAAGAGCAGGAAGCACATCAACTCGAGGGCCGGCACCTCCCACGACAAGAACGTTATGGTCTTGCCGACCTGGTCGGGCGCCGCCGCGAAGATCGTGTCGTATTGGACCGCGCCGAACACATAGAAGATCGTGAAGATGCCGAGCAGGAAGCCGAAATCGCCGACGCGGTTGACGACGAAGGCCTTGATGGCGGCGGCATTGGCGGAGGGCTTCTTGTACCAGAATCCGATCAGGAGATAGGACGCGAGGCCGACGCCTTCCCAGCCGAAAAAGAGCTGGACGAGATCGTCCGAGGTCACGAGCGCGAGCATCGCGAAGGTGAATAAGGACAGATAGGCGAAGAAGCGCTCCTTGTGCGGGTCCTCGTCCATGTAGCCGACGGAATAGAGGTGCACGACCGACGACACCGTATTCACGACGACAAGCATCACGGCCGTGAGCGTGTCGATCCGGATCGACCAGTAGGTCTCGAAAGCGCCGGAGTGCATGAACCCGATGAGCGAGATACGCACGTCCTCGCCCTGAATGGCCACCTGGTAGAAGGCGATCCACGACAGGAACGCCGCCACGAACATCAGCGAGATGGTCACGATTTCGCACGCGCGGTACCCGACAAGGCGGCCGAACAGCCCGGCGAACAGCGCGCCGATCAGGGGAAGGAAGAGGATTGCGTGATACATCGTGTGCCGCCCTCAGCCTTTCAGATGATCGATGTCGGCCACGTCGATCGTGCCGCGATTGCGGAAATACACGACGACAATGGCGAGGCCGATGGCCGCTTCCGCCGCCGCGACGGTCAGGACGATCAGGGTGAAGACCTGGCCGACGAGATCGCCATGGAACGAGGAGAACGACACGAGGTTGATGTTGACCGCGAGCAGAATGAGTTCGATCGACATCAGAATGACGATGACGTTCTTGCGGTTCAAAAAGATGCCGAACACGCCGATCGTGAAGAGCAACGCGGCCAGGGTCAGGTAATGCGACAGACCGACGGTCATTGCAGGCCCCTCCCCGATTCGACTTTGACGACCTCGATTGCCGTCTCCGGGTTGCGCGCGA
Source organism: Methyloceanibacter stevinii (assembly GCF_001723355.1). Lineage (NCBI taxonomy): Bacteria > Pseudomonadati > Pseudomonadota > Alphaproteobacteria > Hyphomicrobiales > Hyphomicrobiaceae > Methyloceanibacter > Methyloceanibacter stevinii. The sequence continues at coordinate 54,054 of NZ_LPWE01000012.1, read as the reverse complement.
CCTGGTCGCTGATGTTCTGGCGCTTGACGTCGCGGCGGTGGTGCAGCGTCAGGACGATCGCGCCGATCATGGCGACGAGCAGGATCAGACCGGCGGCTTGGAACAGATAGACGTAGTCGGTGTAGAGCAGTTCGCCCAAAGCGCGCGTGTTGCTCACCTCGGAAGGCGGCGGCATGGGCGCATCGCTCACGAGCTTCGGCGCCGCGACCCAGGCGCCGACGACGAAGAGCAGCTCGAACAGGAAGATGAAGCCGACGAGGAGTCCAATGGGCAGAACCTTCACAGCGCCCGAGCGCAGCTCCGCGAAGCTGACGTCGAGCATCATCACCACGAACAGGAACAGCACCATGACGGCGCCCACATAGACGACCACGAGGATCATCGCGAGGAACTCTGCCCCGAGCAGGATGAACAGTCCGGCCGCGTTGAAGAAAGCGAGGATCAGGAACAGCACGGCGTGCACGGGATTCTTCGCCGACACGACCATGAGGGCCGAGGCGATAAGAACGAACGCGAAGAGATAGAAGAACAGCGCGCTCAGCATCGGACGGTCACTCCCAAACCGGAGCGACAGCCCGAAAACGGTCCTGCGCGTTCGACGTGCCTATTCAAAAACTCAGCCCCCAAAACGTAACCCCAATGTCCGGCCTTGCAGCCAGCCTGTTCCCGAAACCCGCCTACCGATAGGCCGAGTCGAGTTCGATATTTTTGGCGATCTCCCGCTCCCAACGGTCCCCGTTGGAGAGCAGGCGCGCCTTGTCGTAGTACAACTCTTCACGCGTTTCCGTCGCGAATTCGAAATTCGGACCTTCGACGATCGCCTCCACCGGGCAGGCTTCCTGGCAGAAGCCGCAGTAGATGCATTTCACCATGTCGATATCGTAGCGCGTGGTGCGCCGCGTGCCGTCGTTGCGGCGCGGGCCAGCTTCGATGGTGATCGCCTGTGCCGGGCAGATCGCCTCGCAGAGCTTGCAGGCGATGCAGCGCTCCTCCCCGTTGGGATAGCGGCGCAAGGCATGCTGACCGCGGAAGCGCGGGCTCAGCGGGCCCTTCTCGTAAGGGTAGTTCAGCGTCGCCTTCGGCGCGACGAAGTACTTCATCGCGAGCCAAAAGGCCGACACGAACTCCAGGAGCAGGAGCGATTTGGCAGCTTGTGCGAACCGTGTCACGCGTCTTCTCCTTTAGATACCGTGCTGCCAGACCCGCAAGACCACCGCAACGATGACGACGGCCGCGAGCGAGATCGGAAGGAAGACCTTCCAGCCAAGCCGCATCAGCTGGTCGTAGCGATAGCGCGGAACGAAGGCCTTCACCATGGAGACCAGGAAGAACAGGGCGCAGACCTTCAGGACGAACCAGATAACGCCTGGGATCCAGGTGAACGGTGGGATGGACACCGGCGGTAGCCATCCACCGAGGAAGAGGATCGTGCCGAGGCTGCACAGCAGGATGATGGCGACGTACTCGCCGAGCATGAACAGCATATACGGCGTCGAGGAGTACTCGACCATGTAGCCCGCCACGAGTTCGGATTCCGCCTCGAGCAGGTCGAAGGGCGGACGGTTCGTCTCGGCCAGAAGCGAGATGAAGAAGATCACGAACATCGGGAACAGCGGCAGCCAGTACCAGCCGAACAGGCCGAGGCCCCTGTCCTGCGCAAGGACGATGTCCGTCAGGTTCAGCGAGCCCGCGCACAGAAGCACGGTGACGATCACGAAGCCGATGGAGACTTCATAAGAGACCATCTGCGCGGCGGACCGGAGCGCCGACAGAAACGCGTATTTCGAGTTGGAGGCCCAGCCGGCGATGATGACGCCGTACACTTCCAGGCTCGAAATGGCAAAGACGTAGAGGATGCCGACATTGATGTCGGCCACGGCCCAGCCTTTGGCGACCGGGATCACGGCCCAGGCGGAAATCGCCAGCCCCGCCGTGATAATGGGCGCGACGATGAACAGCCCCTTGTTCGAGCCGGCCGGAACGATGAATTCCTTGAAGGCGAACTTCAGCAAATCGGCGAAGGATTGCCACAGGCCGAACGGTCCCACCACGTTGGGTCCGCGCCGCATCTGCACCGCGGCCCAGATCTTCCGGTCAGCCAGCAGCACGAAGGCGATGAACACCAGCAGCACGACCATCATGGCGACGCTGTGCAGGACGATCAGGGTGGTGGGCCACCCATAGCTGGTCCAGAACTCAGCCATCGGTGCCCGTCGCTTTCTCGGCGTCCGCGCGCATCGCGCTCAGGCTCGCCATGAGGGCGGAGGCCCGCGCAATGGGGTTGGACAAGTAGTAGTCGTCCATCGAGAGCCCAAACGGCTCGCTGCCCGGCTTGGCTGTGTGGCTGGCAAATTTGACGATGGGACCGGAGTCGGCCTTTTCGAGGATGTCGAGCTGGGCCAACTGGGGCGCGACCGCGTACATCTTGCTGCGCAGTTCCTGCAGCGTTTCGAACGGGAGCGGCTTGCCGAGTGCGGCGGACAAGGCTTTGACAATGGTCCAGTCCTCGCGGGCATCCCCCGGCGGGAAGATCGCGCGGGCCGTCATCTGCACGCGCCCTTCGGTGTTGGCGTAGGTGCCCTCTTTTTCCGTGTAGGCCGCGCCCGGCAGGATCACGTCGGCGCGGTGGGCGCCCTTGTCGCCGTGGCTGCCCTGATAGATGACGAAGGTCTCTCCAAGCGCCGACATGTCGATTCGTCGGCGCCAGCAGATACAGACGTCGAGATCGCCCTTGCCGGCTGCGGTGATCATGCCGCCGGTGCCGAGCCCCTTCTCTCCGGGTACGAAGCCGAGATCGAGGCCCGCAACCCGCGCGGCCGCCGTATGCAGAACATTGAAGCCGTTCCAGCCCTCGGCGATCGCGCCCGACTCGGTCACGATCTTCGCGCCAACGGCGAGGATCTCGTAGCCGTCGGGCCGTGCGAAGGCCGCCTGCCCCAGGATCACCATGGGCTTTTCGGCGTCCTTGAGGACTTGCGCGAACTCGTGCTTGCCGCCCGCGATATCCATCAACGTGTCTGGGCCGGCCCCGATGCGCTGATAAGGATAGGTCAGGTCGACATCCGTGCCGATCAGGCCGACGGGCAACTTGCCCTCCATCTGCTTCCAGCGCTTGCGGATGCGCGCGTTCAACACCGGCGCCTCGACGCGCGGATCGCAGCCGACGAGAAGAACGGCATCCGCATCCTCAATGCCTTCGATCCCCGCATTGAAGAGGTAGGTGGCGCGTCCGAGAGTCGGATCGAATTTCGCTCCGGCCTGACGGCAGTCGATATTCGGCGAGCCGATCTGCTCGGCCAATGTCTTGAGCGCGAACATCTCCTCGGCCGCGGCGAGATCGCCGGCAATCGCGCCGAACTTCGCGCCGCTCGAGGATTGGATGCGTTCGGCAATTGCCGCGAACGCTTCGTCCCAGGTGCAGGGCGCGAGCTTGCCGTCCTTGCGCAGATAGGGCCGGTCCAGACGCTGCGTGCGCAGCCCGTCCCAAACATGGCGCGCCTTGTCGGATATCCACTCCTCGTTCACCGCGTCGTTGATCCGCGGCAGGATGCGCAAGACCTCCTTGCCGCGCGCGTCGACGCGGATTGAAGACCCTACCGCGTCCATCACGTCGATGGAGGGTGTCTTGGAAAGTTCCCACGGCCGCGCCTGAAACGCATAGGGCTTCGAGGTCAGCGCGCCGACGGGACACAGGTCCACGACGTTCGCGGACAGGTTCGAATGGAGACCATGCTCGAGATAGGTGGTGATCTCCGCGTCCTCGCCACGGCCGATCAGGCCGAGTTCGGGAACGCCGGCAACTTCGGTCATGAAGCGGACGCAGCGCGTGCAGTGAATGCAGCGGGTCATGGAGCTGATGAGCGGCCCGAGATATTTGTTGTCTACGGCGCGCTTGTTGTCCTTGAAGCGGCCTTCGTTGAAGCCGTAGGCCATGGCCTGATCCTGCAGGTCGCACTCCCCGCCCTGATCGCAGATCGGGCAGTCCAGCGGATGGTTGACCAGCAGAAACTCCATCGTGCCTTCCTGGGCACGGCGCGTGACTTCCGACTTCGTGTTGATCGTCGGCGGCGTGCCGTCGCGGCCGGGGCGCAGATCGTTGACCGACATGGCGCAGGAGGCGACGGGCTTCGGCATGCCGACGACTTCCACAAGACACATGCGGCAATTGCCGGCGATCGACAGGCGCTCGTGGAAACAGAAGCGCGGGATCTCGACGCCGACGAGCCCGCAGGCCTGGATCAGCGTGATGCCGTCCGGGACGTCGTGCTCGATACCGTCGATGATGAGTTTCGGCATGACGTTCCTACTCCGCCGCTTCCGGTACGGACGGTGACAACGGTTCGGTAGCCCGTGCATCGATGCGTTCTTCGATGACGTGGCGGAAATTCTTGATCAGACCCTGGATCGGCCAGGCAGCGGCATCGCCGAGCGCGCAGATCGTGTGACCCTCGACCTGCTTCGTGACTTCGAAGAGCATGTCGATCTCGTGCTTCTGCGCATTGCCCTCGGCCATGCGCTCCAGCACGCGCCACATCCACCCCGTGCCCTCGCGGCACGGCGTGCATTGCCCGCAGGATTCGTGCTTGTAGAAATACGAAAGCCGGGCGATCGCGCGGATGATGTCCGTGGACTTGTCCATGACGATGATGCCCGCGGTGCCGAGGCCGGAACCCAGCGCCTTCAGCGCATCGAAGTCCATGGTGACGTCGCTGGATTCTTCCGCTGTTAGGCAGGGTACGGACGATCCTCCCGGAATGATGGCCAGGAGATTGTCCCAGCCGCCGCGCACGCCGCCTGCATATTTCTCGATGAGCTCACGCAACGAGATGCCCATCTCCTCTTCGACGGTGCACGGCTCGTTCACGTGACCGGAGATGCAATAGAGCTTCGTGCCGGTATTGTTGGGCTTGCCGAGCGCCGCGAACCAGGTCGCGCCGCGCCGCATGATGTCCGGGACCGAGGCGATGGTCTCGACATTGTTGACGGTCGTGGGCGCGCCGTAGAGGCCGCAATTAGCCGGGAACGGCGGCTTGAGGCGCGGCTGGCCCTTCTTGCCTTCGAGGCTTTCGAGGAGCGCGGTTTCCTCGCCGCAGATATAGGCCCCTGCCCCGTGATGGACGTAGATGTCGAAGTCCCAGCCATTGACGTTGTTCTTGCCCACGAGCTTGGCATCGTAAGCCTCGGCAATGGCGGCTTCGAGGATCTCGCGTTCGGCGATGAACTCGCCGCGGATGTAGATGTACGCCACATGCGCCCGCATGGCGAAGGACGCGATCATGGCACCTTCGATGAGAAGGTGCGGATCGTGCCGCATGATCTCGCGGTCCTTGCAGGTGCCTGGTTCGGACTCGTCCGCGTTGACGGCGAGATAGCTCGGGCGCGGATCGTCCTTCGGCATGAAGGACCATTTCAGCCCGGTGGGGAAACCCGCACCGCCGCGTCCGCGCAAGCCCGACGCCTTGACCTCTTCGATCACGGCATCGTGGCCGCGGGCGATCATGTCCTTGGTGCCGTCCCAGGCGCCGCGCGCACGGGCCGCCGGCAACTGCCAGCTATGCAGCCCGTAGAGGTTCTTGAAGATGCGGTCTTTGTCCTGAAGCATTAGTACGGCCCCGGCATCTTCGATTTGGGATCGGACGTTCCCGCATAGCCCGGTTCCGGACCGGAATCGTCGGAGCCGTAGATCCCGGCATCGATGAGCGTATTGGGGCCGCTCTTGGGTGCGCAGCCTTGGCGTCCGTCCTGAGGTCCGGGCGGCACGTCCTCGCCCTTGCGGAGCCGCTCGATGATGTCACCCAGCGATTCCGGCGTGAGGTCCTCGTAATAGTACTTGTTGATCTGCACCATCGGCGCGTTCACGCAGGCGCCGAGGCACTCCACCTCGGTCCACGAGAACATGCCGTCATCGCTGACCGTGTCCTTGGGGCCGATATGCTTGCGGCAGGCTTCCGTGAGGTCCTGCGCGCCGTTCAGCATGCACGGCGTCGTACCGCAGACCTGCAGGTAGTAGCGGCCCACCGGCGCCAAGTTGAACATGGTGTAGAAGGTGACGACTTCGTAGACGCGGATATAGGCCATATCCAGCATCTCGGCGATGTAGCGCAGGGCCGGCTCGGACACCCAGCCGCCGTTCTGCTCCTGGGCGCGGCAGAGAAGCGAAATCACCGCTGAAGCCTGACGCCCCTCCGGATATTTCTTGATAACAGCCTGTGCCCATTCGAGATTTTCGGGCGTGAAGACAAAGCCTTCGGGCTGTTCAACAGCAAGGCGTCGGACGCTCATCTCAGCTTACTTGTTTGGATGCGGTCGTCGTGCCGAACCAGCAGACATCCCGCGTCGAGTTGACTCCCCCAGCCCCCAGAGTCTTGCCGATCTAGGCGCATTTCGCAACTGCACAATGTGTCATCGGTCGCACTCTCCAAAGACAACATCGATCGAACCCAGAACGGCCGAGACATCGGCCAGCATATGTCCGCGCGTCAGGAACTCGAGCGCCGACAAATGCACGAAACTGGGCGCTCTGATCTTGCAGCGATACGGTTTGTTGGTGCCGTCGGAGACGAGATAGACCCCGAACTCGCCCTTCGGCGCCTCGACGGCTGCATAGGCCTCGCCGGGCGGCACGTGATAGCCCTCGGTGTAGAGCTTGAAGTGATGGATCAGGGCTTCCATCGAACCCTTCATCTGCGCGCGCTTGGGCGGGACCATCTTGTGATTGTCGACCGTCACCGGGCCCGGCGTCTCCGTCAGAAGCTCGCAGCACTGTTTCATCAGATGGATGGACTGACGCATCTCTTCCATGCGGATGAGATAGCGGTCGTAGCAGTCGCCGTTCTTTCCGATCGGCACGTCGAATTCGAGTTCCTCGTAGCACTCGTAGGGCTGGCTCTTGCGCAGGTCCCAGGCCGCGCCGGTGCTACGGATCATCACACCGCTCATGCCCCAGGCCCAGGCGTCTTCCTGGCTGATGGCACCGATGTCGACATTGCGCTGCTTGAAGATGCGGTTGTCGGTAAGCAGCCCCTCGATGTCGTCACAGACTTTGAGGAACGGATCGCAGAACGCGTAAATGTCGTCCACAAGTTCCGGCGGAAGATCCTGGTGCACGCCGCCGGGGCGCACATAGGCCGCATGCATGCGGCTGCCGCTGGCCCGCTCGTAGAAGACCATCAGCTTTTCGCGTTCCTCGAAGCCCCATAGCGGCGGGGTGAGCGCGCCCACGTCGAGCGCCTGCGTGGTGATGTTGAGCAGGTGCGACAGGAGCCGCCCGATCTCCGAATACAAAACGCGGATGAGTTGACTGCGCTTGGGCACGGTCAGGCCGAGCAGCTTCTCGACGGCGAGCGAGAAGGCGTGCTCCTGGTTCATGGGCGCGACGTAGTCGAGCCGGTCGAAATACGGCAGCGCCTGGAGATAGGTCTTGTGCTCGATCAGCTTCTCGGTGCCGCGGTGGAGCAGACCGATATGCGGGTCCACGCGCTCGACCACCTCGCCGTCCAGCTCGAGAACGAGACGCAGGACGCCATGCGCGGCCGGATGCTGCGGGCCGAAATTGATCGTGAAGGTCCGATCGCCGTCCTGCGGAATCCCCGCGTCCGGGTTGCCGCCGACGGGCTTATGATCGAAATCGGGAACGATTTCCTTGTGACTGTCGACGTCGGTGTCGGCCATTACGCAGGCGCCTCCTCAAGGGGCTGATCTGGAACCTTGTCGCGCTTGGGCGCAACGCCGCGTTCGAACCGGTTCCAGGCGACGATGAAGCGGTCATGGATGCCGGCGCCGATCTCGTCGACGCTATCATGCGCGGCCACGCGGAACTTGGCGCGCGGACCTTTGACTTCTATGCACTCGGCCTCGACGGTCACGGTCAGGCCCGGCGGCGTCGCGGCTGTATGCGACACGTCCACATGGACACCGACGCTGCCCTCGCCTTCGTCCAAATGCGGGGCGAGAAGCTGCACGCAAGTCCATTCCATCAGCCCGATCATGAAGGCCGTGGCGAACACTTCGGGCATGGCCTGGAGCTCGGGCGACTCCTTGTAAAGATGCGGGACCGTTTTTGTCGGGGGCACCGTGTAGGAGAAGCTGTGCTTGAGGCCGGGAGTGAGCGTGTCTTTCACGACTTGTCCTCCCCTTCCTCGACTACGCTGGCTTTTTCGTCGCCCGGGATGGCCGTCTCCATGGCCTCCCAAGGGCTGAGATAGTCGAAGTCGCGATAGTCCTGCATGAGTTGCACGGGCTCGTAGACCACGCGCTTCTGCTCGTCGTCGTAACGCAGTTCGACGAATCCGGTGAGCGGGAAGTCCTTCCGCAGCGGATGGCCCTCGAAGCCGTAGTCCGTCAGGATGCGGCGCAAGTCCGGATGCCCGTCAAAGACGACGCCATAGAGATCGAAGGCCTCGCGCTCGAACCAGTTGGCGGCCGGGAAGATGCCGACGATGCTCGGGACCGGCGTCTCGGCATCGGTCCTGACCTTCACGCGGATGCGCAAATTCTTCCAAGGACTGAGCAGGTGGTAGACGATGTCGAAACGCTCTTCGCGCTCGGGATAGTCGACCCCGCACACGTCGATCAGAGAGCCGAAGCGGTAGTCCTGGTCGTCGCGCAGCAGCGTGACGACATCGCAAATGCTGTCGCGCGCAACTTCCAGCGTCAGCTCGCCGTGAGCCACCGTAAAGCCGACGAGCGCCGGCCCTAGCTTCCCCGAGAGGTCGCTGCCCAGTTTGTTCAGTTCGTCGTCCATCAAGCCCCCGAGGACCTGGGCGGTTTAGCGGGTAATGGTCCCTGTCCGCCGTATTTTCTTCTGAAGGAGGAGCACGCCGTAAACCAAGGCTTCGGCCGTCGGCGGGCAACCGGGTACATAGATGTCCACGGGCACGATGCGATCACAGCCGCGAACAACGGAATAGGAATAGTGGTAGTAGCCCCCGCCATTGGCGCAGGAGCCCATGGAAATGACGTAGCGCGGCTCGGGCATCTGGTCGTAGACCTTACGCAGAGCGGGCGCCATCTTGTTGCACAGCGTACCGGCGACGATCATGACGTCGGACTGGCGCGGGCTGCCGCGCGGGGCGAAGCCGAAGCGCTCCAGATCGTAGCGCGGCATGGACGCCTGCATCATCTCGACGGCGCAGCAGGCGAGCCCGAAGGTCATCCACATCAGCGAACCGGTGCGGGACCAGTTGATGAGATCGTCGGCCGTCGTGAGAAGAAAGCCCTTGTCGGCGAGCTCGTCGGAGAACGTGCCGAACGATGTCGCGCCGGCAGTGATGAGGCCGCCGCCCTTCCCCTCGGTCTCGAAGGTGACTTTCGGCATCAATTCCATTCGAGCGCGCCTTTCCGCCACTCATAGATGAACCCGACGGTGAGCACGCCGAGGAAAACGATCATGGCCCAGAAGCCCAAGGCCGGCAGTCCATCGAACGCGACGGCCCACGGAAACAGGAATGCCACTTCGAGGTCGAAGATGATGAAGAGCAGCGACACGAGATAGAACCGCACGTCGAACTTCATGCGCGAATCGTCGAAGGCGTCGAACCCGCACTCATAGGCCGAGACTTTCTCGGGGTCCGGATTGCGCACCGCGATGACGTTCGGGATCAACAGCAGAACGGTGCAGATGACGAAGGCGATCGCGATGAAGATGACGAGAGGAAGATAGTCGAGAAGCAACTGGCCCATGGCTCGTTCTAAGCCTTCTTCCAACGTCTACTGCGCGTCGACGGGCCAAAGTGGCGGGAGTGACGGGACTCGAACCCGCGGCCTCCGGCGTGACAGGCCGGCGCTCTAACCAACTGAGCTACAACCCCCTACCGGGCCGTAACCACGGCCGGAGGCGATCCCCAGCATGTACGGCCTTGGATTTTGGGTGTCAAGGCAAGCTGGGTAAAGAGCGGAGGACGAATTGCGGCGAGATGCCGCTCGTTTATCCCCGCCGGATAAAAGTTCGGAGACAGGGCTTCTTGTCGCCGTTGCCTCCGGTCACAACGCACCCGGATCGCGTGCATGAATGGTGGGCGGTGACAGGCTCGAACTGCCGACATCCACGGTGTAAACGTGGCGCTCTACCAACTGAGCTAACCGCCCGCCAGGCCGGGAACGTCCGGTCCGAAGCGTTAGACCAAGTCGTCCGTCCTGCCAAGAACTCTCCTGGCAAGAGTTCCCCTGCCAAGAGCGGGTTCGGTCCGCGTGCCCCATCCGGATGGGCAGCGGAACCGAAAACAGAAAAGACGAAGCCCCGCTTGCGCGAGGCTTCGCCTAGAAGTCGCTGAAGAGTCAGTCGGCCGCTTAGCCGTTGACCGCTTCCTTCAGAGCCTTACCGGCACGGAACTTCGGAACACGGGAGGCCGGGATCTGAACTTCGGCGCCTGTGCGTGGGTTGCGGCCAACCGAGGCCTTGCGCTGCGCGACCTGGAAATTACCAAAGCCGACAATGCGCACCGTGTCGCCACCGCTCAAAGCCTTCTCGATATTCTTGAACGTCGCGTCGACGGCCTTCTCGGCAGCATCCTTCGACAAATCGGATTCCTTCGCCACTTGGGCGACAAGCTCTGCTTTGTTCACGATGTTATCCTTTCGCTCGGCCCCGTTGTGGGGCGCTTGTTATGAACCCTTGGGCCCTCTAGGGGTACGCATCGATTCACAAACAAGTCGTGTATGAGTCGCGCAAAAAGCGCAGAAAATCAACATTCTTAGCCGAATCGGTGCATAACGCGCGACCAGACGAATGGGGCGTTTTAACGGCGCTGCGGTTGAAGCGCTGTTTGGCGGTCAGTGAGCGGTGACGCCGGTGCCGGTGTCGTCCTTGTTGGGAACGACCTGTGAGGCACCCTCGCCTTCCTCTTCCCAGACGATGGGTTGAGGTGTCCGGGTGAAGGCGATCTTCAAGACCTCGTCGACCCGCGAGACCGGCATAATCTCAAGTTGATTCTTAAGCTTATCCGGTATCTCTGCGAGATCCTTGACGTTTTCCTCAGGGATAATCACCGTCTTGATGCCGGCGCGTAAGGCCGCGAGCATCTTCTCCTTGAGGCCGCCAATGGGCAAAACCCGGCCACGCAGGGTGATTTCGCCGGTCATCGCCACGTCGCGCCGCACCGGAATCCCGGTCATCAGCGAGATGATCGCGGTGGCCATTGGCACGCCCGCGGACGGCCCGTCCTTGGGGGTTGCACCCTCCGGAACGTGCACGTGGATATCCCGGCGTTCGAACAGCGGCGGCTCAATTCCGAAATCGACGGCCCTGGAGCGCACATAGGCGTTCGCGGCCTGAATCGATTCTTTCATGACATCGCGCAAATTGCCGGTGACCGTCATCTTGCCCTTGCCCGGCATCATGACCGCCTCGACTGTGAGAATCTCGCCGCCGACCTCGGTCCAGGCGAGCCCCGTCACGACACCGACCTGGTCTTCCAACTCGGCCTCGCCGTAGCGGTATTTCGGCACGCCGAGGTAGTCGGCGAGGTTGTCCATCGTGACCGTCACCTTGGTGTGGTCCGTGGTCAGGAGTTCCTTCACCGCCTTACGGGACAGCTTGGCAAGCTCGCGTTCCAGGCTCCGGACACCCGCTTCGCGCGTGTAGCGGCGAATGAGTTCCTGCAAGGCGTCGTCGTCGAGCGCGAACTCCTCCGTCTCGAGGCCGTGGTTCTTGATCTGCACGGGGATGAGGTGGCGCCGAGCGATCTCGACCTTCTCGTCCTCGGTGTAACCGGCGATGCGGATGATCTCCATCCGGTCCATCAGGGCCGGCGGGATGTTCAGCGTGTTCGCGGTCGTGACGAACATGACGTTCGACAGATCGTAGTCCACTTCCAAATAGTGATCGTTGAACGTGTTGTTCTGCTCGGGGTCCAGCACTTCGAGCAAGGCCGAGGCCGGGTCGCCGCGGAAATCGGCGCCCATCTTGTCGATCTCGTCCAAGAGGAACAGCGGATTGACCTTCTTTGCCTTCCGCATGGACTGGATGACCTTGCCGGGCATCGAACCGATATAGGTCCGGCGGTGGCCGCGGATCTCCGCCTCGTCCCGCACGCCGCCAAGGCTCATGCGCACGAACTCACGGCCCGTCGACTTGGCGATCGACTTGCCGAGCGAGGTCTTGCCGACGCCGGGCGGGCCGACGAGGCACAGGATCGGGCCTTTGAGCATGTTGGTCCGGTTCTGAACGGCGAGATACTCGACAATGCGGTCCTTGACCTTCTCAAGACCGTAGTGGTCGTGGTCCAGCACCTTCTGCGCATCGTCCAGGTCGCGCTTGACCTTGCCCTTCGAGCCCCACGGGATCGACAGCAGCCAATCCAGGTAGTTGCGGACAACTGTGGCCTCGGCGGACATCGGGCTCATCTGGCGCAGCTTCTTGAGCTCGCCCATGGCCTTTTCGCGGGCTTCGCGGGTCAGCTTGGTCTTCTCGATCTTCTGCTCGAGCTCGGCCAGATCGTCCCGTCCCTCTTCGCTGTCGCCGAGTTCCTTCTGGATCGCCTTCATCTGCTCGTTCAGGTAGTACTCGCGTTGCGTCTTCTCCATCTGACGCTTCACGCGGCTCCTGATCTTGCGCTCGACCTGGAGGACGGAAATCTCGCTTTCCATCAGCGTGAACACACGCTCCAGCCGCTCGGAGACGGAGGTGATCTCGAGGATCTGCTGCTTCTCGCCGATCTTGATGGCGAGATGCGAAGCGATCGTGTCGGAGAGCTTCGAGTAGTCCTCGATGTGACTCGTCGTGCCGAGCACTTCGGGCGAGATCTTTTTGTTGAGCTTCACATAGCTTTCGAACTGAGACACGACCGAGCGCGCGAGCGCTTCGATCTCGTTGTCTTCGCCGGTCTGCTCCTCGACGGGTTCGATCTCGGCTTCGAAATAGTTCTCGTTGTCGGTGTAGTTCTTGATGATGGCGCGGCGCGAGCCTTCGACCAGCACCTTCACGGTGCCGTCGGGCAGCTTCAGGAGCTGCAGCACGGAGGCAAGCGTGCCCATCTCGTAGATGCCTTCCGCCGTCGGCTCGTCATCGGAAGCGTTCTTTTGGGCGACCAGCAGAATCTGCTTGTCGGTCCGCATCACTTCTTCGAGCGCGGCGATGGATTTCTCGCGGCCGACGAAGAGCGGCACGATCATGTAGGGAAAGACCACAATGTCGCGAAGTGGGAGCACCGGGTAAAGTTCCGGGCCGCCTTCCATGCTTACGGACGGGGTTGTTTCAGTCATATTCTTTCCGTCGCCTTCCTTTTATGGCCGGCCAGCTTCGTTTCTGGCCAAAAGTCGCTTCGCGAAACCGGTCTCAGCCCCCCAATTCCGTTCAATTCGCCGTCCAGATTATATGCTCCTGGCCTACGCCAGGGGGCAGTGCGTCACTTTGGCTCGCCCACCCCGGAAAGTGGCTTTCGACGGGCGCGCCGTCAAGGGCCCGCACGGGCACCAAGACCGCATGCGGCCTGCCACAATCAGAGTGGGATTCGCAGAGCCCTTCAAGCCGACAATCATGTGGAAAAAGATCAGGCGCTGGTTCCGACCTCGTCCTGCCGCTCGGAATAGATCCGCAGCGGCCGGGCCTTCCCGTCAACCACCTCGGCGCTGATCACGACTTCCTCCACCCCGCGCATGCTGGGCAGCTCAAACATGGTGTCGAGAAGAATGCCTTCCATGATCGACCGGAGTCCGCGCGCGCCTGTCTTCCGCTCGATGGCCTTCTTGGCGATTGCCAGCAAGGCCTCGTCGGCGAACGAAAGCTGCACGTCTTCCATCTCGAACAGGCGCTGATATTGGCGCACGAGCGCATTCTTCGGCTCCGTCAGGATCCGGATCAAGGCATTCTCGTCGAGATCGTCGAGCGTCGCGATCACAGGCACACGGCCGATGAATTCCGGAATGAGGCCGAACCGCAGCAGATCCTCCGGCTCGATCTTACGCAGGATGTCGCCCGTGCGCCGCTCGTCGACCATCTCGACTTTCGCGCCGAAGCCGATCGACGTGGACCGGCCGCGCGCGGAAATGATCTTTTCGAGACCCGCGAACGCGCCGCCGCACACGAACAGGATGTTCGTCGTGTCGACTTGCAGGAATTCCTGCTGCGGATGTTTCCGGCCGCCCTGCGGCGGTACGGATGCAACCGTGCCTTCCATGATCTTCAGAAGGGCCTGCTGCACGCCCTCGCCCGACACGTCGCGTGTGATCGACGGGTTGTCGGACTTCCGGCTGATCTTGTCGACCTCGTCGATATAGACGATGCCGCGCTGGGCCCGTTCGACGTTGTAGTCGGCCGCCTGGAGCAGCTTCAAAATGATGTTCTCGACGTCCTCGCCGACATAACCCGCTTCGGTGAGCGTGGTCGCGTCCGCCATGGTGAACGGCACGTCGAGAATGCGGGCAAGCGTCTGCGCCAGCAGCGTCTTGCCGCAGCCGGTCGGGCCGATCAGAAGGATGTTCGACTTTGCCAGTTCAACGTCGGAGTTCTTTCCGGAGTGGTTCAACCGCTTGTAGTGGTTGTGGACCGCAACGGAAAGCACGCGCTTCGCGTAATCCTGACCGATGACGTAATCGTCGAGGACCTGACAGATTTCCTGGGGCGTCGGAACGCCATCGCGAGACTTCACGAGGGAGCTCTTGTTCTCCTCGCGAATAATGTCCATGCAAAGCTCGACGCATTCATCGCAGATGAACACGGTCGGCCCCGCGATTAGCTTGCGGACCTCGTGCTGGCTCTTACCGCAGAAAGAGCAGTAGAGGGTATTTTTGGAATCCGTTCCGCTCACCTTGCTCATTCCTTAATATCCAATTGTTCTTCGTTGCTGTTGCGTGCGTGCGGCGCTCCGAACGCACCGAAATAGCCGTTGTCTGCCCTGCAAAGTGCCGGCGCCTCCTCGAAAGAAGAGGTCGAAGCTACACAATCTGACCATGTTGAGGTGGCACTGATCAAGGATTGATTAATCCCGCACATCGTCGCTCTGGCATCCGGTCTAGACACGCTGTTCGCGTGTCTAGAATCGCCATGGTGCCACGAAGTATACCGCACAGCCAAGGCCTAGGGCCGGAAACCGGCCCCTTGGCCACAGAAGGCTTCGGTCCCGATCCGGGCCGAAACTAGGATGCCGGTGCCGGTTCTTCGTCAGATGGTGCGTCGCCTTGACGCTTGCTGACCACCTCGTCGATCAGCCCGAACTTCTTGGCCTCTTCGGCCGTGAAGAAGAAATCGCGATCGAGTGTCTGTTCGACAGTGGCGTAGTCCTGCCCGGTGTGCTGGACGTAGATCTCGTTCAAGCGGCGCTTGAGCTTGATGATGTCCTCGGCATGGCGCTCGATGTCGCTCGCCTGACCTTGGAAGCCACCGGAGGGCTGATGCAGCATGACCCGTGCGTTCGGCACGGCATAGCGCATGCCTTTCTCGCCGGCACAGAGCAGCAGCGATCCCATGGAGGCGGCCTGGCCGATGCACAGCGTCGAAACCGGCGGGCGGATGAACTGCATCGTGTCGTAGATCGCCATTCCCGACGTCACCACCCCGCCCGGCGAGTTGATGTACATCGAGATCTCCTTCTTGGGGTTCTCGGCCTCCAAGAAGAGAAGCTGCGCGGTGATGAGCGAGGCCATGTGGTCCTCGATCACGCCCGTGACGAAGATGATCCGTTCTTTGAGCAGGCGCGAGTAGATGTCGTACGCGCGCTCGCCGCGATTGGTCTGCTCGACCACCATGGGAACGAGCGTGCTCATATATGTATCGACCGGATTTTGCATGAATGTCCTGTTTGTCGGGGGCTATCGGACGAACCTGGTGCCGGTCCCCGATTCGTCCTTCTAGAGAGTTCCATAAATATGTGCTCGGAGGCCGAAACGGAAGAGGCCGGACACCTCTTCGTTAAGGCCGGTGTCAGCTACCCCGAGCGTTAGTGGTCGTGATCATGGTCATGGTCGTGATCATGCTCGTGGTCGTGATCATGGCCTTGGCCGTCGTCCAGGTCTTTGTAGAGCTCCTCGAGGCTCACGTCCTTGTCGCTCACCTTCGCCAGCTCAAGGATGTAGTCCACGACCTTGTCTTCGAAAATCGGGGCCCGCAGCTCGGCGAGAGCCTCCGGCGTGTTGCGGTAGAAGTCGTAGACCTGCCGCTCCTGGCCGGGGAACTGACGGATGCGTTCGATGAGGGCCTTGTTGACCTCGTCGTCCGAGACCGTGATCTCGTTGCGCGATCCGATCTCCGATAGCAGGAGACCGAGCCGGACGCGCCGCGCCGGCAATGTCTGATACTCTTCCTTGGCCTTCTCCTCGGTGGTGCCCTCGTCCTCGAAAGTCTTCTTCGAATGCTCCTGATCGTGGAGCACCTGATCCCAGATGGCCTTGAACTCGTTCTCGACGAGGGTCGGCGGCAGCTCGAAGCTGTGCCCCTCGTTGAGCGCGTCCAGCAGCGCCCGCTTCACCTTGAGGCGGGAGGCCATGTTGCGGTCGAATTCCAAGCGGCCCTTCACGGTCTCGCGCATTTGAGCGACGGACTCCGCTCCTAGGCTCTTGGCGAACTCATCGTCGAGGGTCGGCGCCTGCGGCGCGGCCACTTCCTTGACCGTCACTTCGAACTGCACGGTCTTTCCCGCAAGCTTGGGCTCGCCATAGGCGTCTGGGAAAGTCGCGTCGATGACCTTCTCTTCGCCCTTCGAAACGCCTTCCAGGCCTTCTTCGAAGCCGGGGATGAAGCCGCCCGCGCCAAGCGTGATCGGTGCGTCCGTCGCGGTGCCGCCTTCGAACGCCTCGCCGTCGAGCTTGCCGACGAAGTCGATCGTGACGCGATCGCCCTTCTCCGACGGGCCGTCTTTCGGCGTGAACGTCGGGTTGGTCGCAATGATGCGGTCGATGGCCTCGTCGATCTCCTTGTCGGACACCGGCGCGGTGGGCCGCTCAAGCTCGATGGTGCCGAGATCCATGATCTCGACCGTCGGCAGGACCTCGAACGTCATCGTGTAGGCCAGGTCGCCCTTACCGTCGAAGATCTGATTGATCTCCGCCTCGTCCTCGGGGAGCTTGACCTGCGGCTGGAACGCCGGGCGCTCTTCCCGCTCCGAAATCGCCTTCTGGCTCGTCTCCTGGACGGCCTGCTGCACGACCTCCGCCATGACCGAGCGGCCATAGACCTTGCGCAAATGCTCTTTCGGCACGTGGCCCGGGCGGAAGCCCTTGATACGCGCCTTGGACTTCAGTTCCTCAAGGCGCGAGGAGAGTTTCTCCTCGAGTTCGTCGGCTCCGACCACGACTTTCAGCTCGCGGCGCAGGCCCTCTGCATTCGTCTCCGTGACGTTCATACCGTCAATCCACCATTCCTGCGGCGCCAAGGCAGCGCCCTCTTTTGTGTCATGCTGTCCAACGAAGTTGTTGAGTCAACGCGTTGGTTGGTGCGGGCGGAGGGACTTGAACCCCCACGGCCAAAGCCACCAGAACCTAAATCTGGCGTGTCTACCAATTCCACCACGCCCGCTTAAGGAAAACTTGCGGCGGATGAACGCGCGCGAGTCCCATTCGCGGCTTTATATACACAGGCCCTCCCCGGCTGCTAGGCCCCAAAGTGGCCGTATTCGAGCGGGCCCGCCACCGGCCGCGGGGCCGCGCGCGGTCCGTCCATGCTCGCTTGCGGCGATCGCATGGAACGGGATGCCAGGCGGGTCCGGATTCATGGGATTTCCGCGACTTGCGGCACGCTCCGGCGCTCATTAGGTTGCGGAATAGACTGAATTCCCCCAAAGGCTCTTCCGTGACCTACCGCAACGGCATTCTCGAGGCGATCGGCAACACGCCGCTCATCAAGCTCAAACGCGCGTCCGAAGAGACGGGCTGCACCATTCTCGGCAAGGCCGAGTTCATGAACCCGGGGCAGTCGGTCAAGGACCGTGCGGCGCTCTTCATCGTTCGCGACGCCTTGGATGCCGGCCGGCTCAAGCCCGGCGGAACGGTGGTCGAAGGGACGGCCGGTAATACGGGTATCGGGCTGACCCTCGTCGGCAATGCCTCGGGCTCAAAGACGGTCATCGTTATCCCTGAGACCCAGTCGGACGAGAAAAAGGACATGCTGCGGCTGGCGGGCGCCCAGCTCATCGAAGTCCCCGCGGTCCCGTACCGGAACGACAACAACTACGTAAAGTACTCCGGCCGCCTCGCCGAGGCGCTCGCCAAGACCGAGCCCAATGGGGCGATCTGGGCCAACCAGTTCGACAACGTGGCTAATCGCCAGGGACATATCGAAACGACGGCCGAAGAGATTTGGCGCGACACGGACGGCAAGGTCGACGGGTTCATCTGCGCGGTCGGCACCGGTGGCACCCTCGCCGGCGTTTCCATGGGCCTGAAGACGCATAATCCCGAGATCACGATAGGGATCGCCGATCCGATGGGCGCCGCCCTGTACAATTACTACAAGCACGGGGAGTTGAAGTCCGAAGGGAGCTCCATCACCGAAGGGATCGGTCAGGGGCGCATCACGGCCAATCTCGAAGGCGCAAAGATCGACAAGGCGTTCCAGATTCCCGACGCGGAAGCGCTCGATGTGGTGTTCGGTCTTCTGAGCGAAGAAGGCCTCTGCCTCGGCGGCTCCAGCGGCATCAACGTCGCCGGCGCTATTCGTCTTGCCAAGGAGCTTGGTCCGGGCCACACCATCGTCACGGTGCTCTGCGATTACGGCACAAGGTATCAAAGCAGGCTGTTCAATCCGGACTTCCTGCGGGAAAAGGGACTTCCGGTGCCCTCCTGGCTCGCCGAGCCGGGACCGTCGGCACCGAGCGTATTTGTTTAGACGAGAATTGGAGACCGGAACTTTATGACGCCGAAGACATGGCTGATTGAAACCGACGAGCTTGAGCGGGAATTGGAGGCGCCGGATATCGTCGTCATCGACGCGACCTGGTATCTGCCCGGGGAGGCCAAGAACGCGCGCGAGGACTACCTCGCCGAGCACATTCCCGGCGCGGTGTTTTTCGACATCGACGAGATTGCGGACGACAAGGCGAAGACGGGGCACATGCTGCCGCCGCCCGAGAAGTTCTCATCGCGGATGCGCAAGATGGGCATTGGCGACGGTCAGCGCGTCGTCGTTTACGACCGCCAGGGCACATTCAGTGCGCCGCGCGCGTGGTGGATGTTCCGGGTCATGGGCGCTCAGGACGTCAGTGTGCTGAATGGCGGCCTCATGAAGTGGAAGGCCGAGGGCCGGCCGCTCATGATGGGCGAGCCGACGCCGCGGACACCCCGCCACTTTACTGCCCGCCGCAATCTCGACCTTGTGCGCGACGTCGACGACGTGAAGAAGGCCGTCGACGACAAGTCGTCCGACATCGTGGACGCCCGTTCGGCGGAACGCTTCGCCGGCACCGCTCCGGAGCCTCGCCTTGGTCTGCGGGCCGGCCACATGCCGGGTGCGATCAACGTGCCGTACAAGCAAGTGCTGAACGACGACGGTACCTTCAAGTCCGTGCCCGAACTGCAGGAGGTCTTTGCCTCCGCGGGTCTCGACCACCACAAGCCTGTGGTGACGACGTGCGGGTCGGGAATCACGGCGTGCGTCCTGGCCTTGGCGCTCGGTGAAGCCGGGTATCTGCGGACGTCGGTCTATGACGGCTCCTGGGCCGAATGGGGCGCGGACGACCGCCTGCCGATCGAGACGGGCTAAGTGGCGTTCGGCTCGCCTCGTCGCGCTAAGAGGTCTTCATGAGCAAGACGAAAAAGCCCGGCAAGCATGCAACGCGGTTGTCGCATGCGGGTCGCGATCCGGCTCGGTTCCACGGATTCGTCAACACGCCGATCTATCGCGGTTCGACGGTTCTGTATCCCACGCTCGACACGCTTCTCGCCGACGACCAGGAATACAGCTACGGCCGGCTGGGCACGCCCACCGTGCGAGCGCTGCAAGAGGCCCTTGCCGAACTGGAAGGCGGGCACGCGACGCTATTGACGCCGTCGGGGCTGTCGGCGATCGCGACGGCGATTCAGAGTTTCGTGTCGAGCGGCGACCATATTCTGGTGTCCGACAGCGTCTACCGGCCGACGCGCCGGTTCTGCGATACGGTTCTGAAGCGCCTTGGCGTCACCACGACCTACTACGATCCGGTGATTGGCGGCGGCATCACGGACCTCCTGACCGAGCGAACGAAGCTTGTGTTCGCCGAGTCGCCCGGATCGCAGACCTTCGAAGTGCAGGACATCCCGGCCATTGCCGCGGCGGCTCATGATGCCGGCGCCGAGGTGATCCTGGACAACACCTGGGCGACGCCTCTCTTCTTCCGGCCCTTCGATCACGGTGTCGACGTGGTCGTACACGCCGCCACGAAGTACATCGTCGGCCACGCCGATGCGATGCTCGGCGTGATCACGACGAGCGAGTCCGCGACGGCACCTGTAGCCAAGACGCACGACATACTGGGCCTGTGCCCGGGGCCTGAGGATGTGTATCTGGGCTTGCGCGGGTTGCGGACCATGCAGGTGCGTCTCCAGCGGCATCAGGAGTCTGCTCTCGCGCTGGCCGATTGGCTCGCGCAACGCCCCGAGGTCGCGCAGGTGATCCACCCTGCCCGGCCCGACCACCCCGGTCACGCGCTGTGGAAACGGGATTTCATCGGGTCGTCCGGTCTCTTCGCCATCGTGCTCCATCCGGCCTCGCACAAAGCCCTGGCTGCGATGCTCGACGAACTCGAGCTCTTCGGCATGGGTTATTCCTGGGGCGGCTATGAAAGCCTTATCCTCCCCTTCGACCCCACCACCTACCGGACTGCGACCAAGTGGCAGGTGGCAGGCCCGGCTCTGCGTCTCCATGTGGGTCTTGAGGACATCGAAGATCTCAAGGCGGATCTCGACGCAGGCTTTGCCCGGCTCGCCTCCGCCTGACGGCGCAACAGACACACACGTTCGAGGCAATCATGGATTTGAAACTCGAGGGCAAGCGCGCGCTCGTGACGGGGTCGACCGCGGGCATCGGCTATGCCATCGCCAAGGGCCTTGCGCAGGAAGGCGCCACGGTGATCGTCAATGGACGCAACAAGGACCGCGTGAGCGAGGCCGCCGAGGCCATCACGAAAGAGACCGGCGGGTCGGCAATCGGCATCGCCGCCGATCTCGGGTCGGCGGCCGGTGCTGCCAAGCTCCTAAGCGAGGCCGGCGATGTCGACATCCTCGTCAACAATGTCGGCATTTTCGAGCCGGTTCCCTTCGCGGAAATCTCCGACGAGGCCTGGCAGGAAATCTTCGACGTCAATGTCATGAGCGGCGTCCGCCTCAGCCGCGCGCTCGTGCTTGGCATGGTCGAGCGGCGATGGGGCCGGATCATCTTCATCTCCAGCGAGTCCGGCATTCAGATCCCCGCGGAGATGGTGCATTACGGCCTCTCCAAAACGGCGCAGCTTGCGCTCTCGCGCGGCATTGCCGAAAGCGTCGCAGGCACCGGCGTCACGTCGAATGCCGTGCTTCCCGGCCCGACGCGCTCCGAGGGTGTGGTGGAGTTCGTCGAGAAGCTGGCCGAGGATCAGCAGGTCGACAAGGAGGCGTTCGAACGCGACTTCGTGAAAACCATGCGTCCCTCGTCGCTGATCGGGCGTTTCGCTGAGTCCGAAGAGGTCGCCAATCTCGTGGTGTTTCTCTGCGGCGAAGGGGCCTCCGCGGTGACCGGCGCCTCCCTCAGGGTCGACGGCGGCGTCGTGCGGAGCATCGTCTAGCTGAAGTGATAGAACACGGCCAAAGTGATCGCGTAGATCAACAGCACCAGGGCCGAGTCGATCCCCATCCGCAAGAAGGTGCGGCGTGATCGGATGATCAGGCCCGCAAGGTAGATCGACGTGACGAGAATACCCGAAATGATCGCGAACGCCGTTCCCTTGTCGATGGCACCGAGAATCGGCGCGCGTGATAGACGAGGTCGGCTGGCAGGACCATGGCCACCATCAGCAGATTGCTGCCGAAGATGTTCGAGATCGCCATGCTGTAGGCGCCGATCCGCACCGCCGAGATCGTGGTGCTTACCTCCGGGAGCGACGTCGCCGTCGCGAGCAGCGTCATGCCGATGAAGCTCGACCCGAGCCCGGTCTGCTCAGCGATAGCGGCGGACGTGGCGATCAGTGCGAGACCGCACATGAGGATCGCCGCGCCCATCAGCGCGAAGCCAACGATCAGCCCGCCGGTGCCCTTCCCTTCGAAGCTATCGGTGCCGTTCTGTTCTTGGGCGATGTGCGGCAGTGCGGCGTCGATGCTCTCGACGGGGATCCAGGATTGTACGCCGTCATAGTGGCGCAGCATCATCACGATCCCCACATAGGCGAGCCCCAGGAGAACGGTCCCCAGGCCGACGCCGAACGGCAGCGCCAGTTCTCCGACCGAGTGCAGTCCAAGGAGCATCGCCAGAAGCGCGATGAGGAGCGTCGCCTCGAGGGCCGATGTGGGGCCGCTCGGGTACGACGTCAGGGCATAGGTGACGAACAGCAGATCCACCACCGCGAGGATCGCCGTCTGCATGGTGATACCGCCGAACATGTTGCCGAGAACGAGTTGAGCCTCGCCGGCATAGGCGCCGTACAGCGTCGTCACTAGTTCGGGGAGCGACGTGGCGGCCGCGACGAAGATGAGGCCCATGAAGGCCTGGCCGATCCGTTTGCGGGCGGCAATGGCGTCGGCATAGATGGCCAGGCGCGTGCCTGCCAGCCAGACGCCGATCGCCGCGGCAATGAAGACCGCGAACGTGAAGGGCATCGGCAACTGCGCGAGGGCGAGGATCAAGCGGTTGTTCTCGTTGTTGCTTGGATAACCGGGCGGGATTGGCTCACGCTCCCCTGCTCCGGCTCATCTGGTCGGTGTTGCGTTCCGATTGGTGTCGTCTGGCTCTTGGGTCCGTGAGGCCTAGTTGGGCTTTGCGCCGCCGAGCTTATAGGCAGCCAAAGTGTTGTCCAACATCATCGGAATGAGAATGAGCTGCTTATCCGCCAAAAAGATGAGATCGGCGCTGCCCTGGTTGAGGTCGAGCAGCTGATCGGCCTTGGCCGTCTTGCCTTTCACATCGACCTTGTAGAGTGCGCCATCGGCCCAGTCGCTGACGAGGTAGGTTCCGGCCTTGAGTTCGTCGATGCCGTCGAGGTTTCCGATGGGCTTGCCGAGCGGCGTGATGGACTTGTCTTCGATGTCGATTGCGAAGAGGCCGGCGATTTCCTGCTTCTGGCCCACGCTCTTGAGCCGTCCCAGCGAGGCGTTGATCAGCTTGCCGTCTTCCAGCAGGAGGCCGTTGGGACCGTTAAGCGAGTCGTCGGTCAGCCAGGGCTCGAACACCCCGTCCTTGAGCCGCCAGATCGTGTTCATCGGCGTGTCTGAGACATAGACGGTCCCGTCGTCGGCGACGACCACGTCGTTGAGGAAGATGGCGCCGTCGGCCTTGTATTTCTTCTTGATGCTTCCCGAAGCGGCACCGACCGCCACCAGCGTGTCCACGTCGGCCACGTACAGGGTCCGGTCATGCAGACCCATGCCGGTGGGCGAGTTGAAGCCCTTGGCCCAGTCCCGTTCGAGGATCGTGCCGTCCGGCTTGATACGGGAGATGAAGCCGTTGCCGTCCTTGGCCATGACGGGACCGTTGATATTGGTCACGAACAACACATCCGTGACAGGATCGTGCAGGACGGACTCGGGCTGCGCGAGGCCTTTGGCTTCCCAGGCAAGGACGGGCGTCTCAGCGGACGCCGTTTCGGCGCACGCCAGCAGCATCACGAGACCAGTAAAAACATTCAGGACCGGCCGGGGCGCCCTCGCCCTCCCGGTGCGCTCGTTGCCGCTCATGACATTCTGTCGCCAGAACATAAGCCCGGCCGCGCGTTTTCTTGGTTTCCTCGTGAACATCAAGCAAGACTCCCATACCGCCACTGCTAGCAGATTGCCGCAAACACTACGGCAGTGAGAATCCGCAGGCAAATGAACAGGCGGTGAGAAGCCAAGCCCCACGTTTGGCTAGGAATTCTCAGGAGACCTTGGCGTACGCTTCGATCTCGACCCGTTGCCAGGGGCGCAGCATCGACGTCACCTGGATAAGGGTGCTCGCCGGGCGCACCTTGTCGAATCGCTCGAGGTGAGCTTTGGCGACTCCCTCGGCATCGTCGATATCGCGAAGATACACCACGGTACGGACAACATCCTGCGTCGATGCACCAGCCTCCTTGAGAACCTTCTCGATGACATCGAGGACAGCCTTCGCCTGAGTATAGGCGTCGCTATGTTCGTGGTCGGCGGGGGCACAGGTCCCCGAGACGTGAATATCGTCTATCAGCCGCACGGCGCGGCTATAGCCGAAAACGGATTCGTACGCGCCGCCGGAGGACACGTTGAGGCGTTTGCTCTTGCTCATCTGATTTCTGCTTTCTTCTTGGCAGTGACGTCGAGCCCGCGTTGCGCAGGCGCTAACGCGCGATGGTTACGGTGCAGTGAGCCCGGGCGATGAGATCGTGGGATACGGACCCCAGGACCAGGCGCGTCCCTGCACTCTTCTCGCCGGTCCCGACGACGATGTGATCGATGTGATGCTCTTCGGCGTAGTTCAGAATCGCACGTCCAACGTCGCGGCTTGCGACCACGACCGTCGATACGTTGGCGGCCCCTGCCTTGCGCGCCGCCTCGTCGGCAGCCTTGAGAATGCTCTCGGCCTTCGCTTCCCCAAGCGCATGGACTGGTGCCATCCGCGGTTCGAAGAACACCTGATCGACCAGGATCAGAATGATCTGCGTATCGCCCGCGCGTGACAGTTCGGCGGCTTTGGTGACGGCGCGCATGGAATGCTCCGATCCATCGACCGCACAAAGAATCTTGTTCGTCATTGTCATGACCCTTCTGGATGATCTCGTTTCAGCAATGTCCCTCGAAAGAAAAAGGCCCGCTCACGCCGACTGCCGGCGCGAGCGGGCAGCAGCTCCTAGGAGGGAGGGAGCTGGAAGTAGTAGTTGCCGAAGAGAACGATGAGCGCTCCGGCAAGGAGAGCGAGGTAGGGCAAGAACCCAGCCTTCCTCTCACCGAGATCCTGACTCTTGAGATCGAGATCGATCAGCATGTGGTCGGGGAATCGTCCCTTGTCCTGGACGTAGTGCCGGTACAGGAACACGGGGATGATGAGCGCCCCGAACAGCAGGCCGTACCAAAGAGCGTTCGGATTACCCCACACCTTCGCCCCCACACCCATCAGGAAGAGATTGAAGAAGCCCAGACCGGCATTGACGGCGATGAGCCAATTCGGTGCCCGGTAAGGCCGCGGGGCATTGGGGCTGTCGATGCGGTGAATCCAGGTCGCCTGCAGGTTCAGGAAGATGAAGAGCATGTAGCCGACATTGGAGATCGACAGGATGAGGTAGTAGGCCGTTGCATCGGAGGCCGCGAATGTCAGAAGCCCCAGATTGAAGATGAGATCCGTCCACATCGCACGGGTCGGTGCGCCGTGTTCATTGGTGTGGGACAGATACTTCGGCAACCAGCCGTCGACGCCGCCCTGATAGAGGGTCCGCGACGATCCGGCCATGGCCATCATGATGGCGAGCATGAGTGCCAGGATCATCATCATCTCGAGAAGATGCGTGACGAACTTGGAACCCGAACCGACCATATTGCCCATGGCCGCCGCGACGCCGGTGCCCTCAACGATGCCCGGTTCCGTCATGCCTTCGACGCCGAGATAACCTTGGAAGGTTGCCGCGACGAGCGTGTAAATCACCACGCAAAGGAGACCCGCGTAGACGATGGCCTTCTTCGTATCGGTGGCGGGGTTCTTGAACTCGCGCGTGTAGCAGACCGCCGTCTCGAAGGCGTAGGTCGACCAGCC
Source organism: Methyloceanibacter stevinii (assembly GCF_001723355.1). Classification (NCBI taxonomy): domain Bacteria; kingdom Pseudomonadati; phylum Pseudomonadota; class Alphaproteobacteria; order Hyphomicrobiales; family Hyphomicrobiaceae; genus Methyloceanibacter; species Methyloceanibacter stevinii. The sequence continues at coordinate 28,271 of NZ_LPWE01000012.1, read as the reverse complement.
GGCGATGAACAGCGCACCCAGAAACAGCGTCCAGCCGCCGATATTCCACTCTCCGTTTGGCGGTGTCAGCGGCGTGTAGTTGGCGTAATCGACGCCCCCGTTCAGGAACGGCACGATGCCCACGATGAGCATGGGGATCACGACCAGGAGCCCGATCCACATTTGCACGCGGGCTGTCCCGAGAATACCGCGGTGCTGGATCGCAAAAGCTGCGAGCATCAGAATCGCGCCGATAAAGAACGTTGGCCCGATTTCGATCTGCGCCAGCCCTAAGAACGAGAAGCTCGCGAGCGTCATCGTGCGCAATGCCGGCGTCCCCGCCTCCGTGAGCGCGGCAATGGCCGTCGCGGTGGCTTGATCCGCCGACTGACCGGTAATGGCTGCAGCATTCACAGCATCGGCCAACCACGCGGCGACCTGTGGCGATTCCGCGGTAAAGACGGGAATCGGCGCGATCGCATTCAGAATGTAGCCGGCGGCCACGGCACAGCCGAGCGACAACACCGGCGTCCAGGCGTACCAGTTACACCAAACCGAAAGCGGCGCGATCAGCTTGCTGTAACGCAGCCAAGCGGCGGCTCCATAGACCGCAGCGCCTCCCGATTTGTTCTTAAACAAGCCGGCAATCTCGGCGTAGCTGTAGGATTGTGAAAAGCCGATCAGGACGGAGATGGTCCAAACGAGAAAGGCGAGCTTTCCCGCTGTCGCGCCAATTCCCCCGATCGAAATGAGAACAAGTGCGGGGACCCCGCTTGCAATCCAAAAAGCGCCTTTCCAGTCGATGGCGCGTTGGAGTCCGCCAGTTTCATCGGATTTGGCATCTGCCGCCTCCGCACAGTCGATTGATGACATCTTTGCATTCCTCCCCAGGAACATGACCCTCTACCGGGGCCGATGCGCAAAGAGTGCCATAAATTGCACGACATGCAAAATACTTGCATTGCAGCAAATGTAGTACTTTTGCATCATATGCAAATCGACGGAAATCGGTCAGACTGCGTGCGCCGTAATCGATGTGTCAGGGCGAAAGCGTGCTAGTCTGCCACCTATAAGCGTATCGCATGGGTGACCTCTTCGGATCGGAAGACATGGCCGCAACGACACGGCGCAAGGCAGCCGCAAAGAAAACGACCAAAGCCAAATCGGCGAGTACGGCCACTGGCTCGTCCATAAAGAAATCACCTGTCAAAAAATCCGCCAGGAAGACGCGCGCGATAACTCGTGACGCTTCTGCCGGGCGAACTGATACAGCGACCGCGCCGTTGGAGACACGCATCGGGGAGGTCATCCGGCAGCAGCGCGTGGCGGCGAACATCACACTTGCATCGTTGGGCCAGGGTTGCGGCATCTCCAGCGCAATGTTGAGCCGTATCGAGAACGGCATGGCGTCGGCCAGCCTCGATTCTCTCGAACGGATTTGCTCGGCGCTCGGCATCGGCATGGCCAATCTGTTCCAAGAAGTGGATCAGAAGACCGGCGAGGCGCAGCTGCTCAAGACCGACGAACAGATGGAAGTCGTCAGGGTCGGAACCCAGTACGGCTATCGTTACGCGCTCCTGTCCTACAACCGGGGGCCGCGAAAGACCTTCGAACCGTTTCTCGTGGAGATGAACAAGCAGAGCGAGGCATGGCCGCGTTTCTCGCATCCGGGCACGGAGTTCATCTTCATGCTGGAGGGCAAACTGGAATACCGCTTCGGCGACAAGATCTATCTTCTGGAGCCAGGCGACACGCTGACGTTTGCGGGAAACGTCGTGCACGGGCCCGAACGTATGTTGGCCGACTATGTGAAGTTCATCGCCGTCATCGTCTACGACGAATAGCCGGCAGCCGATCCGAGCCGGCCGCTTCGACCGAACGACGGCCTCGTTGTCGCGGGAGGGCGCAAGTTAGACAGGTCGCGCGGGCATAGTCCGTCGCGCACTTGCATTGCATGCAAAATATATTCATATGGGTAAAGATTGGGGCGTAGGGATCGGCCCCGCATGTCCAACAGGGTTGCCCGCGGAACAATGACGGAAACAACAGCGAACACTCTCACTCTTGCCGACCTTGCGGCCGGGCGTCTCGATACCGGGACGCCGCCTATCCATGAGCCCTATTGGTGGGCCGCCGCGCCGCGTCAGAAGACCGAGCGCCCCACCCTGCCCATGAAGGCCGACGTGGTGATCATCGGTTCAGGCTTCACGGGCCTGTCGGCGGCGCTGACCCTGCTCGACAAGGGCCGCAGCGTCGTTGTCCTCGACAAGGGCGTGCCGGGCTTCGGGGCGAGCACGCGCAATGGCGGGCAGATCGGAAGCGGCAATCAAAAATTCCGCGTGAAAACGCTCGTTTCGCTCCGGGGTGAGGCCAAAGCGGTCGCACTGCTCCGCGAGGGGACGCGCATGCTCGACTATATCGAGGACCTGATCGCGCGTGAGAACATCGATTGCCACTTCCGTCGTTGCGGGCGGTTCCGTGGCGCCATGCGGCCCGCTCACTACGAAGCGATGGCACGCGACATGGAGGACCTGAAGCGGGTCGCGGGCGTCGAGAGTTTCATGGTGCCGCGGTCTGAGCAGCATGCTGAAATACGCACCGACCTCTTCCACGGCGGATCGGTGTTGCCTCAGGACGCATCGTTGCATCCAGGGCTGTATCACGCAGGGCTCATGGCGCGCGTAGCGGAGCGCGGTGGGGCCGTTGTGGGCCTAGCGGGGGCCAAGGCCATCAACCGCGAGAGCGCGGGCTACCGCGTGTCGACGGAAGTCGGGCTGATCGATTGCCGGCAGGTCCTCGTGGCCACCAACGGCTACACAGACACCCTGTTCGGGCACTTGCGTCGGCGTATCGTCAGTATTCGGTCCGGTCTGATCGCGACGGAGCAGCTTCAGCCGGGAATGATCGAGCAACTCCTGCCGGGAGGCCGCGTCTACGGCAACACCAACCGGGTGTTCTACTATTTCCGGGCGGCGCCCGATCAGGACCGGCTGGTCTGGGGCGGACGCGCCGCGCGCTTCGGCGGCCTCAAGGCCTATCGTCACCTGGCGGAGGATTTGCTCAGCGTGTTCCCGGACCTCGGCCACGTGGGCGTGTCCCATGTGTGGGACGGCACGATCGGCTATACCTACGACGAGCTCCCCCATCTCGGCCGCAGCCGGGAGGGCATTCATTTCGCGGCCGGGTATTGCGGCACCGGCGTTTCGCGGGCGACCTATTTCGGGCACAAGATCGCATTGCAGATGACGGACGATCCGGACGGCGCGACGGCGTTCGACGATCTCACCTTCCCCGCCTTCCCCATGCGCGACGTGGCGCAGCTTGCCGTGCCCTTCATCGAGCGCTGGTACCGCTTCCGCGACTCCGTTGAGAAGTAGCCGCAAGCAATTTTGAAGGGTGGCTTTAAAGGGCTGGCGATCCCGGCAGGACTCGAACCTGCAACCCCCTGCTTAGAAGGCAGGTGCTCTATCCGGTTGAGCTACGGGACCACACAGGCGCGGAGTATAGCGCGACTCGCCTGCGATTCAGTGGGTCCAGCTGTCCGGGCGGCCGTACTTGAAGTTCTCGGCATAGGATTTCGGCCGGATCTTCGTGGCCGGCGGCTCTTCCAGCCGGTAGGCGATGCCGTTTTCCTTGGCGTAGGCGATCGCTTCGTCCTTGGTGGCGAAGCTCAGTCTGATCTGGCGCTTGGTGTCCGACGAACTCGTCCAGCCCATCAGGGGCTCGATGAGCCGCGGCTGGTCCGGCAGATATTCCAAGACCCAGTCCTTAGTCGCAGCCGTGCCCTGCTGCATGACGTTCTGAGCGGGTTTGTAAATTCGGGCCGTCATCAAGTGTTCCCCTCGAGCGGACTCAGATCCAATTCATCAGACCAGCAAGTGGTCGGGGCAGCAAGATTCGAACTTGCGACCCCCTGCTCCCAAAGCAGTGCGCTACCAGACTGCGCTATGCCCCGATATGACCACGCGGCACGGACATGACAGCCAAATCCGGCGCAGGCAAGAGCCTTTAGAACAACAAGACCTCTGAATACAACGAACGTTCAGAAGGCTCATTCATACTGAGAACCGATGCGGGAGGCTAGCCCCGCGACGTTAAGACCCTCTCACCAGGTGCCGGACTTTTCCAGCTCCCGGGCCGGTTCGGAGCCGAGCCCCGGGAAGACCACCTGGTCGCCTGGCTTGAGGCCGATCCGGGCCGCCTCCCCGGCGTTGAGTTCCAGGACAGCTTCCGCGATGCCACCCGAGTCGATGACAGTCTTCGAGAAGGGTTCGGTATTGGCCTCGATCCGCAGGACCGTTCCCTGCTCGGTGATGAAGATCATGTCGAGCGGGATGTACGTGTTCTGCATCCACATGCTCGCGGCCTGCGGCGGATCGTAGAGGAAGATCATGCCGTGGTCCTGCGGGAGCGAGCGGCGGAACATGAGCCCGCGCGCCTTCTCGCCAGGGCTGTCGGCGACCTCGACGCTATAGGTGTGATCGCCGCTGTCCGTCTTCAGCACCAGCGGCGCGGTGTCTTCTTCGGCGGTTGCCGGAGGCAAAGCCGCAAGGACGAGCACGGCGGCGAGCCACGCCGATAACGCGCGAAGCTGAACTGGATTGGGGATCAGTGGGAGGCCAGACCGTTGGCGCCGTCCGGTTTGATCTCGGCCGCCATCAGACCCTTGGGACCCCTCCCGAAGCGAACGAGGAGTGACTGTCCCGGACGAAGTTCTGTAAAGCCGCACCGCCGCAGGGTCTCCATGTGCACGAAAATGTCCAGCGTCGAGGGCCCCCGGGTCAGGAAGCCGAAGCCGCGGATACGATTGAACCACTTGACCATAACCCGTTCCCAGTCGCTTTCGGGAACAACCACGACGTGCGTGCGCTGCGGCAATTGGGACGGGTGGACGGCGGTCGTATCATCCATCTCGAGGATGCGGGAAGCTTGCAAGCCTTTTGGACGGCGGAGGACTTCGCAGACGACCCGCGCGCCCTCATAAGCGGTCTGATGACCGTCGCGGCGCAGGCAGGTGACATGCAGCAGAACATCGGGAAGGTCGTCGTCGGGGACGATGAAGCCGTAGCCCTTCGACGCATCGAACCATTTGATGGAACCGGAGACCTCGAAGACATCGACGGTGGCGTCGTCGATGGCGGCCTCTTCGGTACGATGGATAAGTTCCTCCTGAAGTGGCGATGCTTTCGCCGCCATGCCGCATTCCCCCGCTGTACTAAGTATCGACTCGATGCCGCGATATACGAATCAAATAGTGCGTGTCTCAGAGGATAGCATCGGCTGTTTCAACGACCAGATTATTTTTGCTTCCGATGCGAGCTTCTCCACAGTGCGGGTGCGAACGTGTCATCACGAGACGGGTGCGTTCGCAAGCATCTGATCGGCAAGAGAAACCGTCGGCCTTCGCACATCGTGAGGTTCGCAGGTGCTCAAGACGCCAAATCTCGATGAAGCGCACTCAAACTTCTCTGGCGTCGAGTAAATTTGGCGTTCCGTCACATTGGAGCGAGAGCTGTGGGCGTGCGGCAACATTTGAAATAAAAATTTCATTCAGCCCGTGTTTGAAGGAAGATTCGTCATCTTGCCATCATGCCGTTCGGCGCTTTAGGGTCGGGCCCAAAGTCAGTCCAACCACCGTTGGAACCCTCGGGAGGACGTTACCGATGAAGTATCTTCACACCATGGTTCGCGTCGCGGATGTCGACAAGTCGCTCGACTTCTACTGCAACAAGCTGGGGCTCAAAGAGACCCGGCGCATGGAAAGCGAGCAAGGCCGCTTCACGCTCATCTATCTCGCCGCGCCGGGCGACGAAGAAACCGAACTCGAGCTCACCTATAACTGGGATCCGGAAGCCTACGGCGAGGGACGCAATTTCGGTCACCTCGCCTACGAGGTCGACAACATCTACGAGACCTGCGACCGGCTCATGAAGGCGGGCGTGACGATCAACCGTCCGCCGCGCGACGGCTGGATGGCCTTCATCCGCTCGCCCGACAACATCTCGATCGAGCTCTTGCAGAAGGGCAAGCGCCTGCCCGAGCAGGAGCCCTGGGCGTCCATGCCGAATACGGGCAAATGGTAGCGGAGAGAGGCTGAAGACCGGCCCGCGCGGGGTGTGCGGGTGTGGCACTCCCTAGGGGAGTCGAACCCCTCTTTCCAGGTTGAAAACCTGGCGTCCTAACCGATAGACGAAGGGAGCAGGCCGGTCACGAGCCCGCTGATATAGATAGCTTCGCGGCGTCTCGCAAGTCCGCTGTTTAAGACGCCGCACCCACTCTGGGCAAGCCCCTAGCGGGCAGAATCTTGCTTTTCTGCGGCATCTTCGATCATCAACTCGATGCGTTCCCGCCCCTGCCAGACCGACCGGCGCAGGTGGCCCGCTACGTGGAGTTGTTGGCCTTCAGCGCCCATGAGGATGTCGCCCAGCGGCGAGCCTTCGACCCGGAATGCGACCGCATCGATACGCCCTCCATCCGCAGCTTGCAGCGTGCAGCGGACATGACCGCCGTTCAAGCCGCGCAGCCACGTCATCCGATGCGCGGGAAACACGAAGCGCGGCCGGGGATGACCCGGACCGTAGGGACCGGCGCGCTCGAGAAGATCGATGAGTTCCGGGGTGACGGCGCTGGCCGAGAGGGCGCCGTCGAGGCCGAGGGTGCGGGTCGCCGATGACTGCGCGACAGACTCCGAGAGACGCGCGGCGAGGAACGCGGTCGCCTTCTCTCGCTTGGCCCAATCTAGGGTAAAGCCAGCAGCCATCGCGTGCCCGCCGCCTTTGAGGAAGAGCCCCTCCTCCACTGCGTCGCGCACGACTGCACCTAGATCGACCGAGGGGATCGAGCGGGCGGAGCCGGTGGCGATGCCGTTGCCGTCGAGGGTCATCACGAAAGACGGACGCATGAAGCGTTCCGTGAGGCGGCCTGCCACGAGACCGACGAGCCCTTTGTGCCAATCGGCATCGCCGAGAAACAGGAGCGGTGCGTCCGGGCCTTCGTCCAGGGCCTGCTGCGCCATGGAGACGGCTCCTTCGAGCATGCCCTGCTCGATCGCCTTGCGCTGGGCGTTCAGGCTCTCGAGCCGTGCCGCGATCGTGCCGGCTTCGCTTTCGTCTTCCGTTGCGAGAAGGCGCGCGCCTAGGCCCGACGCGCCCACGCGTCCCCCGGCATTGATCCGTGGACCGAGGACAAAGCCAAGGCTGTAGGTGGAAGGCGCTTCGGTGAGCCGGGCCTCGTCGGCCAGCGCCCGCAGGCCTGTATTGTGCCGGAGCCGCAGAACCTGGAGCCCCTTGGCGATGAAGGCGCGGTTGGCGTCCTTGAAGGGCACCACATCGCAGACCGTGGCCAGCGCAACCAGGTCCAGCAGTCCGAGCAGGTCCGGTGCCGGGCGTGTGTCGTAGGCACCCAGGCGACGCAGAGCGCCCATCGTTGCGACCAGAAACAGGAACACGACACCCGCGGCCGCCAGATGCCCCTGGCCGGATAGGTCGTCCTGACGGTTCGGGTTCACGACGGCGAAGGCGTCCGGCAGAGCCTCGCCGGCCTGGTGATGGTCCAGCACGATCACCTCGGCGCCAGCCTCGTTGGCGGCAACGATGGCCGCGTCCCCGGCGGTGCCGCAGTCCACGGTGAGGATCAGCCGAGCACCCTCCTCGACCAGCCCGCGAAGAGCCTCGGGCGACGGGCCATAGCCTTCGGTGAGGCGATCCGGGATGTAGGTCAGGCAGCTCTGTCCGTGCGCCCTTAAGAAACGCTCGATCAGCGCCACACAGGAGGCCCCGTCCACATCGTAGTCGCCGAAGATGCCGATGGTTTCGCCACGGGTGATCGCGTCGGCCATGCGCTCCGCAGCCTTCGTCATGTCCTGGAGGCTGGCGGGGTCCGGCATCAGTGTCTTGAGGGACGGATCGAGAAAACGTTCGGTGGTTTGGACGTCGGCGCCGCGCGCCGCGAGCACCCGCCCGAGCAGGTCGGGCAGACCGTGCGCCTGGGCAATGGCCGTCGCGGTATGCGCGCGGGCCGGTTCGAGACGTTCCACCCAGCGCTGGCTCCGCGCCGACCGTTCCACGCCCAGCATGGCCGGTGTGGGCGGGTTCGCGGTGTTATCGTCCTGGCGTTTCAAGGCTGCGGTCACGGTCGGCTCTGCAAGATATGAGCTTGGATTTGCTTTGGGTCTGGAGAGTAGCCGATTCGCACCCGCCCCCCGGATCAGGCGAATTTGTTCGGGTCGGCGTGTTCGGTCTTGATCCAGCGCCTGGTGCGCGTGGAGGCGCGCATGACCACGCTCTCCGTGATGATCGCGTTCCGCGCATGGTGGACGCCCGCCATCATCGATCCATCGGTGATGCCCGTCGCGGCGAAGCTGAGATCGCCCATGACCATATCCTTCAGCGCATAGGTCTTGGACAGGTTCGTGATGCCGGCCAGCTTGGCCCAGGCGCGATGCTCCTTGTTGAGCGCCACGAGGCGCCCTTCCATCTGGCCCCCGAGGCAGGTCAGAGCTGCGGCCGCCAGCACGCCTTCCGCCGCGCCGCCAATGCCGAGATACATGTCGATACCGGTCTGCACGGGATCGGTGACGTGGATCACGCCCGCGATGTCGCCGTCGCCAATTAGGCGCAGTGCGGCGCCGGCCGAGCGGATCTCTTCGATGAGGTCACCGTGGCGCGGCCTGTCGAGCACGCACACGGTCAGATCCTGTACGCCGACGCCTTTTGCTTCGGCTAGCGCGCCGAGGTTCTCCGAGGGGGTCGCGGCAACGCTGATGGTCCCCTCGGGGTAACCAGGCCCGATGGCGACCTTCTCCATGTAGATGGGCGGCACCTTGAGCAGACTGCCGCGCTCGGCCACGGCCAGCACCGACATGGCATTCGGGAGCGCCTTGGCGCACAATGTCGAGCCCTCGATAGGATCGACGGCCACATCCACGGTCGTGCCTGAGGGTGAGCCCTGGCCGATCCTCTCGCCCATGTAGAAGAAGGGGCAATCGCCCTCTTCGCCCTCGCCGACGACGACGATGCCATCGAAGGGCAAGCGGGCGATCTCGCGATGCATCGCCGCCGCTGCCGCCTCGTCCGCGGAGGCTTCGTCCCCGCGCCCGAGCCATTGAGCCGCCGCCACCGCGGTCGCTTCGGTCACCCGAACGATATCCAGCGCCAGGGCGCGGTCGAGTTCTGCCTTCTCAACTGCCTGTGACACGTCAAAACCTCCCTCGTTTCAACGCGCGCGATCTTCCGCCGGCGCGGTGGCCGTCAAAGCTTTTCGATACGGATCATTTGTGGCTTGGAGTCGACATGTCCATCCTTTTGGATGGCTGCGAGCGCCTTTCGCACGGCGGCCTCCGTGGTCTCATGGGTCACCATGACGATACTAGCCTGCGGCGCCCCCTTTTTGCGGGGCGTCTTGCCTTGGCCGGGACGCTCGTCGCTCGGACGGCGCTGGACGATACTCTCGAGCGAAATGTTCTGCATCGCCATGCGCTGGGCGATGGCGGCGAAGGCCCCGGTCCGGTCGTAGACCGAGAGGCGAATGTAATAGCCGCCCTCATGCGTGCGCATGGCCGCCTTCTTGTAGGCCTTGAGGTTCGTGGCCTTGACGCCGAAGGGCCGCAGAACGATGCCGCGGGCGATATCGATGATGTCGCTCATCACCGCGGACGCCGTCGGGCCCCCGCCCGCGCCGGGGCCGATCAGCATCACGTCGCCGATGAAGTCGCCATCGATGGCCACGCAGTTGGAGACGCCGTCCACATTCGCGATGGCCGTATCCTTGGGCACCATGGTCGGATGCACGCGTTGTTCGATGCCGCTGTCGGTCCTGAGCGCGACGCCCAGCAACTTGATGCGATAGCCGAGATCGGTTGCCGCCTCGATGTCGGTCGGCGTGATCGTTTCGATGCCCTCGACATAGACGGCCGTCGAACCGGGTCTCGTGCCGAAGGCGAGGCTCGTGAGCAGTGAGAGTTTATGCGCGGTGTCGAAACCGCCGACATCAAAGGTGGGATCCGCTTCCGCGTAACCCTGTTCCTGCGCCTCTTTGAGGACATCGGCGAAGTCACGGCCTTCCCGTTCCATCTTGGTCAGGATGTAGTTGCAGGTGCCGTTGAGGATGCCGAACACGCGGGTGATGTCGTTGCCCTGGAGGCCCTCGCGCATGGCCTTGACCACCGGTATGCCGCCGGCCACGGCACCCTCGAAGTTCAGGGCGACACCGTTCTTCTCCGCTAGCGCGGCGAGCGCCGGTCCATGGTGTGCCAGAAGCGCCTTGTTCGCGGTGACCACATGCTTGCCTGCCTGCAGCGCGGCCTCGACGGCCTCTTTCGCTGCGCCCTCTTCACCGCCGATGAGCTCGACAAAGACGTCGATCTCGGGGTCGTTGGCCAGCGCCACCGGATCGGAGACGAAGCGCATCTTCGACACATCGGCGCCGCGCTTCTTGCGCCTGTTCCGCGCCGAGACGGCGACGATCTCGATGGGCCGGCCGGTCCTGGCGGCAAGCGTGTCCGCGCGCGCGGCGATCAACTGCACGAGGCCAGTGCCGACAGTGCCGATTCCGGCCAGTCCAAGCTTCAAGGGGTCTGCCATGGAAGGAGCTATAGCGTCCGCTGGGCCTTGGAGGCCAGAGGAATGACGTTGTGCAGCTCGTTGGCCGACTCGGTGAGGAACTTGCGGATATTCCGCGCAGCCTGGCGGATGCGCTGCTCGTTCTCCACGAGCGCGATGCGCACATAGCCCTCGCCGTACTCGCCGAAGCCAACGCCCGGCGCCACGGCGACGGAGGCTCTCTCAAGGAGGAGCTTCGAGAATTCGAGCGAACCGATATGAGCGAACATGTCCGGAATCGGCGCCCACGCGAACATCGTCGCCGGCGGAGACGGAATGGGCCAGCCCGCGCGGGTGATGGCATCGACGAGCGTATCGCGCCGGCGCTTGTACACGCCCCGGATCTCGTCGACGCAATCTTGCGGGCCGTTCAGCGCAGCCGCTGCCGCCACCTGGATCGGGGTGAAGGCGCCATAGTCGAGATAAGACTTCACCCGGGTCAGAGCCTGGATGAGACGTTCGTTGCCGACGGCAAAGCCGATGCGCCAGCCCGGCATGGAATAGGTCTTGGATACGGATGTGAACTCGACCGCGATATCCATGGCGCCGGGGATCTCGAGGAACGAACCCGGCGGCTCGCCCTCGAAATAGATTTCCGCATAGGCGAGATCGGATAGCACGATCAGGTCGTGCTTCTTGGCGTAGGCGACGACCTCCGCATAGAAGTCGCGGTTCGCGACGACCGCGGTCGGGTTGGCCGGATAATTGAGCACCAGAACCGACGGCTTCGGCACGCTGTGGCGCATGGCCTTGTCGAGCGAGACCATGAACTGGGAATCGGTGCTGGCCGGCAGATGCCGGATCACGCCGCCGGACATGATGAAGCCGAACTCATGGATCGGATAGGTGGGGTTCGGGACCAGGATCACATCGCCCGGGGCGGTGATCGCCTGGGCCATGTTGGCGAAGCCTTCTTTCGAACCGAGCGTCGCGACGACCTGGGTATCGGGGTTGAGCTTCACGCCGAAGCGACGGTCGTAGTAAGCGGCTTGCGCCTTGCGCAGGCCCTGGATGCCCTTCGACGCCGAATAGCGGGTGGCCTTGGGGTCGCGGACCGTTTCCACCAGCTTGTCGATGATATGCGGCGGTGTCGGCATGTCGGGATTGCCCATCCCGAAGTCGATGATGTCGTCGCCGCGGGCGCGCGCTTCCGCCTTGAGCTTGTTCACCTGCTCAAAGACATACGGCGGCAGCCGCTTGATCCTATGAAATTCGTTCTGCACGGACGGTTATCCCCACCCGATCTTTCTGAAATTGGGAGTCTGAAGTTGAACCACGAAAAGGCCCCGCCCGGCAAGCATCTCGGACTTAAGACCTTCGGTCGGTTTGCTTTGATTTTAGTTCGTTTTCGGGGTGCTCTTCACCTGTTTGACCTGAGCGTCTTGCCGGTCCTTCTCCTGCTTGAGATCCGAGATCGCCGCTTCACGCTCCGACTTCGTCAGCGTGTCGTCATAGCCGCGGATCGCGTCGCTGAAACGCTGCAGAGGGCCCTGATCCGGCAGGCTGCTCGCACATCCAGACAAAAGGATGACGGACAGGACTGCCGCCAGCCGGTAAGCTGACTGTAAAAAAAACACTACGTTTTTGCTCTAGTGGAGTTTCCCCTGGCGAACCCAGCCGCCAAATCGCTATATTGCATAGCACAATGACGAGTTCGGCGGAAGCTGGCGCAACCACGCTCCGACAAGGCGGCGGAAATGTGGTCCTGGGGAGAGAGATCGAGGCATTCCAATGCGTGACGACGGCCGGGATGGAAAAGCAGGTGCAGGGGGTCCCACGGGCGGCGACAAGATCGAAGGCGAAGCGCAGGACACGATGAACTTCGACGAGTTCGCGCGGAACATGGTGCGCCTGTTCGATCAGGGTGCGAAGGTCGCCTCCTCCCTGGCCGAGCGTAATGCGTCGAGCGGCAAAAGCCCCTACAGCGTGGCCTCCGAGGTCGGCGAAGCCGCCAAGACCTTCGGCTCGGTGGCGCAAGCCATGGTTTCGAATCCCAGCAAGTTGGCCGCCGCCCAGAGCGAACTCTTCAACAGCTACGCAAATCTTTGGGGACGCTCCGTCCGCAAGTTTCTGGGTGAGGAGGTGGAGCCGGTGGCCGAGCCCGACCCCGGCGACAACCGTTTCAACGACCCGGGCTGGTCGGAGAATCAGTACTTCGATTTTTGGAAACAGGCTTACCTGATCACGTCGCGTTGGGCCGAGGACGTCACCAAGAACACGGAAGGCGTCGATGACAAGACCCGGCGCAAAGCCATGTTCTATCTGGGACAAGTCCTGTCGGCGATGTCGCCCTCCAACAACCCTTTCACCAATCCCGAGGTGGTCCGAACGACGCTGGCGACCAATGCGGAGAATCTCGTTCAGGGCATGGCGCTCCTGGCCGAGGACATCGGTCAGTCCAAAGACCTTCTGCGCGTCAGCCAGACCGACCTGTCGGCCTTCGAGGTCGGACGGGATTTGGCAATCACGCCGGGCAAGGTCATTTTCCAGAATGAGCTGATCCAGCTGATTCAATATGAGCCGACCACGGAAGAAGTCTCGAAGACGCCGCTGATCATCGCGCCACCGTGGATCAACAAGTACTACATTCTCGATCTCAAGCCGGAGAAGTCACTGGTCAAGTATGCGGTGGATCAGGGCTTCACGGTCTTCATGATCTCCTGGGTGAACCCCGACTCGACGCTCGCGCAGAAGACGTTCGAAGACTATATGCGCGACGGCATTCTCAAGGCCGTCGAGATCGTGAACCGGCAGCTGGGGGTTCATCATGTGAACCTCATGGGCTATTGCGTCGGGGGCACCCTGCTCGCTTCGGCACTGGCTTATTGCGCGGCGAAGGGAGACGACAGGATCGCAGCAGCGACCTTCCTCACGGCGCAGGTCGATTTCACCGAGGCCGGCGACCTCCTGATGTTCATCGACGACGCGCAGTTGAAGTCGATGGAAGAGATGATGGCCGAGCGCGGCTATCTCGATGGGTCGCGCATGGCGGCGGTGTTCAACATGCTGCGGCCGAAGGACCTGATCTGGCCCTATGTCGTGAACAACTACCTTCTGGGCAAGAAGCCCTTCCCCTTCGATCTGTTGTTCTGGAACGCCGATTCCACGCGGATGCCGGCGGCGAACCACGTGTTCTATCTGCGCGAGTTCTACCACGAGAACCGCCTCGGCAAGGGAGAGATGGAGCTCGGCGGCGTGAAGCTCGATCTCTCCAAGATCAAGATCCCGATCTACGAGCTTTTCACGCGGGAGGACCACATCGCGCCCGCTTCGTCGGTCTATCGGGGCAGCAGGCTCTATGGCGGCGACGTCCGCCATGTGATGGCGGGGTCCGGCCATATCGCCGGAGTCGTGAATCCTCCGGCCAAGAAGAAGTACCAATATTGGACGGGCGCACCGCGCGAGACGTTCGAGCAGTGGGTCGAGAGCGCTACCGAGATCCCCGGCTCCTGGTGGCCGGACTGGGCGGTTTGGCTTCAGGACCTCTCGGGCGAAAAGGTGCCGGCGCGCGACCCCTCGAGCGGGCCGTTCCCGCCGATCGAGGATGCGCCCGGCAGCTACGTGAAGTCCCAGGACTAGCCGTGCCCGTCGTTGTCGCGTCTACGGGAACAGAGGCAACTGTTCCAGCGCGGTCGTTTCGTCCAGGCCGTACATCAGATTGAAGTTCTGAAGCGCCTGGCCGGCCGATCCCTTCACCAGATTGTCGATCGTCGAAATCACGATCGCCCGCCCCGGAATGCGGTCGGCGAAGACGCCGATGTGGCAGTAGTTCGAACCGCGCACGTGTTGTGTCGCCGGAATGACGCCCTCCTCGACCACGCGCACGAATGGGCTTTCCGCATAGGCCTTCGCCAAGCCCTCCCGGACATCGTCCGCGGAGGTGCCGTCTGCAAGCTGGACGTAGCAGGTGCACAGCTCGCCTCGCGTCATGGGGACGAGATGGGGCGTGAAGTTCACGGTCACGGACTTACCGGCTGCGGCGCCGAGTTCCTGCTCGATCTCCGGGACATGGCGATGCGTGCCGACGCCGTAAGGCGACAGCCCCTCTCCCGCCTCGGAGAACAGAATGTTCTGTTTCAATGAGCGGCCCGCGCCGGAGACGCCCGACTTGGCATCGATGATGATGCCGTCGGCCGCGATGAGACCGGACTTGGACAAAGGCAGAAGCGCCAGGAGTACCGCCGTGGGATAGCAGCCCGGACAGGCGACGAGACGGGCCTCTGCGATGGCGTCGCGATAGTGTTCGGTCAGCCCGTAGACCGCGCCCTCCGCCAACTCGGGGGCGCCATGCTCGGCACCGTACCACTCGGCGTAGGTGCCGAGATCCCGCAGACGGAAATCGGCGGACATGTCGACGACTTTGACGCTGTCGGGGAGCTTGGCGATCTCGTTATGGGCCGTACCGTGGGGCAGCCCGCAAAAGGCCACGTCCACGTTATCCCAGTCGACTTCGTCCGCCGTCACGAGTGCCGGCAGGTCGAGGCTCGCGAAGTGCGGATAGACCTTGGCGAGCGGCTGGCCCGCATGGGCCTTCGCGATCAAGGCTGTGATTTCGATACTGGGATGTCTGGCCGCGAGCCGGATCAGATCGGCGCCGGTATACCCGGAAGCGCCGAGCACGGCGGCCCGGATCGTCTGTGTGCTGGTCATGTCCGACCCCGGAAATGTTGACCCGCCTCGGGCGGGATTCGACGGCTCAAAACGAAAAACGGGAGAGAGGCAGCGCCCCTCTCCCGCAACAATTCAGAACAAGCGTGAGAGTTACTAGCGCTTGGAGAACTGGAAGCTGCGGCGGGCCTTGGCCTTACCGTACTTCTTACGCTCGACCGTACGGGCATCCCGGGTCAGGAAGCCGGCCCTCTTGAGAACGGAACGCAGCTCCGGCTCGAAATGGGTGAGCGCCTTGGAAATGCCGTGACGCACCGCACCGGCCTGGCCCGAGAGACCGCCGCCGGAAACCGTGCAGACCACGTCGATCTGTCCGTCGCGGGCAGCCGTCACCAGAGGCTGCTTCAGGATCATCTGAAGCACCGGGCGGGCAAAATAGGCCGTGTGGTCCTTGCCGTTCACGGTGATGTTGCCGGGGCCCTGCTTCACCCAGACACGAGCGACGGCGTCTTTGCGCTTGCCGGTGGCGTAGGCGCGGCCGAGGGAATCGACCTTGCGCTCATAGACGCGCTCGGCAGCCGGGGCGTCGCCTTCGGTCTGCAGCTGAGCCAGATCTTCTAGCGTGTTGGTTTCGCTCATGGCTCCTAGACGCTCCTTGCGTTCTTCGTGTTCAGGGCGGCGACATCCAGCGGCACGGGGTTCTGCGCCTCGTGGGGATGCTCGGGGCCCGCATAGACTTTGAGGTTCTTGAGCTGCTGGCGGGCCAGCGGGCCGCGCGGGAGCATGCGCTCGACGGCCTTGTGCAGCACGCGCTCCGGATGCTTTCCGTCCAGGACCTTCTCGGCGGTGCGGCTCTTGATGCCGCCCGGGTAGCCGGTGTGCCAGTAATAGGTCTTGTCGGCGCGCTTGTTGCCCGAGAAGATCACGTCGCCGGCGTTGATGACGATGATGTTGTCGCCATCGTCCATATGAGGCGTGTAGCCGGGCTTATGCTTGCCGCGCAGCCGCGTCGCGATAAGCGCCGCGAGTCGGCCCACCACAAGGCCGCTGGCGTCGATCAGGACCCAGGACTTTTCAATGTCCGTGGGCGTGGCGGAAAAGGTTTTCATGGTTCGCGTCACTCTTGCGTCTCAACCGAAAGATTGGCGCTTCTAACGGGTGGATTCAGAGCGGTCAAGCGGATTAAATTATCTACGCAAAATCAATATAGTAGTTGTGTGGTATTTAACTACCGTGACGAAGACGACTGAATTTACGTGTGTTTTCGGCCAGTTGGTGTAAGCGAGTTGGCGACAAATCCAAAGAGCGATCCGGGGTCCCGATGAGCGACGACGAGAACATCCTATTGAGCGAAGACCAGGACGCGGTTCGGGTGCTGACGCTCAATCGGCCTAAGGCCCGTAATTGCCTGTCGATGGATCTCATGACGGCTGTGCGCGGGGGCCTCGCCGAGGCAGCAGAGACCGATAGCGTCCGCGCTGTCGTGCTGACGGGCGCTGGACCCGCCTTCTCGTCCGGCCACGACCTCAAAGAGCTCACCGCCCACCGCAACGACCCTGACAAGGGCCGGGCCTTCTACGAAGAGACCATGCGGACTTGCGCTGAGATGCTGCTGGCCATCGTGCGCCTGCCGAAGCCCGTCATCGCCGCGGTGACCGGGATTGCGACCGCGGCCGGCTGCCAGCTCGTAGCGACCTGCGACCTTGCCGTCGCCGCCATCGATGCCCGCTTCGCAACGCCCGGCGTGAATATCGGCCTGTTCTGCTCGACACCCATGGTGGCGCTGAGCCGCAATCTTTCGCGCAAGGCGGCCATGGAGATGCTGCTTCTGGGCGAGATGGTCGGCGCTGAGGATGCCATGCGGCTCGGGCTCTTGAACCGTGTGGTCGCCGCGGACCGGGTTGTGAACGAGGCCGTCGCCTTCGGCCGCACGATCGCAAGCAAGCCCGGCCGTACGCTGAAGACGGGCAAGGAAGCGTTCTACCGCCAGGCCGAGATGCCGCTCGACGAAGCCTACCGCTACACCGCCTCGGTGATGGTCGAGAACATGCTCGATGCCGAAGCCGAAGAAGGCATCGGCGCGTTCCTCGAGAAGCGTACGCCGAACTGGCCCCGCTAGCCGCTACTAGTAGCTGAGCGACAGTCCTAGCTTCGCCAAGTCCACGTCCTGTCCTGTCTCGATAAGTTGGCCCTTGCGGTAGCTCAGCGTGAGACCGAGATGCCCTTTTTCGTCGAGAGCCATCGTGACCGACGAGTCCAACAGCTCGTAGTCCAGTTCGGAAAGTGTGTCGTAGAGCCAGCCATAGGTGACTTCCAGGCTGAACCGTTGGGCCCACCACGGAACGTCCTCGAACTCCTTGAGGCCGTAGAGATTGACAGTGACAGTCGGGCCTATCCGCAAGGCCTCGTCCCGGTCCGCGAAGATCGGCTGCTCGGCGGCATCCGACATTTCCGAGACGTACTCCCCGTAAACCTTCGGGGTGATCGTCCATAGGAAATTGCGCCCCAAGGCCATTGGCTGACCGAAATAGCGGAGGAACGTCCGGCCATGGCGCAGATAGCCGATGGGTTGCCATTCGGCGCCCACGGACCAGTTCTTCGCGGCGCCGTCGAAGCTGGAAACCACTTCGGCATCGATGTCGAAGTAGTGCGTCGCCCCCAAGACGTTCGCAACGGAGAGTTCAAACACGGCCCCGTAAGCGAGATTGTCGATGCCGTCGACCACACTGCCCCCGCTCGCGACCCGGTCGAAGTAAGCGTAAGGCGCGAACGCGAGGTTCTGGACGTAAGGGCTGTATCGCTGCGTCTGACCGCGATGCATCAGCCGCGCCGCGACGATTCCTTGCGCGGACCAAACCTCGGAGTTCGATATCGCGTCGTCTGCCCATGCGAACTGCGCGCCCTGGGCATCCTCGAAACACGTCGGCGAGATGATGCTACCGATCGCGTCCTTGGATCGCCGGAGCAGGATCGTTCCTGCGCAGTCTCCCCCAAACCAGGACGCGAGCGCTCCGGTACTCAGTGACTGTCCCACGTCATCCGGTGCATCCGACAGGTGCAGCGGTTCTGTCCCCGTGCTTTGAGCGGCGGCGCCTCCAATGCCCATGAAACCGATTGCGGCGCTCAGAATGGCGCCAAACAGTCCTCTTGCCATTGTCCCACCCCCCTATTGGCAGACCGGCGAACTCGATCGTCGTGCCCCTCGTTGCCGCGTTCTCCCTCGTCAGCTCTGCTTACGGCGCGTCCGCACGGTTTTCTTGCGGGCCGCTGCATTGCGCGTGATCGTTTTGCGATGGGTGGGCCGCTTGCGCCGCGATTTGGCGGCGCGTGACGTTCGCTTTGCCGTTTGCGTCGATCGAACTGCTTTTCGGGTTCGCGTGCCGCCACTCTTCGTCTTGGCAGAGCGTTTCGACCAAATGAGATCCGCGATCTCTTCGACCGTCTTTAGCGGCGCCATCTCATGGGCATCCAACAAGACGCCGAGCTGGTCCATCCAGCCGTATTTGTTTATGTCGTTTGCGACTTCTGCCCACGCTCTATCCGAATAGCCGTAGGCCCGTCTCGCGTTCATGCCCGGCGTGGGCATGCGGCGCCCACGCGCGAAATAAGCGATGACGTAGGCGCGTACTGTGTTCTTGGTAATGGAATAGAGTTTCATGCTCTCATCCCCCAAGAGACTGTATACACTCCATACGGGTGTATAGGCAATATACACGCGCAATAGTAATGAACCACGACAGCTATCCGGACACCTACATTCGCGACATTCTCCTGAACCACCGGACATTCGCCGTGGTCGGCGCGAGTGCGAAAACGACGCGGCCGAGCTACTTCGTGATGAAGTATCTTTTGTCCAAGGGTTACGAGGTGATCCCGGTGAATCCGGGTCTCGGCGGACAGTCAGTCGTGGACCGAACCGTCAGCGCATCGCTCGGAGATATCGACAGGCCCGTGGACGTGGTCGACATCTTCCGCAACTCCGAAGCGGCGCTTGGCATCACCGAAGACGCCATTCGCATCGGCGCCAAAGTGGTCTGGATGCAAATCGGCGTGCGCAACGACGCGGCCGCGCGACTTGCCGAGGATGCCGGTCTCAAGGTGGTCATGGATCGCTGCCCGAAGATCGAATACGGCCGGCTGTCCGGCGAGATCGGTTGGGCCGGGGTTAACTCCCGCACGTTGTCGAGCAAGCGGCCTGTCCTGTCGGCGAAAGGCGGACAGCAGAGAGCTTTGCGCGATGACAACTAGCGCGACACGCGAATGCGTTCGTCGCTGTAAAACACAAGACGCGCGTGGCTTGATCCCCTAAGGTCGCCAGGCTCGCAAAAGTTCGACGGTTAGATCGGCAGATCGTGGGAGGAAACAATGTCCGAAGAGCGTACCCCTGGATTCAACACACTCGCCATTCACGCCGGTGCACACCCGGACGCTTCGACGGGCGCACGCGTGACGCCCATCTATCAGACGACCTCCTATGTCTTCGACGATGCGGATCATGCCGCCGCGCTGTTCAATCTCGAGACCTTCGGCAATATCTACTCCCGGATCATGAACCCCACCCAGGCGGTTCTCGAAGAGCGCGTGGCGGCCCTCGAGGCGGGCACGGCCGCCCTCGCTGTCGCGTCCGGTCACGCCGCGCAAGCCATCGTCTTCCACACGCTCATGGAGCCGGGCGCCGAGTTCGTGGCCGCGCGTCAACTCTATGGCGGCTCGATGAATCAATTCGGCGAGGCCTTCAAGAAGTTCGGTTGGCACGTCAAATGGGCCGACACCACGGACGCGGAGTCTTTCCGCGCGGCCATCACCCCTAAGACCCGGGCGATCTTCGTGGAGTCGATCGCAAATCCGGGCGGTATCGTCACCGATCTCGAAGCGGTTTCGGCCGTGGCCAAAGAGGCCGGCATTCCGTTCATCGTCGACAATACGCTTGCAACGCCCTACCTCACGCAGCCGAAAGAGTACGGCGCCGACATCGTCGTGCACTCGCTCACCAAGTTTCTCGGCGGCCACGGCAATTCCGTCGGCGGCGTCATCGTCGACTGCGGCACGTTCGACTGGATGGCGAGCGACCGCTATCCGTCGCTCTCGGCGCCGTGCGCCAGCTATCACGGCATGACGCTCGGCGAGACGTTCGGGAACTTTGCATTCGCGATCGCTTGCCGGGTGCTCGGGCTACGCGATCTTGGCCCTGCGATCTCGCCCATGAACGCCTTCCTCATTCTCAACGGGATCGAGACATTGCCCTTGCGGATGCAGCGGCACTGCGACAACGCCAAGCAGGTGGCGGAATGGCTAGCTGGTCACGACAAGGTGGCCTGGGTGAACTACGCCGGCCTTCCCGGCAACAACTTCCATGCTCTTGCCCAGCGCTACGCGCCGAAAGGCGCCGGCGCCGTGTTCACGTTCGGGCTCAAGGGCGGCTATGAGGCCGGCATCGCCCTCGTCGGCAAGGTGGAGATGTTTAGCCATCTCGCCAATATCGGCGATACGCGCAGTCTCATCATCCATCCGGCCTCGACGACCCATCGTCAGCTCGGGGACGAAGCACGCGAGCGTGCCGGTGCGGGTGCCGATGTGGTGCGGTTGTCGATCGGGCTCGAGGACGTCGACGACATCATTGCCGATCTGGATCAGGCGCTCGCGGCCGTCTGACGGCGTGCCGCCGCCTCGCCCGCCACACACCGCCAGAAATGGTAGAGCGCGGCCGCAAAGACCGCGATCGCGCCTGCCTGGTGGGCAAGGCCGAGTTCAATCGGCACGAAGCTGAGCAAGGTCCAGATTCCGAGCACGACCTGCAGCAGCGACAGAAGTGCGAGCGCCGTTGCGCTCGCCCGCAGGCCGGCGGCATCGGGTTTACGCGCCAGCCACAGGGCTTGGAGCACGGCTGTAAGAACCACTGCGTACCCCAGGATGCGATGGTCGAATTGCACCGTCAGCGGGTTCTCGAAGAGATTGAGGTACCACGGCTCCGCGGCGCCGAGCCCCGCCGGAATGACGGCTCCGTTCATCAGCGGCCAGGTGTTGAAGCCCATGCCGCCGTCGATGCCGGCGACGAGAGCGCCGGCCAGAAGCTGCAGAAACACCAGGAGCAGGATAATGCCTGCAACGATCGCCGGCGTTCTCGCGACGGCTCCTTGTCGCTCAGTCCGTCCGAGCCCGAGGATGAGCCACAGCGTGTAGCCGAAAATCAGGACGGCGACGCCGAAATGAGCCGCCAGCCGGTATTGGCTCACGTCGATCCGGTCCACGAGCCCGCTCTTGACCATGTACCAGCCGAGGGCGCCCTGCAGTCCTCCGAGGACGAAGAGACCGAGCAGACGCGGCAGCAAGGGCCGCGGGATATAGCCCGCGAGCCAGAAGGCGACGAACGGCACGAAGAAGACGAGCCCGATAAAGCGGCCCAGAAAGCGATGCGCCCACTCCCACCAGTAGATCGACTTGAACCCTTGCAGGTCCATGCCCTGATTGACCTGGGAATATTCGGGGATCTGTTTGTAGGCGTCGAATGCCTCTTGCCAATCGGCGTCGGATAAAGGCGGTATGGCGCCGACGATCGGCTGCCATTCGGTGATGGACAGGCCGGAATCGGTGAGGCGCGTGGCGCCCCCAACGAGGATCATGGCGACGATGAGCAGCGCAACGAACGACAGCCACAAGCGCAGCGCCCGGACATGCCGCGGCGGCATTTCTTCGGTCTCGAATGCTGCTGCCATGGACTGCGTGCTGGGCTGCGTGCCGGAAATACTCATGGACGCGGTGATAGCGGGCTCTCGGCAGGAACTCAATGGCCGGGCCGCACCGGCGCTGCGGGGTGCGACGTCATGAGCGGGCACGTGCGCAAGCTCGTCGGCACGGTCGTGCTGTTGGTCTTTCTGCTCGTCTATATCGCGGTTGCGGCGGCAATCGGATCCGGGCGCATTGCCGAGGCGAACAGCGTCTTCCAGTTCCTCTATTTCCTGGTTGCGGGGCTTCTATGGGTCGCCCCCGCGGCGCTGCTCATCCGGTGGATGGCCCGTCCCGACTAAGGGCGTCGAGAACCGCCTCCGCTAAGCGGCGTCCACCTGCTGAAACCCGTTCCAGATGGCGAAGGGTGCGCCGGTCAGATACAGGGCCGTGTAGGACAGGTCCTGGAATTCGCCGTTCAGCGACACCCGCGGCAGCGCCGTCAGATGATCCTTGTGGGCGGGGAAGAGCATGCCTTTGCGCGTGGTCACCGCCGTGCGGAAGCCGGCGCCTTCGGTGAGCGCGAAATCCCGTGGGCCCGCGCTGCCCGGATCGCCGTAGGGATAGGCGAAATGCACCGGCCGCTCCCCGAGCTCGGCTTCAATGCGGTCGGCGCTTTCCACGATCTGCGCCAGCGCTTCTTTCTCCGGGAGCTTCGCGAGTGCCAAATGATCCTTGGTATGAGCGCCCATCGTGACCAGAGGATCCGACGCCATGTCGCGTAACTCGTCCCACGTCATGATGAGATCGCGGCATTGTTTCGAGAGGTCGACGCCGTGCCGTTCGGCAAGCTCGCGAATCTTGGCGCGCATGGTCTCTTCCGGCAGTGCGCGCAGCCACCAGTAGATCTTTTCATACGTGCGGATCTTGTCCGCGTCCGTCCCGGTGGGAAGCCGCCAAGTGTCGCCGTCGCGGTCGATCGAGACCTCGTCGGGCGCCCTGTCGATGGCTTCTTCCAGCGCGACCCACCACAGTTCGCCATGGCCGCTTGGATAGGCTGTTGGAATGTAGAGCGTAAACGGCACGTTGCGGGCCTGGAATAGCGGCAAGGCATATTCCTTGTTGTCCCGGTACCCGTCGTCGAACGTGAAGCAGGCAAAGCGGCCTCCTTCCCCATGCGTGAGACGTTCGGCCGCCTCATCGAGCGTGACGATGTCGAGCCCCGCTTCCAGAACCTGGTCTAGTACGTCGCCCAGAAACTCCGGGCTGACTTCCAGAATGCGATTGGGCGCGAACTCCCGTGGGACACCTGTTTCGGGTTTGACCCGATGGAGCATGAAGATGAGGCCTTGGCCTTGGGTGAAAGGCGCAAGCAAACGGCCGGCTCCCGTACGATGGAGGCCGGTGAGCGCGGCCCGCATGACGGCGGCTTTACCCTTGGCCATGGTTTTTTCCACCTTTTCCGAGCATCAACCGTTAACCTCGCCCTGCCATTGTCCGCGCATCGTCTCGGCCAGTCTGACGCTGGTTCCTTGAGAAAGAATTGCCGGGGGGCAAGGCTTGTTCTCCGCTATCTACTAGACTGGCACGATGGGATTCAATCGATGGGTTCGATGACTTTGACTCGGTCCAGCGCAGACATTTCGGGCATGGACGCGGCTGGGGGCGGCGAGATCTCTTTCAGCACGTCCGCAGGGCCGGTCTCCATGAAGATCACCTCCGATCTTCAAACCGTCGCTTCGGAGTGGCGCGAAATCGAGACCGCGGTGACTTGCACCAGCGCGCAGACCTTCGACTGGGCGCGTGCCTGGTCGGTGCATATGCTCGCCGCGCAAGGCCGGGCCCCCGTTATTGCGGTGGGATATGATGCCGACGGACAAGTCCAATTTCTACTGCCGTTCGAGGCCAAGAAGGTCGGCGGGCTGACGGTACTGAGTTGGCTTAGTCAGGAGCACGCCAACTACCTGTTCGGTGTGTTTCGTCCCGCGTTCGCGGCAGCGCTGACGAAGACGGACATATCCCGCATCCTCAATGAAGTCGGCCGGTGGTCGGGGGCGTCGGTTGCGGCGTTTGAGGCACAGCCTTTTTCTTGGGACGGCATCGCCAATCCATTTGCTCTGCTCTCGCACCAGCCTGCGCCCAACAGCGGCTTCGCGATTCGGCTCGGTGACTTCGAGACGCTCTATCGCGAGCGGTTCAAGAAGCGAGCCCGACAGGGCCTTCTACGTAAGGAACGGCGGCTCTGGGAAGCCGGCACCCTCAAGTATGGCTGGGCCGAGAGCAAGCAGGAAAAGCGCGACGTGCTCGAGACGTTCTTTGCCCAAAAGGCGATCCAGTTTGCCGCCATGGGGGTGACGGACATCTTCACACAAGAGGCGCGCGCCTTTTACGCGGCCCTGGTCATGCTCCCCGAAGACAGTCCAAGCCGCTTGCGGCTCGGTTATGTCGCGTTGAACGACGAGATCCTCGCCACCTTCTCAGGCACGGTCGTCCACAACCGAGTGAACGTTCTCTTGTCCTCGTTGGCGGACAGCCCCTTCCAGCGCCAGTCGCCGGGTGCACAGCTTCTGCGTCACGAAATCGAAGAGGCATGCAATGACGGCCTCGCCTATTTCGACCTGGGTGTGGGGGCGGCGCGGCACAAATCGGAATGGAGCAACGAGATCTATTCTCTGTTCGACAGCTATCTCGCGCTGAAGCCTCAGGGACTTGCCGTGACCTTGCCCTTTACGGTCAAGAGCGCCCTGAAGCGCAAGATCAAGTCCAATCCGCGGCTCTGGGCCTTGGCTCAAACGGTGCGCAAAACGATCAAGGGCAGCCACACCTAAGACGCGCTGGCCACCCGGGTCACTCTCCAGATCTCGAAAAGATAATGGCGTTCTGCGCTGCGCGGCATGCGTTCGCTAGACCGCGACCTTACGGCCGAACAGTGAGAAGCGTCGCTGCCTGTGCTTCATGGGCGTGCCGTGAACGACGATCGGACATCCCAGACGCTGAATGATCGCGAGCGGGTCGCGTTCCTCTTCCGGCGTCGCCCGTGGCGGCAGGACCGCGACAGCGACGGGAAGTTCGAACTTGAGCGCCGGCATCAGGCTGTCGATCGCCGCCATGTCGGCATGCAAGACCACGCAGTCATAGGTCTGCGTCAGCGCCTCGAAAACGCGCATGAACTTGTCCGGGGCGTCGTATCCGTCATTGAGGGTCGGATTGCCCGCGGGAATGACCTGCAGCGTCGATCCGTCGTCGAGATTCACGACATCGGCAAAATCCACTGCGCCTACCGCAAGATCGGAAAAGCCGGGTACCCGCGGCATATTCAGGCGCCCGGAAACAACGGCCGCACCCTTCGCAAGATCCACGAGCGCGACCTGCTCATTACGGCTCGCGAGATCCCGCGCGATACCGATGGCCGCCTGTGGTGACGGCGAACGCACAGATGTTCCGGCGACAAGCAACGCACGGGGAAGACCGCCGGTCGAACTCTTCAGTACCGTGCCCACGACTTCGTGGAGCGATCCCATGACGGGCCCCAGGGCCTCGACATCCGGCTCGACGACAGCCTGCGTCTCCAGTTCTTCATTCTCATCGGATGCCGCGATCCGTTGCGTCAGGTAATGGCGCAGGTCGTTGGGACTGAGGGCTGCCATCTCACTCTCGTTTTCATATTGTGGTGCACTGGCGTCTTGCGCCGCTTTCGCGGTAAGCGCTGACTCTTCAGCGGCCCCTGTCGTCTTTTCTTTGGTCGGTTTCCCGCGCAAGCGGCCGAACAATCCAGCGGCCCGGCGTTTGGCGGATGTGGTCGCCTCTTCCGCTTCGCTCCGCTTGATCGCGTCTCGACGCATCCGTTGAACGAAATCCGTCGACGGCGAAGCCGGTTGCTCGGGCTTCGAAGCAGCATTGTTTTCCGCTCCTTCGCCAGCCGGTTTGTCGCCTGCGGGTCCCTTGTCGGGGCTCGATCTCTTCTCCGATTCGGACATCGCAGCTTTGGCGGCAATGGCTGCGGCGGGCGCCGCTAGGGCTGCGAGAACGCCCGCGCTCGTGCCTCCTTCCGTCGGCGCCTCTGCGCGTTCCGGCGTTTCGTCGGCGGATGCCGTCTGCAATTCGGTCTTTTCAGCAGGCGCTGTCTCTGGGGGCTGCACCTGCGCATCGGCAGACAGCGTGTCGGGCTTTGTTGCTTCTGGCGGGGCTTCCTCCGGGGTGTCGAGCGTAGCGCTTCGAGGTTCGCTGACCGCGAGCCATGACGGCCGCTTGGCGGGCTTCGTAGCGCGCCATACGGATCTCTGACGTTTTTTCTGGGTCACGTCCGGCTTCGGCGTCTCTGCGGTTTTCTCGGGTGTGGCCGCTTTAGTCTCGACGTCTGCCTTCGCCGACGCCGGTGCAACCTCGCTTGCAGGCTCAGGCTGTTTGGGCGCGACCGCCTCGGCAGGCTTTGCGGCCGTTTGCGGGCCGCTCGTTGTCTCTGGTTTTGAGGAGCCGTGCGGCGGCTGGGAGGGCCGATGCTTTGCTTTGGGTTTCCCGCGTGTTTCGGACAACCGCCGATTCTCGATGATCGGCTTGGCACCGGTGGCCGCAGGTTTTCCTTGCGAGGGCTTAGGTCGCGCGGGCTGCGGCTGAGCCGGCTTTTGCCGCGGCGCATTCATTCTGCTGAGGGCCAGCATTTCGGCGCGTGACATATACTCGGGTTCGCTGGGGACGAGTTCCTCTTCCTCTTCCCCATAGAAGTCCGACGGTCTTTCCCGCCGTTGGGGCGCGCCACTGACGATGATCGTCTTCGCAAGCACCGTCCCGATGGACAGCAGCGCGGTCGCGGCTATGACCAAAAGCGTGATCGGTCCGCGCCGCGGGAAGGACGGCAAGACAGAGGCGTGGGCACGCGAGACGATCGCCGCTTGCGCGGGCACGGCGCCGACGTCGTGACGCGCCGACGCGTCGCGATAGCGTGCGAGATACGATTCCAGCAGGTCCCGGTTCGCCTTCGCCTCACGCTCGAGGGCGCGAAGCTTGACCTCCGCCTCGGATTGACCCGAGGTCCGGCTCTTCGCGGCGTCGAGGCTTGCCCGCAAGGAGGCCTCACGGGCCGCAGCGATCTGCGCCAGATTCTCCAGGCTTTGGACCACTTTCTTTGCTTCCGAGCGGATCTGCGCGCGCACATCGGCCAGTTCCGATCTCAGCTGTTGAATGCGCGGGTGGGACGGCAGCAACGTTGCCGACAGTTCCGCGAGTTGGCGCTGCACCAAAACCCGTTGCTCGATCAGATTGATCACCAACTGCGAGTTCAGCACTTCGGGGGTCGCGTCGATGTCGCCGCTGGTCGCCAGCATCTGCTTGATCAGCTTGGCGCGGGCCTGAGCCTCCGATTCTTGCGCTTCCGCCAGGATCAACTGGCTATTGAGCTCGGAGAGCTGCTGAGCGTTCAGGGTAATGTTGTTGCTTCCGGCGTACAGCCCCTCCGAAGCCTTGAACGTCTCCACCGCGGCCTCGGATTCGGCCGTCGCCTTGCGCAGGGCCTTGATCTGCGCGTCGAGCCAGGCGGTCGCATCCTTGGTCTGCTCGATTTTCGCATCGCGCTGCCAGCCGATGTAGACATCCGCCAATTTGTTGGCGATCTGCGCGGCGAGCTGCGGATCGCCGGAGCTGTACTCGATCGCGATCACGGACGAGTTCGATAGCTGAAACACATCCAGATGTTCCGCCACGGCATTCGCGGCCCGTTCTTCCAGCGATTCCTGCGTCGAGCCGCCGAGGCCTATGGCTCTGAGCAGCCGGCCGATCGGCGAGCCCCCTGCGTCACGGAGAAAGGCGGCGTTCTGTGTGAGATCGAGATCTCTCACGACCTGCAGAATAAGATCGCGCGAATTCAGAACCTGGACTTGGCTTTGGACCGCCTGTTCATCGAGGGTTACGCGATAGTTCGCCGCCGACTGTTCGTTCGTCGGGCGCGTGAACGCCGTTTCCTCATTCTGAACGAGGATGCGCGCTTCGGACGTGTAGAGCGGACGCATCATCGACAGGGCGATGAACGTGATCGCCCCGGCCAGCAGCGACAGCGCAATAATCCGCCCCTTCGCGCGCCATAGCGCGGACCCAAGACTTCCCAGGTCGATGTCGTCTGCAGGCGGCACGCTTGAGGAATTCGTCACGGTTCAAAACTCGTTCTTGGAATCAACAAATCATTAGCAATAAGCCCAGATTGCCGTAACCAAAGCTTTAAGCGCCGCATCGGTTTAGTACGGCCGCGCTCTGAGCATGGCGATTGTGGCGCAAATCATAATGGCACGGCAAATCAGCATTTATTAACCATGCGAGGGGTAGGTTCGGGACACATTGACGTTGTCTGTCGGCGTCGTTCGCCGACGTCCTGGAGCCGCTTGTATGACCACGTGCCGTATCACGGTCAGTGCCAAGAAGATCCTCACCCTGTTG